>NZ_JAJMOZ010000008.1:0-227117 GCF_020991525.1 Flavobacterium sp. EDS
CAAACCTCATCTCAATACCTTAAAACAACAATCAAAGTAAATTCTATTCCTTATATACAATAAGAAACAATAATCCTTCCTTTATATATACTATCCAACTCTTACTTCTCTAGGCATCCTTAATATAATACGAAACCTCCTCATCAATACTCAATACTCTTAAAACCTACTACCCTAGCCCCAATAGAAATGGAAATCCTTTTATGACGGGGTTCGACATAAAAGATTGAAATGTATAGTGGGATTAAGCTCCTGATAAAACTTACACCTATATAGTATAAACTTACACCTATATATAGTATGTCTTTTTATAATTACCTAATAGTGCTACCCAAGGATAGATATCTTATTTTACTTAAAAACCAATTTCACCTATATGAATAGAACTTCTGTTATCTTTGATAAAGGTATTCGGCAGACACTCCTCTTGATTATTTTCAAAATGCAATGCTTTGCCGTTAATCACAATTTTTATAACACCTCTATAACTTATGACTGAACTTGAACAATATATAAATTCTCATTTTGAAATAATTCAGCCCTCCGAATTGACCGCAGTAAGTTCTCTTTTTAAACAGGTAACTTTAAAAAAAGGCGAGTATCTCTTAACGGAAGGAAGGATATGTGACACATTTTGTTTTATCAAATCTGGTTTCTTAAGAATATTTACAATCCCTAACGGAATTGAGGTTACACAATGGATAGCAACAACAGGATATTTTGGTACAGATTTTTCAAGCTTCTTTTTTAGCAGTCCTTCACATTGGACAATTCAGGCTTTGGAAAACACAGAACTGTTTATTATTACAAAAGAAGATTATACTAAAATAGAAAGTCTTGTTCCTAACTGGGCTAAACTCGAAAGAACTTTCTTGATTAAATGCCTAACAATGATGGAAAGTCGAATTCAGAATCATTTGTCTTTGTCGGCAGAAGAAAGATATCTTCATTTTTTTGAAAACAATAAGATTTTATTTAATAACATTCCCCTCCAATATATAGCTTCGATGCTTGGAATGACGCCTGAAACTTTTAGCAGGATTAGAAAAAAACTATCGACTTAAATTCTTGATTTTTGTCAAGAGCAAAATCAGTTATACGTAAGACCTTTGTTGTATTAAACACAATAACAAATAAAACAACAATGGCATTTTTATTAAACACCGAAATCGTAATTAACGCAACTCCTAATAAAGTTTGGGCAATACTAACTGACTTTAAAAACTACCCTAATTGGAATCCGTTTATTACATCATTGACAGGTGACTTTGAAATAGGAAAAAAAATTATAGTTAGAATAGAGCCACCGGAAGTAAAAGCAAGTACGTTTAAAGCGATAGTTACAGGTTTTGAAGTCAACGAAAAAATAAGTTGGTTTGGTATATTTATAATGAGAGGTTTTTTTGACGGAGAACATAATTTTGAACTTACTAACAACGGAAACGGCACAACGACTCTTGTACAATACGAAAATTTCACTGGTATTCTCGTCCCAATCTTCAAAAAAATACTGAATAATAACACCAGACGAGGATTTGAAGCAATGAATAAAAAAGTAAAAAAACTGGCTGAAAGATAAACGCGAAAGAAACTTCGATTCAGTCTTTAATAAGCCATCATTTTTATATCTGAAAATTTTTACAAACAAGAATTCCATTGCTAATTTAATCCTGAAAAAGGCAAAAGAACCAAACAAAGCTATTTGGTCTAAGTCTAAATAAATTTAAAAGTTTTACATTTGCAAAAATTTTAAAACACTTTAAATTGAGATATTTCGTTTTTTTATTCCTCTTTATTACCACTAGTATTTCAGCACAGCAACTCTTAATAAAAGGATATGTTATTGAAAGCATAACTCAAAAACCGCTACAAAGTGTTACTGTTTTGGACGTAGAATCGAACAAATGGACAATAACTGACGAAAAGGGATATTTTGAAATCAAATTAAACGATACCAAACAATTTAACTTGAATTTCCATTTATTGGGCAAACAAGAAAAAAATATCGCATATACTAAAGAACAAGTTTCGAAACCTATAATTGTAGAGTTAGAAAATGATGATTTAAGGTTAAAAGAAATTATTGTTACTGCCCGAAAAGGAAAAGACTTCTCAGAGATTATCTTGGGAAGGGAAGCTATTAATCAGGTACAGGCTTTTTCTCTTAGTGATGTTTTAGAACAATTACCAGGTCAGGCTACTACTAATTTTGACATGAATGAGTTTAAGACCATTGCTTTTAGAACAGTAAGACCAAATACCATTAGTAATAGTGCATATGGTAACAAATCTTTTGGAACCGCTGTCGTTGTCGATGGAATACCGATTTCAAACAATGAAAATATGCAATCCTATGGGGGTAACTATGGGGCAAATGGTGCAGGTCCATTCTCTCCTAATTTAATTGGTTTTGGGGATCCTTCAGCCAATGATTTTAACGGTTATTTTTCTAATGCGAATTTTGGAGCAGATTTAAGACAGATTTCAACAGGAAATATTGAAAAGATTGAAGTAGTTCAAGGTATTCCATCAGCTAAATATGGTGATTTGACTTCAGGATTAATTAAGATTGAACAGAAAGCAGGACAATCCCCTTTTAAAATTTACGCTTCTTTGAGAGATGGAACTAGCGAATATGGTTTTTCTAAAGGATTTAAAATCAGTGATAATTTTGGTTTTTTAAATGCTAGCCTAAATTACACTAAATCTAACTCAGAGCCTCGCGTTTCTTATACGAAATATGATCGTGTTAATACAAGTTTGATGTGGAGTTGGGCCAACAAAAACATTCGTAATTCATTTTCTGTTGACTATGGTTTTAATAATGACAATGTTAATTATGAAGCTGAAGGTACAGATGATAAGATCGTTAAGAATAAAAAGAAAGACCTCTCGATTTCAAACCGTTTCAAAATAAATTTTTCGGAAAGTTATTTTGATAATTTAGATGTAAATTTCAATTTTTCTTATGGCGAGCAAAACACTTTTGAATCAAAAGTAGTAAATATTGGCGGAACGATAGTAGGTACAAGTACTACCGAAGGAGTCTACGAAGGAAGCTATACATCACCTAGTTATACTAGTATAAAAGCAGTAGAAGGTATTCCTATTTCTTCTTTTTTATCTGCCGACTTACATAAATCTATCTCTACAGATAGCTGGATACATAATATATCTTATGGAACTTCTATTAGAATGAGTGATAATAAAGGTCGTGGACGTTTAGGAAGCCCAGAAACGATGGATGGCGCTTTTACAAATGGAAATGGTGGATCTGGACAGGCTTTCCGACCTTATAATTATGCTGATAATATTTTGGCTGAATATCAATTTTCACTTTACGCTGAAGACAATATCGTAAAAAATTGGGATCGAAGCGCTTTAAGCATTGACGCTGGTTTACGTTATGATAATCAATACGGATATTCTTTTTTAGCGCCACGTATTAACACCTCTTATGCGCAGGATGATTTTAAGATTCGAGGAGGCTTTGGTTTAACCTCTAAAGCACCTTCTTTAAATCAAGTTTATACTGGTCCCCGCTATTATGATGCTGTTTTAGGAGATTACAGATTACCAGGTTATTATAATTTGGGGATTGTTCAGACTTTTATCGATTATCCTAATAATGAAAATTTAAAGCCTTCAAAAAGTTTGCGTTCAGAAATTGGTTTTGATTACAAACTGCCTTTTGCTACAGTAAACATTACTGGGTTTTATAATAATTTATATGACGGAATTACAAGTCAGCAGGTTCCTACAACACGTCAGGTTGCTGATCTGCAAATTAACTATAACGGAAATCAGACTCCTACTTATACAATTACAGGATATTCGCCTTTTTACTATTTACAAACACAATTGGTAAACAAATACATATCGAAAGATAGAGGTGTCGAGTTTTTTATGAATTTTGATAAAACTTTTATTAGAAACATCTCTTTTGATTTTAATGGAATCTACGTACAAACGACAAATCGTAATGATGTCGATAGTTATTATCGCTCTACAAATGCGAAAACACCCGAGAAATATGGCCTATATAAACCTTATGATGAAAATTATAAAAGTTTTAATTTATCAGGAAATATAAGTTACCATTTACCTAAAATTGGTATGGTGATCGCAGTTAGAAGTGAGCATTTTATTATAAGCGATAATAATTATAGTAAGGACAACGAATTGTATGCCTATTTAGATCAGAACTTAAACAAGGTTTTAATTCCTAAAGAAGATCAAAACAACACTGCCCTTTACGGACATATTATGAAAACAAAGTCTGTTTATGACAGAGAGCTTCAAAAAGTATATCATAACTTTAATCTGCGAGTTTCGAAAGATTTCCTTAATGGATTTAGATTTTCATTCTATGCCAATAATTTTTTAGATCTAAAACAAACAGAAATTGCCTTTGTTAATGGTACTAATGAACAACGAATAAAACCTGACATGGTGAAATTATCCTTTGGAACCAAGATCGAATATCAATTTTAAATTTTAATACAACTTCAATTTTATGAAAAATATAATCCTATTATTTGCTATTGCAGTTACTTTTTTTTCTTGCACTATCAATGATGAATTTGGAGGTGGCGCTAACTTACAGCCAGTTTCTTTTACTGTAAATTTAAAATACGATAAGGATCAATACAATGGTTTAGTTGTCAATACTGGAAATGTCGTTTTAACGAATACGAACACGGGAGATACTTATAAAGCAACTTCAAATACTACTGGTATTGCTAGTTTTACAAATATTCTTCCAGGAACTTATAATATAACAGCAACGAAAGTGCTAACAAGTCAAGAGTTTTCTGATTTGTTTCAATTTGTTCCTTCAACTGAGACGGTGACGTTTAATGGGGTACAAGAAAATGTAACTATTAACGCTAATATAACCTCAACCAATATTGATTTAAAAGCGGCAAGAATTGGAGATTTAGTTATAAAACAAATTTATTATGCTGGTTCTCATGCATCACAAGGTGCATCATTTCGCGATCAGTTTATTGAAATCTATAATAACTCTAACGAAGTAATTTATGCTGATGGTTTATATATTGGTCAGCTTTATGGTAAAATAAATACTATCCAAAGCTCTTTTACATTAGCAAACGGTCAGTATGACTGGAGTAAATCAATTGGTATGACATCTGGATCTGATGCGAATACAAAAAATGTTTATGCCGATTATGTTATAAGAATTCCTGGTTCTGGAACGCAATATCCCATAAAAGCTGGAGAAAGTATTGTTATTGCTCAAACGGCAATTAATCATAAATTTCCTTTAGTTGATAATACTGGTATTCCTGTAAGTGTGAAAAATCCAGATTTAACTATTGATTTAAGTGATGCTGATTTTGAAGTGTATTTAGGGGATTATCTTTTGTCAAAAGGGAAAGATGTTTATCGTTATGATATTCAAAATCCAGCTGTTAAGGATATGGAAATTGGCTATTGGGGTCGTGCTGGATACGATAGCGGTAATCAAGATTTCTTAATCGATAATCCTGGGAGAGATAGTTTTATTATATTTCGTACTGATGATTTAAATAAATTTTCAGATTACTCAGATCCATCAATAACTACAATAGATAGTAAAACTAAATTCTTTCTGCAAATACCAACAAAGGATATTATAGATGGTGTTGATTTACAAAATTTTAACCCTAGTTCTCAAAGACCAAAAATGTTGCCTTCAGAAATAGATGCTTCTTTCACGAATTGTGATGCTGCATTTAACTCGCAATCTGTTATTAGAAAGACTAAAAGCATTGTTAACGGTCGCAGAATTTTAGAAGACAGTAATAATTCGGCTAATGACTTTGTAAAATTGCCTATGGCAAATCCTAGAGGTTTCGCAAACTAAATTATAAAGAAAGGAATAAAATAACAACGTGTTAGTTTTATTTTTTAAACAAGTTAGAATCTTAAAAATGATTTCAAAAAAAGCAATATTATTTTTTTTACTACTGTTAAGTTGTACTGTACAAGCACAACTTAAAGATAGTCTATTGGTCAATCAAAACTCATTCTATAATGATATTGGGGTTCAATTATTTGAAACTCCCCTCTTCTTCACCTCTCATAATTTAAGTGATTTTACACAAACTCAAATTGATTTTGAGCAAAAGCTAATGCCTTTTAAACGTGTACAAACTGCTGAAAAGGCAACAAAGTACTCATTTTCAACACATGGAATTTTCAATATAAAACCTAGATTACGACTTTTTGGAAATTTTATTTACAATCAAATACGTGAAGATGGTTTAGGATATAACCTTACAACAGAGCGTACGGAAAATCAGAACGTACTTTCTCCTAATTATTTTTTCGCACCAAAGAAAGGAAATTGGGAAATTCAAAATTACAACTTAAATGGAGGTGTATCTTATCAATTAGAAAATAATATATTGTTGGGAGCAACTGTTTTTTATATCAATAGTAAAAATTATCGAAAAATTGACCCTCGCCCACAAGTTGCGCTGAGTAAATATGGAGGAGAATTACATGGCGGTTATGTTTACAAAGATCATCGTGTGTTTGGTTCTGTAGGAATGTCAAAAAAAACAGAAACAGGTGATATCGATTACGTCGATGATACCCAAAATGCTCCTGCTTATCCAGAAACATTCACTACTTTTTCTTCTGGATATGGTCGTGTAGTTTTTAATTCGTCTTATAATAAGTATATCTATAATACAATTGATAAAAATTTTGGTTTGGGATACCAATTTCAGAATGATAGAAACAGTTTGGGTGTGACCTATAAATTCAACAAATCAATGGAGGATTTATACAGAAAAGATGCTAATGGTAATGTTTACATACAAAAAGATTTAAAACAGTACCGTTATCGCTTTTATTCGAATACTGCAAAATTGAATTATTATCACGACGGAGCGTCTAAAGATTATAAGCTACAATTAGAATATAGTGCTGGTCAGGGAGATAATTTTTCGGTGGCAGAAAACGGGCAAAATTACAGAATGAATTTAGATCGTTTGCAACTTAGTAGCGGGATTATTAAAAAAGAAAACGATCGTGTAATTTATAATTTTGAACTAATTGGTGCTTATGCTAAACATAAATACATTGATTTATTAGGCAACACAAATAAAAAATTAAACACTTTAGAAATTCAGGCAGTATTTAATAAAGATCTTTTTGTTAATGAAAAGAACAAATTAAACCTTGAATTTGGTGTGAATTATTATGTTGCATTAAACGAAGATCTGGTATATGTACCCACCTCATCAAATACCTCTTTTGCAAATAATGTGATTATTCCTGATCATGCTTATGATAGCACTTCAAAATTACAGTCGAATATTGTTGCTAATTATTATATCAAATTACCTAAGAAAAAAACACTTCAACTTTTTATAAATTATAAAACATTAACGGCATTAGACAACAAACATTTAAAGTACTATGCCAATTTAAATACAAAAGCAAGCACTTACTTCAATGGTGGGATTTCGATAAATTATTAAATTTTATGGTAATCAAAAAATAATAATTTATAATTTTGCAATTCCTTTGATTTGAAAGTCAATATTACCCAAAAATGAAAAAAAAATCAGTTCTAATAATCCTTTTATTACTTAGTATAACATTAGTTTCCGTAAGAAATTACAATCCTGATAATGACAACTATTATTCTATAGCGGAATTAAAAAAATTGTACAGCAGTGGCGATCACAGTAAATGGCCTAAGCCAACTATTGATAGTTCAGTTGTTGATTTTGAAGATCTAGGAGTACTTCCGAATGTTGTATTTCCAGAAGATAATCCTTATTCACTTGCAAAAAGAGAATTAGGTAAAATACTTTTCTTTGACCCAAGGTTGTCTGGTTCTCAACAAATATCTTGTGCTTCGTGCCATGATCCTGAATTAGGTTGGGGAGATGGAAAACGTGTTTCTAATGGACATGACAGAACACCAGGTACACGAAATTCAAAGCCAATTATAAACGTTGCTTTTTCTAAGATTTTTTTCTGGGATGGACGTGCAGCAACTTTAGAAGAGCAGGCAAAATTTCCTATTGCCGATGTTAAAGAAATGAATAACCATATGGATATTGCTGTAAAGAATATTCAAAAGATAGAAGGATACAAAAAGTTTTTTTATAGCGCTTATGGGGAAGAAAAAGTAACAGAGGAAAAAATCCTAAAAGCTATTGCAACTTTTGAGCGTACGATTGTAAGTCGAAAAAGTCGTTTTGATAAATTCATTGAGGGAGATAGTACACAACTTTCAGATAAAGAAGTTAACGGATTACATTTATTTAGAACAAAAGCTAGATGCCTTAATTGCCATAATTCTTCTTATTTCTCAGACAATCAATTCCATAATGCTGGTTTGACATATTACAAACGAAAATACGAAGATTTAGGTAGATATTATGTTACACACAATCCTGAAGATGTTGGAAAATTTAAAACGCCTTCATTAAGAGAAATTACACATACGGGACCTTATATGCACAATGGATTATTTCCTCAATTAAGAGGGGTTTTGAATTTATATAATGCAGGAATGCCTAATATAAAACCTAAAGGTGATCAGGTTAATGACAAATTATTCCCTGTAACTTCACCTTTATTGAAAAAATTAAATTTGACTGAACAAGAACTACAAGATCTTGAAGCTTTCTTAAAAAGTATATCATCTGGAATTTATCGCGAACCTGCTCCTGAAGAATTTCCTAAAAAGAAAGAAAAGATTGCAAAAAGCAAAACAATATAGAAATATTAGAGCTTTGTTTTTATGTACTTAAAGTTCGTACTACTTTATAAATTCAATTTCATAAACGCAATAAAGTACAGGCAAGAAACAATATGATTAAGTTTCTACCCTATCAAAAAAAAAATCCTGAAATATTTTCAGGATTTTTTTTATACTTACAAACCAATAGAAATTCTGATAAAGTTTCAAAAACAAGAATTTATAAATTGATTTAAAGTTTAATAACAGAATCAGTGTACAATTAATTTTATTGCACTCCGCCTCCTAAAGCACGATATAAATTTATTGCCGCATTTAGTTTTTCTAATTTTATAGTAACAACATCTAAATCATTTTGCAAGGCACCATTTTGTGCCACAATAACATCCAGATAAGTTACCATACCACTTTTATATAATAATGTAGCATCAGAAGTTGCCTTGTCTAAAGAAACTGCTTTTTCAGTTGCAAGTTCCATGCGTTCATCGGCATATTTTAATTGTGACATTGCATCGCTCACTTCTCCAACAGCTGTTATATAAGATTGCTTAAACTGAATAACTGCTTTCTCCTGTTCTATAACTGCCACTTCATAAGCCGTTCTTAAGGCACGTTTTCTAAATATTGGCTGTGCTAAATTAGCGGCAATAGTTTTCGTAACTGAACCTGGAAAATTAAACCAATTATCGAATTCAAACGAATTAATTCCTATTGAGGGGCTCAAGCTCAGTGTTGGGTACATTGTAGCTTTTGCTAATCCTGTTTTAGCATTAGCTGACATAACAGCATATTCTGCAGCTTTTACATCTGGTCTTCGGCTTAAAAGCGATGCAGGAATCCCAGAAGGTAAACCAACACTAAATTCTGCCACTTCAAGATTTCCTGATCGTGCTATTTTATCTGGATATTCTCCACATAAAATTTGCAATGCATTTTCCTGAACTGCTATATTCGTTTTCGCTAAAGGAACCAATAACTCAGCTGTTTTTTTCTGAGCTTCTGTCTGATGAAGCGCCAATGAACTAATTGCTCCTGAATTATATTGAAGTTTCATCATATTTAACGTACTGTCACTCAATTCAATATTTCTCTGTGCTATTTTAAGCTGTTCATCCAATCCCAAAAGATTATAGTACGACTGAGCAACCTGAACAATAATTCTGGTCTTTAAAGCCGAAAGATTCTCTTTTTGAGCAAAGTAGTTAGCCTTAGCCTCTCTTTTCTGCATAGTTGCTTTACCCCATATATCAGCTTCCCAAGACAATCGAAGATTAGAGCTATAGTCATCCATATAATCTTTACTGGTAAACTGCGCACTCAAAGAACCATTAAGTGAATTTTTAGACTGATAACTACGGCTCGCATTTGCATCAAAATCTAGCGTTGGCAATAGCGATAATTTAGCTTGTTTATAATTGAGGTCAAGCTGTTCCATGCTTTTCATAGCGACAAGCACTTCGTTATTTTTAACGAGGGCTTTTTCTATCAAATCAACCAACAATGGATCTTTATAGTAATTTTTCCAAGGATGCAAAATCGTATCTCCTGTTAATACTACCTCTTCACGATATTTTTCGGGTACATTTAAATCTGTTCGAGAATATTTTTTCCCTACTACGCAGGATGTTAACAAAACACCTGTAAATAAAGAAATCCCAATTTTATATAGTACTCTCATTATTATTCTTTTATAGTTTTACTTACAATCTTCTTACTTGATACTTTTTCTTGTAGATATTGAAATAGTATAAAAAGTAACGGAATTACAAAAACTCCCAATACAACACCGCTAAACATTCCGATAGCAGCACTTACACTTATTGATCTATTTCCTACTGCTGTTCCTCCTGTGGCAAACATTAATGGTATCATACCCGCAATAAAAGCTAATGATGTCATGATAATAGGTCTTAATCTTGATCTGGCTCCCTCGATAGCTGCTTCTACAATAGATAAGCCTGCATAACGTCTTTGAAGGGCAAATTCTACAATAAGAATGGCATTTTTAGCCAAAAGCCCGACCAGCATAATTAAACCAACCTGAACATAAATATTATTATCAAGACCTACTGCTTTAACTCCCGCAAAAGCTCCCAATATACCTGTTGGGATAGAAAGCAATACTGCAAGAGGCAATAAATAACTTTCGTACTGTGCTGCCAATAAAAAGAAAACAAATAAAAGACATAAACTAAATATGGCGATGGTTTGATTACCTCCTTCTTTCTCTTCAAGACTTAGCCCCGTCCACTCATAACTATAATCCGACGGAAGTTTATCCAAAACTGTTTCTAGATTACCCATAATTTCTCCATTACTAAATCCTGGTAATGCTACTGCAGTAATATTAACCGAATTGTAAAGATTATAGCGGTTTACCGATTCTGGTCCATAAACCTTATGAAGCTTAACAAGAGATTTTACAGGAACCATTTCCATTTTTGCATTCCTTACAAATATTTCATTAAAAGCCTCTTGGTCAGTTCTGAAAATCCCATCAGCTTTAACATTGACTCTGTAAAATTTTCCAAATCTTGTAAAATCTGCCGACTGATCTCCTGCAAAATAAGTTTGGATATTATTTAAAAGCTCACGTATGCTAACCCCCATTTGACTGGCTTTCTCTTCATCTACTTCAAGTTCAAACTGCGGATAATCTGCTCTAAATGTTGTATAGGCATATTGAACTCCTGGTTGTTGCATAATTTGCCCAATCACTTTATCAGTCATCGCTTTTAATGTAGCTGGATCACGGGCTGTTCTATCCTGAAGTACAATTTCTGCACCACTAGTAACACCAAATCCTTCTACAGGAGGCATTCTGAGGACCATAATAGAACCTTCTTTTATAACAGATAATTTAGCGCTAACCATATTAAGGATCTCATCAATATCTTGAACTGCTCCCCTTTCTTTTTTAGGTTTTAATTTTATAAATCCTAATCCGTACGCTGGACTCGCACTATTACTAAGGATATTAAAACCTGTAATGCTGGTATTATTATCTATTGCTTCTACTGTCGAAAGTTCTTTTTCAATCTTTTCAACTACTGCTGTAGTACGATCCAATGCTGTTCCTGGTGGCATCGATAAACTATAAAGCATGAACCCATCATCTTCCATCGGTACAAAACTTTTTGGAGTAGACATCATCATTACAACTGTAATAGCAGTTATCCCAACAACTAAACCTCCTGCAAGCCATTTTCTGCCAATAAGGAAACGAACTCCCTTAATGTATTTACCCGTCAAATTATTAAATCCTGTATTGAATCCTACGAAAAAACGTTCTTTGAATCCTGATTTATGAGAGTCATTTTCATGATCTCCATTATGATTGTTCTTTAATAAAAGTGCACACAATGCTGGCGTTAGTGTTAGTGCATTTACTGCCGATATGATAATTGCAATCGCAAGTGTATAAGCAAACTGCTTATAAAAAATCCCTGATGATCCAGTCATGAAACCAATCGGAATAAATACTGCCGACATTACTAATGTTATCGATACAACTGCTCCTGTAATCTCTGCCATTGCACTATGAGTCGCTTCTTTGGCCGAAAGACCTGAATCTCCTTCCATCTTACTATGCACGGCTTCGACTACTACAATGGCATCATCCACTACAATACCAATGGCTAGTACCAAGGCAAAAAGTGTTAAAATATTAATTGTAAATCCAAAGACTAGCAAGAAGAAAAACGTTCCTATAATAGCAACCGGAACTGCAATTGCTGGAATAATCGTCGAGCGAATGTCCTGAAGGAATATAAATACTACTATAAAAACCAGAATAAAAGCTTCTAGTAATGTCGATTTTACTTGTCCTATTGCCTCATCGAGTCTTTCTTTAGTACTCATTACATTAACATATTTAATGTTTGGAGGAAAAGATTTTGATAAACGTTCTACTTCTTTATTAATCCCGATTTCGATGTCATTTGCATTCGAACCTGATGTCTGTAATATTGCCATTGTAACGGCATTTTTTCCGCTAGACTTATTATCACCACTATAAGAAATTGAACCAAATTCTACTCTGGCTACATCTCTAAGTCTTAAAATATTATTCCCATCTGTTTTAACTACAATATTTTCATACTGCTCTGGCTTATTTTTCTTCCCCTTATATCTGATAACATATTCTAAAGCCGACTTTGATTCTTCTCCTAATTTTCCTGGAGCCGATTCTAAACTTTGATCTGCAATTGCCTGACTTATATCAGACGGTACCAACCCAGCATTTGCCATTTTTCGTGGATCAAGCCAAACTCGCATCGAGTAATCTTTTTGTCCAAAAATCTGTACCTGACCTACACCTGGAACACGCTTTATTTGAGGAACAAGGTTGATATTAGCATAATTTTGTAAAAATAACTCATCGTATTTGCTATTATCTTCTGTATAAAGATTGAAAATAACAATCATACTATTTTGCTGCTTAGAAGTCGTAAGTCCCATTCTGATAACTTCTTGTGGCAATTTTGGAGTGGCTTGCTGTACTCTATTTTGCACATTTACCGCAGCCTGATCGGGATCTACTCCTTGTTTAAAAATTACACTGATAGAAAAAGTTCCATCATTACTGGCAGTAGATTTTATATACTGCATATTCTCAACTCCATTTATTTGCTCTTCAAGTGGAGTTACTACTGAACGAATAACTGTTTCACTATTTCCTCCTGGATAAACACCACTTACCATTACAGTTGGTGGCGCAATATCTGGAAACCTAGTTACAGATAATCTTGTAAGACCTATGATACCCAATATCACCAATACAATGGAGATAACCGTAGCCAATACAGGCTTATCTATTATTTTTTTTAACATAGAAAATGTTATTTATATTAAAATCAAAATTATTTATTGCTCAACGCTTTTGTAGTTACTTTTGGAACTACTTCCATACCATCATAAAGTGCATCGATATTATTTAATGCAATCTTATCACCTGATTTTACTCCAGCTTTCACAAAATAGTTTGTTCCGGTATTAGCTGCAATTTCAATAGGAACCATTGCTACTTTATTGCCTTCTTTTAAAACATAAACAAAAAATTTATCCTGTATATCTTTTACACTAGCCATTGGAACGGTAATTACTGAAGACAAACTACTGTTCAATATCACTCTTGCAGAACCTCCTGAACGTAATCGTTTTTTAGGATTTGGAAAAACAGCTTTTAATGCAATAGTTCCCGTAGTACGATCAATATTACCACTGGCAACTTCTAATTTACCCTGATGCTCATATACACTATCATCTGCCAAAATCAAACTTACAGATTGGTTTAATTCTGATTCTTTTGAAAAAGAGAGATAATCCGATTCACTCAATGAGAAATACACAAATACTGTATTAATCTCAGAAAGGACAGTGAGCGGAACAGCATCAGTTGGTGTGACTAAATTACCAACACGATTAGGGATACGGCTGATATACCCACTTACTGGTGCTTTAATCAAAGAAAAATCTGCATTAAGCTGTGAAGATCCTAAAGCTGCTTTTGCTTGAGCTGCCTGCGCAACAGCTGCTTCATAATTAGCCTGTGCCGTTTTTAATTGCATATCCGAATATACTTTTGCATCAACAAGAGGCTTAATCTTCTCAATTTCTAATTTAGCATTTGCCAGATTTGCCAATGCACTCTTATATGCTGCACGAGTATTATTAACCTGCTCTACAAAAACATCTGATTTAATTTTAAAAAGTGATTGTCCCTTGGTTACGTAATCTCCTTCTTTTACATAAATTGCTTCAAGATATCCTGACACCTGAGGTCTTAGATCAACATTAACTGAACCTTCGATAATTCCTGGGTATTTTTTTTCAACTTCACCTGTCATAGATTTAGCCTGAAAAAAATCTACTTCAGGTTTTGGAGCTCCTAAAGCTTCTGCTCCAGCTTTTCCACATGAAGAAAAGCTAATGATAATCAATAAAACTACCATTTTGCTGAGTGTTTTATTATTTTGGAAAAACTGTTTTGTCATTTTATTTCATTTTAATGAATACATCGAATTTGATGCAAAATAACAATCCAAATCTCTCTTTAATTAATGGAAGATTACCCAACCGTAATTTTTCAATACTGAAACGAATACGGTAGATCACCAAAGGGAAAAATGACCTCTAGAATTGTGTGATGAAGATTTTTAATTGAACTTTTGGTTGTGTATGCTTGAACCAACTTATCTAGATAGGTATAATAGTTGCTCTTACTGCTATAAGAATCATCCAGATATAACGGTAGATCACACGAAGATCGATTGTGTGAATTTAGATTATCGGCTTTATAACCATTGTATAAACACCAAATAATTCTTGCAACAAAAAGAATTTGTAACCATAAAAGCGAGCAAAGGATGTCTTCTAAAATGATTTATTTTAGTCTATTAGCGATCCATCCACTGTTTAAAAAAAGGTGCTTTTTCTCGGCTTATAATCACCTCACGCTCAGAATCCCCGTAAAGTTGTATTTTAAGCTTAGCATTAAAGTAATTCGAAATAGATTTTATACTTTCAACTCGTATAAAAAATTGCCTGTTGGCTCTAAAAAAAATATCTGGATCAAGTTCTTCTTCAAGCTCTTCCATTGTTTGGGGAATTGCTATAATGGTACCATTTTTAAGAAAAAGATGTGACGTTTTAAATTCTGAGTATATAAAATCAATATCAGTAACATCTACACTTTTATATCCATCACGATAAGTGACTAAAAAGCGTAATCTAAAAGAAGGTTTATTGATAAATCTTTTTAGAATCCCTGTAATATCTTCATTGTTATTTTTAGCTCTAGCTAAAGACTTAAATTTAGTTAAAGCATCTTGAAGCTCCGTTTTTTCAATCGGTTTCATCAAATAATCAATACTATTAACCTTAAAAGCCCTCACTGCATATTCATCATAAGCAGTAGTAAATATAATGGGGCAAGTAATTTTAACCTCTTCAAAAATAGAGAAACTTATACCATCTGCCAGACGAATATCCATCGTAATTAAATCGGGCATAACATTAGTATTTAACCATGTTATTGTACCTTGAACTGTATCTATAATGTCTAGAATTTCACAGTCAGGTTCCAATTCCTCCAATAGCCTTTTAAGACGATTGGCATTGATAATTTCATCTTCTACAATTAAAATTTTCATACTATTATATTAAGGGCAAACGAACACAATAAAAGCCATTAGACTCCGAAAAAACAGGCATACGATCAGATAATATTTTATATCTAAACTCAATATTTTTATTCCCAACTCCTGTAGAAACAAAGCTTTTACCAGATGTAGGTTGCAAATTATTTCTTACAACAACATCACCAACATCTGAATAAATAGAAATTATAAGCGGATTAGATAAAGTCGCAACATTATGTTTCACAGCATTTTCAACTAGTAATTGCAATGTTAAAGGTGGCAAATGAAGGTCTAGAGTCGTCGCATTTACTTGTAGCTTTAACTCCACCTTCTCGCCTAGGCGTTTCTTTAAAAGATAAAAATAAGCATTTAAAAATTCAATCTCTTCTCTTACCGTAATAGTATCCTTATTTAGATTAGAGATCATATAACGATAAACCTTAGTGATATTTTCTAAAAATGATGCTGCTGATAATGGATCCTCATGAATTAATTCGGTAAGAGTACTAAAATTATTAAAAGTAAAATGAGGGTCAAGCTGTAATTTTAAAGATTCTAATTCAGATCGGGTTACAGCTTCCTGAAGCTGAGAAGCTCTAATTTTAAGCTCTGCAGCTTCCTCAGAAGTTACTCGCCATCGATTCAGTAAAAATATACTGGTGTGGATAAAACTTATGAAAAGTGACAATATCGCTGCCATCAAATAAGATTGCCATATAATAAGAAGTTCACTTTCTTTTAGCGGTATCTCAGGATAAAAAAATTGCCATAAAAAAGAGAACAAATAATTTAAAAAAATGTTACCTATAATGAGAAACAAAAATTGTGCAAAGGCCCTAAAAATAGGATTTTGTTCCCAACTAATCCAGTGATTTAGAGTACGTCCTACAAAAAGACTTATTTCGGTCAGAATAGCACAATACACTAAAATTAAGAACACATCATGAGTCCAATCTAAATCCAAAAAAGAACCTTCATCAAAATTTCTAAAAGGATTTAAAACAAAATAAGACGATAAATACACAAGAAAAACGACTGGTATTACAATAATCCTATAGTATTTATAGAAAAAATTCTTTCCCTTCTTTTTGTTTTGTGCACTTTGATTCATAAGCTAATATAAGAACAGTTGTTGAATTAAGAAAATTATTATAGTAGTTGATTTTCTCTATTAATGCACTAAGGCATATTCTGATTTTGAATCATTTTTTGAAGATTTTTCTGGTACACGTTTTCGCATAACTCCCCATTTTATACAGGTTGCACCCCACGAAAAACCAGCTCCAAAAGTGGTAATTAGTATGTTTTGACCTACTGAAAAATCAGCTGCAAAATCCCAAAGACATAACGGAATTGTTGCTGATGTGGTATTACCATATCGATCAATATTTACTTTAACCTTTTCTATCCCAATATTTAAACTTTCACTTACTGCATTAATAATTCTTAAATTGGCCTGATGGGGTACAACCCAATCAATATCTTCTACACTTAAATCATTACTAGCAAGAACATCCTGAGAAACACTACTCATAGATTCAACTGCTTTTTTAAATACAAATGCTCCTTCTTGTTTAATATAATGATCTCTATTCATTATAGTATTCATATTGGTCGGGAACTTAGAACCTCCAGCAGGCACTAATAATGCAGAAGTTCCGCTTCCGTCTGTACGTAAAATACTTTTCATTACACCGTATTCTGATTCTGTTTCTTCTAAAAGTACAGCACCAGCCCCATCTCCAAAAAGAATACAGGTATTGCGGTCTTCATAATCTACAATTGAGCTCATTTTATCAGCTCCAACCACAATAACCTTTTTGTATCTACCACTTTCAATCATAGTTGTAGCCATTTCGAGTGCGTACAAAAAACCACTACAGGCTGCATTGAGATCTAATCCGAATGCATTAGTCAATCCACTTATTTCACAGACTTTACTTGCTGTAGGAGTCAAAAGATGATCAGGAGTTGTTGTTGCCAACAATACACAGTCTATTTCTTTTCGGTCAACATCATAGTTTTGTAATAAATTTTCAATTGCAGCACAAGCAAGGTCTGAGGTTGCTTGGTCTTTGCTAGTAGCTAATCTACGTTCTTTTATTCCGGTTCTTTTTTCAATCCATTCTACAGTTGTGTCAACTGTTTCAGATATTGTTTCATTACTAAGTATAGAAGTCGGTACAAAGCCACCTATAGCCGTAATTGTTGCATTCATTTGTAATAGATTATATTATTTTATTCTTTTTGTTTTTGTTTTTTATATAAGAAATCAGCTAACCAAGCTTTACCTCATTATATAAAATAAAAACAGCATCAGAGATTTGGAAAAGATAATAACGGTATATCTAAACCTGCAGCCATAATTCTGGTTTTACTTTTATGTACCAAAGAATCCCAAAAACCATACCTTTGTGGTACCATTACTAAAACATCTGCATTATAATTCTTGATTTCTTTCTTAATCTCATCAATTACAGCATTAGACTTAACTGTTTTATAAATGTATTTAACTTCTTTAAACGCTTCTTCAAGTGACGAATTCAATAATTGTTCTCCCTGCTGTTGCTTAAGACTATCAATTTTTTCATCTACACTAAAAAACTCTAGCTCGGCACCAAGGTTACCTACAATATCTTTTAACCAACTAAATCTTTCTATCGAAGAGAAACTTAAAGTATCACAAGCATAGAGTATTTTCTGTATCTTCTGAAAATGAGCATTTCTAGGAACTGCTAATACAGGTATATTTAAATTTTTTATTACTGCTGTTGTCGAATTACCTAGTAATTCCTGCTCAAAAGACCGTTCTGCCATCCCCATAACTACTAGCTCAGCTTTAGTATCTTCAATTATCGATGAAAGCTGATCTTCTAAAAAAGAATACTTACAGAAACAACTTACTTCAATAGCATAAAGCTTTGAAATTTCTTTTCCAAAATTTTCTAGTTTTTCAGTAGCTTTCTCTATTTGCTTTTGCATTGCCTCGGCTGTAATATGAGCATTAGAGCTGTGTAAACCCAAAGAAAAAGAATTAAACAAAACAAGCTTGGCATTTGTTGCTTTTGCAAGTCCCGCGGCATAAGCAACAGCGTTATTTGCTATATCAGAAAAATTTGTAGCTGCAATAATAGTAAATGGTGAGATCATAAGTATATCAATTAAAACAATTATAAAAGTAAAGTTCCATAATTAACGGCTTAGATTCTTTCTAAAATGACTGAATAATCATTTTTTCAACCTCAACCGTGATATTTAGTTTCCGAAACCAAACAACCGCCTAAAAACAAAGCAAATTCTGAACAAAAAAGCATGATATCCATTCTATACACGAATAAAAAGTTTAGATTTATCAAGAAACAACTTGGAATACAACTACTAAAATCCCACAAAAAAAGTCCTGAATTAGTTCAGGACTTTTTTTGGTGAGTTAATTCGATAATTAAACTCTATAATTCGTTTTATATATTAAAACATTTACTTCTTAAAGAAAGAAACTACAATGTCTTCCTTTACCTTTTTTTGTTCTTTTTTAACTACTAAAAATATTAAATAAGTACAAAAAGCAGTAACAAATGCAAGTGAATAATTAAATACCCAGTTTGTATTATAATCGAAATTTTGAACAATCGTTAGTCCTGTTTTAGAACTAAATACATGAGCAAAACCATAACTCATTTGAAAAGTCGACATAAATATTCCTTCTAAATTTTTATGGCTTCTGTTCATAACAAAACTACTTGCAAAAGCAAAAGTTAGCATGTTACCAAAAGACATTAAAAGCATAAAAATCCAAAATACCCATGGTTGATGAACTAAAAACAATAAAAGATATGAAGCTCCAATTAATACCAATCCTATCATGATAGCAACCAAGTCAGTAATTTTATTCTTTTGAACAAAGTTGACCAAAGCCAGTTCAAATAAGATAAATACAACTCCACTAAAACCTAAAAACATTCCGCTATCAAATTCAGACAAATGATATGCTTCTTTATGATAAATAGGTACAATTGAAAAAACCTGAAAATACAGATATCCTGTAATTAAAGCAATAATCCAATTCATTACAAAAGGAAAATCTTTTAGAGGTGCAAATTTATCCTGACCTACTGCATTCATTTCAAGCTTATATAGTAATTTTTTCTCTTTAACAAAAACTACAAAAAGACATACAGAAATAATAGATGTCAAACCATCTACAATAAATAAGGTATTATATTCCGAATTTATAATTAACAATCCTCCCAAAACTGGCCCCACAACAAGACCAACATTCGTTGCCATCCTCAATAATGATAAAGCTCGAACTCTTGAATCACTACTCACATAATCATTAAGACTAACCATCATTGCTGGTCTATACATATCAGCAACTGCAGTTAGAAGGAAAATAGAAAAGCATAACAGCTCAAAAGTTTTTACAAATTGCAATGAAATAAGAATAACACCACTGGAGAACAAGCTAAAAACCATAATCTTGTAAGCTCCAAAAATATCAGATAATTTCCCGCTAAAAAAAGTCCCAAATAAGGATCCAATACCAAAACATACCATAACCCAACCTATTTGTGAATAGCTCAGATTTAATTCGTCTTTAAAGTATTTAGACAAAAAAGGAACAACTACGGCTCCTATTCTATTTACTAAAGTAATCAGGGCGAGAATCCATATTTCTCTTGGGAAATTTTTAAAATTCCCTAAATAACGGTTAAGCATTTTCGAATATATTTAATTAGGAGACATTCTTTTGAGTACTGAAAAAAGTATTAGTTACCAAAAAACCTACTAAAAAAACTTTTTTTAGTTTCTTCTATTTCTTCAGTAGAAGATTCTGTCTCAACTTGTTCATTCAAATCATCCATCATTAATTTTGTAATCAATTCTACATAATCAAGATTATGATCTTCAAGATAACCAATTAAGTATTTCTCACTTCCATCTACTCCGCTTACTTGCTCAATTTTGGATAATTTTTTATATAAGTCTTCCACTTTTTCTATTACTCCAGGAGAAATAGCTTTACGACGAGCGATATACTTTAAAATTTTTGCATCATCACTTACTATATAATCAAAATCTGTAATTACCCAGTAATACTTTCCTGATTTGGCTAAGTTTTTAACGATACCATGAAATTTTTTCCCTTTAGATATATTATCCCATAAGACTTTAAAAATCACTTTTGGCATTTCAGGGTGACGGATAATATTATGTGCTTGACCAACCAATTCAGATTCATCATATCCTGAAACTTCCGAAAAAGTCTCATTTACATATTCTATATTTCCATATAAATCGGCTTTACTCACAATAGTTTGAGTAGTATCCCATTCAACGGCTTGATCAATTGGGGTTGGACATTTTTTATCCATAAAATTTAAATTTATTATTTTGTGTAATTAGGTTTTGACGAATAATACGTTGCTAAATAAAATTAGTCGAATATAATATAGTTGTGTGCAGGGTTGTTTTTAATAAATTTTCTTTACTTTTTTAGAACGATCTGTAATGTATGATACCAACCATGCAATTTGTCCTTCTTTTGCAAAATATAGCTTTTTCTTGTCAACCTCAGGTACCGCTTCTAAACAAACCAATAAGATGTTACTACCAGAAATCAAATATTTTTGCGAATATGTTTTTAATACTTTTGCGATTTCTTCATCTGTTTTTGCCAGATCTTCAAATTTTTTGAAATTATTTTTCAAGATCGCATCGTAGTTAATAACATCTTCTAACTTAAACTGATTAAACGCCTCTTTAGTCACCCCTTTATATAAGGTATAAAAAGCCCAAACAGCTCCACCAGACATATAAATTTTCTCTTTATTTAAAGCCTGAGGTTTTGATTTGTACATCGCATTTACTTGTTCTCTTAGGACAGGTAAAAAAGTAAATGAGCGTGAATTATATTCTCCTAAATCATCACTATTCGTTTTTTTCATTATTGTTTCCGTAAGAGTTACACTTCCATAGTTTAAGCTTAACGGAAAGAAAACAAAAGTATCATTGTTAACTACATCTACATAACCTCCTTTTGTATTTCCTCCACCAATATCTAAGATTATTGAGTTTTTATAATCAACCGGAGGAATACAACCTTTTAAAAGCATTTTCCCTTCCATATGAGCTTCTATGAACTCAACTTCTTTTCCTGTAGCTGCTTTTACTTTATCAATAAGAAGTTGTGTATTTTGAGCCATAGCAACACCAGAAGAACCTACTATAAAAATATTATCATCAGAGACTTTCATCTCATTCTTGAATTTATTATAATTATTACTAATGATTGTAACAGCTTTATCTATATTTTCTTCAGTCATGTTTCCATCAATAGAAATACCTTTTGCTATAGCAACATTTTCTGTCCAATATGATTTGACGTCAATATTTCCTTTTTTGATATTATGAACATCAATAACGGACATTTTTATTCCTTTACTTCCAATTTCAATTCCAGCAAAAATATTTACTTGTGAAAAAAGTATTGGAGTAATAAAAATTAAAAGAAATAGTGTAAAATATAATTTTAGATTTTTCATAGGTTAAGTTTTATTTGTATGAGGACATTTATTAAATCTTGTGTTTTTATTATACGCTCTAACGATACAAAAACATCTTACATTTTTAGTGTAAAATTTAAGGAGATAATTAGTAATACTAAAGCTAATCTCAAATGCAATTTTCTACCGCAATTACTGGTGTTTTTGGGCTGCAAAAGTACGAAAAAAATACTCGGTTTGATTTTTTTAAACGGTAAATTGTAAGACATTAACAAATCGAATTCTTTAATTATTTAATATATAATCCGTTAGTACATTTTTTTTTCAATTCTAATATCAGATAAATACAACTTAATATATTAATACAATTTTTATTTTCATATAAATTATACGTATTTAGCACATCACAAAAATGTTTTTAGCTCATTTTGAGATAAAAATCAGCATCAAGAGCTATCTCCTTTTTTATCTTTTTTTTGACTATTATTTTTTTTAGACATTAATTAATAATTACTTAGAAGAATTAAAAGAAGTTCTTGTAGTATTTGATTCAGAAAAAAATTAAATTTGCCCCTTAAATTTTTATGATGTCAGATTTTTTAAAATTATTTGGAGAGAACATTTCTAAGGAAATGCCAGGATTTGTAGCTTTAAGTGTTATTGATATCAAAAGTGGAAATATTTATTATTCAAAAAAAAACAATAAGAACTTTAACATCGAAAGTGCTTCCAAATTTGCATTAGAGATGATCAGAGCGCAGCTGAATGCTAATGATTTTCTAAAATCGGATCAAAGTATAGATGACATCACTATAACATTGACAAATCAGTATCAGTTTTTAAAAATCTCGCAGAATAATAGTTATTTTATTTATCTAGTTGCTGATTCCTCAAAGGCAAACTTAGCTTTTACAAAAGCTATCCTAAACAAACAAATTTCAGAAATTTCAAATAAATTTCAATCTTAATAAAAAAGACTTAACGGCTGAAGAAAATTATTTTACACTTTTAAATACCAGTCTTGATGTAAAATAATCATTTACAAGTAACAGTTAATGATTTTTTCCTTCGCTAAAGCTTTGGTAAATTTTACTTTAAACAACAAGAATGTTTTACGATTCTAAACTTCTACACCTGAAAAAGAATAATAGTCTACCCAGAAAATAACAAAACTGTAACTAGAGAAGTAATTAAAGCTAAAATCAGTTACAAACGATTTTGAAAATCAAAACTAGAATTAAAAAATTCGTAAGCTCTTTTCTCTGCATAAGAATACTCTGAATTGCGAAGAGGAAATGCACAATGTCCTCCATATTTTGGAGTTTCAAGATAAACATAGCTACTATCTCGTACAATAGTTTTAGGATAACATCTTTCGCCCAAAAAAGGATCATCTAAAGCATTAATAATCAAAATTGGTGTCGTAATGTTTTGTAACGAAAACTCGGGAGAAACACGTTGATAATACTCCTCACGACTTGCAAAACCGTGCAAGGGAGCAGTAAAATAATGATCAACTTCATCAAAAGAAGTAATTTTGTCGATCTGATCTTTATTTATCAAATCAGGAAACTGCACTGCTTTGTATTTAAGTTTTTTCACAATATCAATAGTAAAATTCTTTAAATACAATTTATTAAAACCTTGCTTAAGAACCGCCGCACTTGTTGCAATATGAGTTGGTACAGAAATAGAAACTCCTGCCTTAATACGCTTATCTATATTTGACCACCCAAAATAATTTAAGAGCTGAACGCCCCCCATTGAAAATCCAATTAAATAAACTTCGCTAAACCCTCTTTGTAAAACATATTGAACCACAGCGTCTAAATCATCTATAGCACCATGATGATAAAGTCTGGGCAAGCGATTCATTTCTCCTCCACAACTTCGGTTATTCCAAGCAAATACTGAAAATCCTTTCTTCTGAAAATAATCAGCACAACTGTTATTATAAGTCCTGCGTGAATCACCCTCAAGCCCATGACATAAAATAATAGCTTTATTGGGACTATTTATAATAAAATCGATATTAATAAAATCCCCATCGACTAATTCATGTTTTTCTCTCTTGTAATCTGGTATAGGAAATCGCTTAAACATAGCTGCATAAATAGTAGAAAAATGCCTATTTCTATGCATAATAGAAGGGAAATCATAATGAGATTGTTCAATTAATGGCATGATATAAATAATTTATCCGACAAAACAAATTTAAGCATATCTAATAATTAATTCATTATATCTATAAAATGTTTTGTTACCTAATCTACATTACAATAGTGTTCATCTAATTAATTTTGAATTGCTTTAAGCTTTTACAAAACAAAAAACAGAGTACACTAACTAGACTTGATGAAATTATTTATTACAATTACATATCCAATGTTTGCTCACCGCCACCATTGATAAAAATAACCTGCCCACTTGTCCAACTTGATATTGGTGATGCAAAATAGAGTACCGCTCCTGCAATATCAATCGCTTCTCCTAATCTACCAATCGGAGTATGTTTAAGCATTGCCTTTTCTATCTCAGGTGTTAAAACTGTACTTAATGCGTGTGTTCTTGTCGCTCCTGGCCCAATCGCATTAAGCCTAATATTGTCAGGACCAAAATCATAAGCTAGATTTCTAGTCATATGATTAATTGCTGCTTTTGAAGAAGCATACGCGCTAATAGCTGGACTAGTATTTATAGAAGCCATTGATGACATATTAATAATGCTACCATAACCTGCCTTTTTCATCTCTGGTGCTACTAATTGGCATAATCTCCACATACTAAACACATTCATATCATACACCTTTTTAAATTGATCTACAGTAATATCATATGGACTTTCTTTTCCTGCACCACCACCCCCAACATTATTAACCAAAATTTCTATACTTCCAAATTCTTTTACTGTTTGACTAACAAGATCCACCAAAGCTTCATCTTTTGTAACATCACAATATATTGCAATAGATTTTCCGCCATTATCATTTATTTCTTTTGAAGTGTTTTTTGCATCATCAAGATTGTAATCCGAAACGACCACATTTGCTCCATAAGCCGCAAGTATCTCACAACATGCTTTTCCAATTCCGTTTGCTCCACCAGTAATTATAGCGGTCTTTCCTTTTAAGTCAAAAAATTTCGAAGTATCCATTTTCTTAAATTATTATGATTAACCCATTGGGCGCAATTATTTCAAGTAAAGTATAAATCAGATATTATTCAAAAAACTAAAATTTAGTATCCTGTAAAAAATAAATAATACCTAACTCAAATATAATGAAAAATCTTGCATTAATTCAGAAATAAGTACTTTTTGAAAGATTGCCAAAAACGAAAAATCATGAACAAACAAAAAGCATGGTTTATTACGAGAGCATTTAAAGCAATGGAGCTTGAAGTGGCAAAACAATTTTAACAAATGGTGATAAAGTTATTGCCACTTCTCAAAGTTTAGACGAGCAACCGGAAAATATAAGTGGAGCATCGGAAAATTTACGCACTTTAAAAGTCGACATTATCTGTCGTCAAGAATAGTGCATTTATTACTCCTAATACAATTTCAAATAGCTAGCTATTTACATGTAAAGACACATAATTGGAATATTCATTCCAATTATGTATCTTTGTCGCCTCATTATACTATCATGACAAAAAAAGAAAAAATACTAGCCGCCACCTTAAAACTTATTGTATCCAAAGGAATAGACAATACCCCGATGTCTGAAATTGCTAAAGAAGCAGATACAGGAATGGGAACGATTTACAATTACTTCTCTACTAAAGAGGTATTGATAAACGAACTTTACTTCCACCTTAAAGCAAAAGAATCTAAAATCATCATTGATGGATACGACATCACCCTTTCTGTTAAACAACGTTTTATCCATCTATGGAGGAAAATGGTTGATTATTTTATTCAGGAACCCATGGATTTTATGTTTTTGGAGCAATTTTATTATTCACCAACTATTGATCCAGCTGCAAAACATAAGGGTGGACTATATGTGAGAGAATTAGATCAAGTCTATCTGGATGGACAAAAACAGCAATTAATAAAAGAGGGAGACACCAAAGAATGGATTGGATTTACGAGTGGATCTTTGGTATCACTTGTCAAATTACACCATAGCAAATACATACATCTGCAGAAAACAACCATAGACAATTATATTCAGGCAGCATGGGATGCTGTAAAATCGTAATTTACAAAAAAATGGAATAATCATTCCATAAATACAACAACTTTATGTTTAAGAAAAAAATAGCTTACATAGGCGCCTTGAGCCTTATTGGGATGATTACGACTGAATTTGGAGTAATTGGCATTCTACCGCAAATAGCCTCACACTATCATATCAACATCAGTACAGCCGGCTTATTATTAAGTGCTTATGCCATAACTGTGGCTATTGCAGGTCCATTCATGACCATGTTCACTTCTGGAATTAATCGAAAAACACTAATGGCTGTAACAATGCTAATCTTTTTACTTACAGGTATTGTATCTTCTTTTGCGCCACCTTTTTGGTTATTAATGGTCGTAAGGATCTTACCTGCCTTTTTGCATCCAGTGTTAGTATCGAATGCTGTTGCGGCTGCCACCACCTCTGCAGACAAAAAAGTAGCTCACCAAATGATGGCCATTGTTATGGCAGGTATCGGTATCGCAACAATTACAACGGTTCCCTTTGCAACCTATATTGCAGGGCTATTTAACAATTGGCAATTATCATTTATGATTCAGGCAATCATTAGTTTAGTCGTGCTCGTAGCGATTATTATACTTTTACCTTCGATGCCCATAAAAGAGAAAAAATCCTACGGAAGCCAATTGAAAATAATAACAAAACCCACATTTCTGATCAGTGCTTTCTTTTCATTTCTTATGATTGGGGGACTCTTTTCAACCTACAGTTATTTTGCAGATTACCTAAGCAAGGTTAACCATATGAGTCCCAAGACAATTGGCTTAATGTTGCTGCTTTTCGGATCTACTGGTGTTCTAGGGAACTTTCTTGCAGGAAAACTATTAACCAAAGACATTACAAAAACTACAGCTGCTTTTCTAATCGGATTGTTAATAATCTGCATCCCGATTTATTACTCAGGAACAATGTCCTTTTCTACTGTGCTCCTGATTGCAGTATGGGGATTCTTACAAACTCCCTGCTTTCTCACCGCACAGGCTTATATGATAGAAACTGCACCAGAAGCACCAGAATTTGCTAATAGCCTTGCCATCTCTTTTGGGAATCTGGGTATTTCTTTTGGTACGGCAATTGGCGGACTTTTTATTAATAACTACGGTGTTCAGAGCACGCCATGGGTGATGTTTGCATTCTGTACCATAGCTTTAATAATGATGATATTTAAAAAATTAATTGAAAAACGCGCATGCAGAAAAATTTAATAGTTTTCTACCATTAACTTTTTACAATTCCCAAATACAACAATTCTTTCTGCTACCAATACAAACCTATTTTGGATTTTTCTGAAAATTAACACAATAATTTACAGAAGTAGATCTTTATCGATTACGCCCATTCTAATACTGTATTTACAAGCCGTTTTATATATTTTCATATACTTTACTATAGAATTGTTTTGAATACCTCTTTTGTTATTAAAAGCACTGAAAGTTTGTAGTGTCTTTTAAGGAATTCCGTGTTTTTTTTAAGTAGCCTTTTTTCATTTTTTTTTATAAAAAAATCAGGGTCCCTCATAGGGTCATCATACTTTGATAGCATGTCTGCTTTTTGAAAGGTTACCAATAATAAAAAAGCCTTTAAACATTACTATTTAGAGGCATTTAACTTTTAAAGTTTCTTTTGAAACTTCTACTAGCGGAGAAAGAGGTTCCGATACCTGTATCTAAAGCACTAGTAAACACTGAGTGTTATGTTATGTCAAAAAAAGAAGGGCACTAATAGGACACTCTTAAAGTTATTGGGTTTATTAACCTATATAAATGTAGGGGAAAAATAGAGAAATAGTCGAAAACTTCAAGAAAATAAGGATGTGATTCTTAAAGGCGGGAAAAAAATGTGTGTTTTGTTATTGATTCTTGGTGGTTTACTTTTAGAGCTTCTTCCAAAATAGAAATACAGTAAACATGATAGTTTTAGGAAAAATATATACAGATAAAATTATATGTTTTTCGATATAAAATTCGGATTGTTGAAAATTATATATGATATGTTTTTGTGAAAATTTCAAACAAATTTAAAGCCATAGTTCGAGTCTTGTTCTCGCTATTAAGGCAAAGCTTCAGGGACTAATGAATGTAAAAGACACTTGCTCTAGAAGAAAGAGGTTTTAATATGAGTATCAATACTTAATAGCTTTGAATATTTTTATTTAATATTATGGTTTTCCGTAATAAAGTTTTGTTTTTATTAATGTTATTTGCTTTTAGTACTTTTCTAGTTGGAAAGTTATATTAATAATTTAATTAAATCGAACTATGAGTTATTTAAAATCACAAATGCTTTATGATGATGGCAAGCACTATAAATGGACTGCAAAAGCGGATGAAGACAATCCTTATTACACAAAAGGAACTGATTATTCGCAATTAAACAGAACTGAAGGTTATGAGGTTCTTTATTTTATAAATCATATTGGTAAAAAACATTGGACAAACACACCTGCGAATACGTCAACATACAATAAAATCGAAAGAATGATACGTTATTCAGTCCCTTCAGAGATAAGAACTCATAACAAAATTGCAGATTGGATAATTACAAACTGGAATAATACAAATTAAAAACCTGCGCTGCTTTTTTGATTTTTTTTGTCAAAGTGGTCATCATCTTAGCTAATGAGAAGGTCTGGTAACACAAGGAAAATCCATAAATAGTTAAAAATAAAAAAGCTTTAGAAAAATCTGAAGCTTTTTAAAGTGGTAGGGGGAAACATTCAATTATTTACCAGATTATCTTGGATTATTACAGTATTTTAGTATGCCCTTCTTAATTTTTTTTCTGCTTATTATTTGTGTAGCCCCTCAAATAGATGCCAAAAGCATCGATCAAATTTAAAGACCTTTTGATATGACTCAACTTGAAGTACAGATCTTAAAACACGTATTTTTACTTGTACTTTATATAAAGTAAGTCCATATATTCACTTATTTAAAAACAATTCCTGTATTTTATTTTTAATAAGTATAATTTCAAATAATTAATTTAGAAGTTTATGAAAGTTCTAACTAAGTCAAGATTTAAATTAGGACTGGATTGCCCTAATAAATTATACTATACAGGGAAAAAAGAATATGCTAATAAAAAACAAGAAGATCCATTTTTACTAGCATTAGCTGATGGAGGTTTTCAAATTGAAGAGTACGCTCGAATGCATTATCCTGGTGGAGTTTTATTGGAAGGTAAGGATGGTGATTATGAATATTTATGGGGAAGAACTCAAGAACTATTACAATCAGAGAATGTTGTAATATATGAAGCTGCTTTTTTACATGATGGATTGTTCGTAAGAACCGATATTCTTGTAAAAATTGGAACTAATATTAAACTAATTGAAGTTAAATCTAAATCTTTTGATCCAAAGGATGATTATTTATTTGTTGGAAAGCGTGACGGTCTTGTTTCATCATGGAAGCCTTATTTGTTTGATATCTCTTTTCAAAAATATGTAATTCAATTATGTTTTCCTGATTGGAAAATTAATTCTTCCATCATGATGGCAGACAAATCTAAAATTGCTACTGTTGATGGTCTTAACCAATTTTTCAGAATTAGTAAAAAAGCAGGAAATAGAACAGGAGTCATTATTATGATTGATTCTATAGATAGTACAGGTGATAGTGTACTTGGAAGTAAAGACGTCACTTCTTTAGTTGCTGATATAATAAATGATAAGCATCCCTATTCTTCGGAATTAAATTTTTCGAATGCTCTCACCATTTTAAAAGAGAACTATTTGACGGATACTTATATTAATTGGCCCACTTCTTATAGCTGTAAATCATGCGAATTTGTAACTGATGGTACAGATGGTTTAAAGTCTGGCTTTAAAGAATGTTTTCAAAAGCAGCATAAATGGGGTGATTCAGAATTTAGTAAACCTAAGACTTTTGATGTTTGGTCATTTCGAAAGGGAATTGAATTATTTAACAGAGGTGTCTATTTTATGAATGAATTGACTGAGCATAGTATTGGTTTAAAAGAAGAGGCTGGCAAATTAAGTATGAGCGCTCGACAATGGATTCAAATCCAAAAGGAAATTGAGAAGGATAATTCAATTTATATTGATATAGAGGGAATAAAAGCTGAAATGAATTCTTGGAATTATCCATTACATTTTATTGATTTTGAAACTAGTGCTGTTCCTTTACCATTTAATGCTGGCAGGAAGCCTTATGAACAAATTGCTTTTCAGTTTTCGGTACATACTTATTATGAAGACGGAAGGATTGAACATACCCAACAATATCTTAACAATACTAAAGGGGCTTTTCCTAATTTCGATTTTATAAGAGCTTTAAGGGACTCGCTAAATAATGATAATGGAACGATATTTAGGTATTCTAATCATGAAAACACTATAGTAAATGCAATTTATCTGCAACTATTAAATTCAGATGAATCGGATGCTAGTGAATTAGTTCATTTTATTAAAAGTATTTCTCATTCCAAAAACGATAGTGCCGAAAAATGGAAAGGTGATAGGAATATGGTGGATTTATGGGAAATAGTCAAAAAGTATTATTACAATCCTTTAACTAAAGGCTCAAATTCTATTAAGTACGTTTTACCCGCTATTCTTAATAGTTGTGAATATCTTCAAAATAAATATTCTAATCCACTAAAGCAGATAAGGTTAAGCAGTCAGAACTTTAGCGACAATCACATATGGTTATCTAGTGATGGGGGGAAATTTAATAATCCATATAAAAAATTACCTAAACTTTTCGAAGATTGGACAGTGGAAGAACTTGATGAAGTTGTTTCTGGAATGGAAGAACTTGCAGATGGTGGGGCAGCATTAACTGCTTACGGTAAAATGCAATATACTGATATTACCAAGGCAGAGTTAAAAGAGTTAAGTGCTGCATTGTTAAAGTACTGTGAATTAGATACATTGGCAATGGTTATGTTGTTTGAGCATTTAAGAGAACAAATTAAATAAGTATGGCAGAAAGAAAACATCAGTATGGAAGATATCAAGTTATAGACAGATTATTATCCACAGGAGATAGGGTGAAAACATCTCAAATTCAGAAAGCCATTTTATATGATTTGGAGATTAAAGTATCTACAAAAACTATTAATAACGATATTAATGATATGAAATATAGTATCGTTCTCGGTTATAATGCACCAATCGAAAAGGATCAATCTAAAAAAGCTTATTACTATTCCGACCCGGATTACACTATAAAAGCTTTTGGTTTAAAAGAAGCAGATATTAATGCATTACAGTTTTATGCTAAGTCAATAAATCAGTATAAGGAATATGAGGTTTTTAGTGATTTTTCGAATGCTATAGAAAAAATACTTGATGCTGTAACAATCCGAAAAGGATTTTCAACTGCAGAGCAGGCAAAGTCAATTGTTCAAACAGAACGAGCTCCTCGAGTTACTGGAAGTCATTGGATTCCTAAAATAGTTGAAGCCATTAATACAAGTTCACTCATTGGTTTTGAATATCAAAAGTTTGATACCGATGAACTTAAAGTTGTTAAATTAAAACCTTACTTATTAAAGGAAGATCGGCATTTATGGTATGTTTTAGGTAGAAATCATGAGGGGCGATTAATAACTTATGCGCTAGATCGGATAAGTAAACTAGATATTTTAGATGAAAAATTTGTTCCTGATAATGTAGATTTTGAAGATTATTTTAAATATTCATTTGGAATTACAGTTAACGATGGTAAGCCTGTAAATACGATTCTTTCATTTACTGTTTTTCAAGGAAAATATGTAAAAGCATTACCTGTACATCCAACGCAAAAGATATTAGTTGATAATAATGAAGAGCTCAGAATTTCTGTTGATGTAATACCATCATATGAATTCTATGAAAAAATACTTGGTTATGGAGCTAATGTAAAGGTTATTTCACCGCCAGAAGTTGTTTCTGAATTAAAATCTAAAATAGAAGAAGTATCAAAACGATATAAATAACACCAAAATTTATTGTTTTTTTTAATGGCGAAATTCCATTTCGTGATGAATGAATTTTCTTTGCCTAAAATCCAACAAATTATATTAAAGTGAAAAATAATTGAAAGGTCTGGATAAGCTAAGTGTATCAATAATTTTAATTTAAAAAAGTAAAAATGGGAGTAAGTATTGGAGCAATATTAGTTTCATATGATGTAAACAAGTTGCACATAGATGTAAAAAATGCTATGAAATTATTAGGTTATCGAGAACAATGGAATTATCCAAATGAGAAATCATATAATTTGCCTAATACCACATTGTGGCATTCTAGTAAATCTTCAAACCAAGGTATTACAGATATAAAAACCGTTTGCTTAAGATTAGGTGTTTCACTTGAAAAAGCAATTGCTGTAAACGCAACTGAATTTGTAGGTGTATGATTTAAAAATCAAAAAATATGGAAAGTAAAACGTTTAAGATTTTATCTATTGACGGTGGAGGAATTAAGGGATTATATAGTGCCTCTGTTTTAGCTCGTATTGAAGAAAAAACAGGAAAAAAAATATCTGACTCTTTTGATATGATTTGCGGAACTTCAACAGGAGGCTTAATTGCTTTGGGATTGGCTAACGGTATGTCTGCTCAGTCATTATCAGATTTATATTTTGAGAAAGGTTCTGAAATTTTCCCTACTTCAAACTATATTTTTATTCGTATTGTTCAGTCGAAATGGCAATTTTTCAAACAATTACTTTTTTGTAATAAGCATTCTATTAAACCATTAAAATCAATTTTGGAAAATATTTTTGCAGATAAAACTATGAATGATGCAGATAATCTTCTTTGTATTCCAAGCTTTAATTTAACAACTGGTGAACCTAGAGTTTTTAAAAACTCCCACAAGGAAACAGGTCTTTTTACAGACAAAAATATAAAAATGGTTGATGTTGCATTAGCAACATCTTCAGCTCCAACTTATTTCCCAGTTCATGAACATAATGAGTTTCTTTATGCTGATGGTGGTGTTTGGGCAAATAATCCTAGTATGTGTGGATTGTTAGAGGCTTTGGATTACTATGTAGGGGAGGGAAAAGATTATGATAATTATCAATTACTGTCTATCTCTAGTATTTCTCAACCATCTGGATGGTCATCAACTTCTAAAAAATCAAAATCATTTAGAACTTGGGGTAATAAACTGTTCCAAACATCATTAGACGGTCAATCTTATTTTACACATTTTTTTCTATCAAAAATTGTAAAAAAAATAAACCCTAAAGGGAATTATTTCAGAATACCTCCACCAGATTTATCGCTATCGCAAATGGAATTGATAAGTATGGATAGAGCTGATGAAAAAGCGCTAAAAACCATTAGAACATTGGGAAATCATATTGGAAACACCTATGCGATGAAACCCGAAATACTTCATTTTTTTGAAACTGAAAAAACATATAAAAAATAAAAAACTATGGCAAATTGTCACAATCTGTTTGGAGGATTTAATACCGAAATTTCTCTAACATCGAACAAAAAAACAAAAATGGATGCCTCTAAAAACGGTATCAGAGAAAGAATTAGAAAATATTTTAAAGAAAATCATTCTGAATATATTCCAAAATTCTATATCCAAGGTTCTTATAAAATGAAAACAGGTATTAGAACTAAAGATGATATTTGCGATTTAGATGATGGCGTATACTTTTTTAGAACACCAGACGTTACTGCCACCACTTTGCAAAATTGGATATGGGACGCGGTTAATGGGTATACCTCAACTCCTCCAGAGCACAGGAAGAAATGTATTAGAAATATCTTTTCTGGTGATTATGAAATTGATATTCCTGTCTATTATAAAGTGAGTGGAAAAGAATATCAACTTGCTGTAAAAAACAATGGTTGGGAAGACAGTGATTCAAAAGCACTTATTGATTGGTTTAACGACAATAAAGATGCTAATGGTAAGATTGTAAAAGCCATAAAAGAATTAAAGGCTTGGTGTGATTATAAAAGGAATAAAATGCCAAGCGGACTTGCAATGACTATTCTAGCTATTAATGCCAAAAATAAAATTGTTCTTAATGATAGAGACGACATTTTGTTGACAGATATATTGAGAGAAATCAAAAAAACTTTAGCACCAAAATTTGAATGTATTGTTCCAGTAACTCCAAATGATGATCTATTTGCTGACTATGATGAAACTAGAGAAAGAAATTTCTTAACTAATTTGGATGCTTTTCTCTCTGATGCAGAAGCTGCATTGAAAGAGCAAAATCAACTTAAAGCTAGTAGATTATGGCAAAAACACTTAGGGAATAGATTTCCTGATGGAGAAGACAAAAATGAACAATCAAACAGTAATTCTGCAACAATAACTGGAGCAGTATTATCAAGACCCTGGGGAAAATAAAAAATGAATGGCTATAAGATTTTTGAAGTGCAAGCTACAGATGTAATTGAAAAATACAAGGACTTATCTCTTAAAATTGAAGAAGGGATTCCTTGTGTTTTTGGATCAATCAATTTACTTGATGACGATGGAAGCATAGAAGATACTTATCAAATTGAGATTAAAGCCGTAATTGATTATCCATCTTGTTTTCCTCTATTGTTTGAAACTGGAGGTCGAATTCCTAAAAATGTTGATTGGCATATTTTTGAAAAAACTGGTAACTGTTGCATCTCTTCTCCTCCTGAAGAATTCATAATTTGTAATAGCGGGTTAAATTTGCTTCAGTTTGTTGAAAATCAAGTTGTAAATTATTTGTATAGTCAAATTTTTAGAAATCAAAATGGGTATTTCTTAAAAGAAAGATCTCATGGTAATAAAGGTTGGATTGAGTTTTTTGAAGAAACTTTTATGACTAAAAACATCTTTAATATTGAGTTTGGATTAATGCAAATGCTTGAAGGTAATAAAATTGATAGGGTTTCCAAATGTTTCTGTGGAAGTGGAAAAAAATACAGAAAATGTCATAAAAAAAGTTATGATATTCTATCCAAATTGACGAATGATAATGTTCGTTTGTTTATAGAATATTTGAGGAACACAAATGAATATAAAATAGCAAAGCAAAAACAATTTTAGATTCATCAAATTCAATTTCACTATTATTTAATTGGCTTAATTTTTTCTAGATTTATTTTTTCCTATTTGGTCTTTTAGACCCAAGGCAACTTTACACCTAGTTTATAAACTTTGTAATAAGCTTTTATTTCTCTGCTTTTGTCTTTTATAGTTTGCAATGACAAATCTTCTATACCATTTTCCATATCAGGATAGATAATCAAACAATCGATATATTTATCATCAGCAACATTTAATTGATTTCTAACTTTCTTCAATCGAGCATAACCGGCTACTTGACGAATATCTTCATGCAAATGACCGTTTTGGTAATGTAGTTTGTATTTAGCATCTATTACCATTTGCGCATCTGGTTTTGACACCAAGATATCCAAAGCATTACCATAGGTGGAAAACTGATAGTGAATTTCTTTTATATCTTTTGGATTATCCTCGATCATTTTGCTATAGACATACAGTTCGAATAAACGTGGCATATCAATCCAAAAAGGAGGTGTTGCTACTTTTTGAGTAGTGGTTTGAGTAATGTTATAGGCGAAATTTTTTAGTATATAACTTCCTGCTTGCAAAGCTGCAGTGTAATCTTTGTAAAAGGGATTTTGCTTAATATGCTTTATTTCAGTATCGTTTACTTCATCAGAAATCAGATTAAAAGCCGGGCGACAGTAATTAATTGTATGTTGAATTTGCGTGTAATTTTTACCGAAAAGATCTTTATGATTTTCGGTATAACTGCTGGCAAACTGCAATACTTTCTTTAAAAAGCGATTTTCAGCATGATCTTCCCCGAATTGTTGATATTCACAATAGGTTGAAGTAAAGCGATTTTTGAACACATTTTTTTTAATGTGCTGACTCACCACAATTTTTCCTTTTATCCGATTACTTAGGTTTTCTTGGACTTTATAATAGTTTTTCTTTAAACCTTTGCGCACAATTACTTTTAGGATTTGCAGAAAACGAACTACGAGAAAAGGAGTTAGTTTGTCGTCTTTTTGAGCTATTTCGATAGGTCGTGCTTTCCAATCTATTTTTACCAAATCTTTAATCTTCAAACTACTTTCCGTAACTGACATCACTTGCAACAACATTTTCAAATAATCCAATTCGAAAGTAGAATTGCTTAATAATAAATCCGTTGTTTTTGCATCGGACTCCTCAGGCTCTTTATCGGTTTCGTGAATAAACGATTGAACGGTTTTTGAATTCAATTTCGGCTCAACATAAACATACCTTCCTGTATTGCCTAACCAGTCGATACCGATGCAATAATCGGCTTTTAGTTCGAATTGAAATTCTTTTTTTTGAAATAAAAAACAATGACTACTTGCATTGAAAGATTTAGAAACAACTGATTCAAACAATGAAAAATTTGTGGGATCTATTTTGATTGTTTCATTGTTTTCCAATGGCAATTCTTCCGCATTGCTTGCGCATATCAAAAGACTTTTATGTTCTGATAATCGGAACCCCATTAGATTGATGGTGTTAAAGCTTCAATTTTTTGTTTGATATCTTCACCAATTAAGACACCATCTTTTACATATTCAAGCAAAATAGGTTTAATCTCGTATTCTAATCTAATAGACATTGGAGCACCATCTATATCTTTTAATTTATCGATAAAATAAGAATGCCCTAACTGAACATCTTTCTTTTCAAATTCGTGAGATAAATTGGTTTCAAATAAATCAGCAACATTATTAAAAAGTATGTCATCAAAACCTTCTAATCCTTGTGTTACTTTAAGATTTTTTGGATGAACATTCACGAACGCAAAACGTCTTCTAATTGCATAATCAATATGCCCAACAGAACGATCGGCGGTGTTCATGGTACCTATGATGTAAAGGTTTGGCGGTAGGATTAACTCATTTCCATCTACATTATACATACTTTCAACCGCTTTTCCACGGTATTCTAGGGCATAGATTAATTCTCCTAACACTGAAGACAAATTGGCACGATTGATTTCATCAATGATGAGAACGTAGTTTTTAGAAGGTTCTGAATAAGATTCCCCTTGATAATTGTATTTTTCAAAAAATATTTTCAACAGTGCATTATAATAGGTATAGCGATAATGAGCATGTACTGAAAATTCCCTAGGTATTTGTTGATTAGAAAATTTAAATTTGTCTTCAATAATGGCTTTAACCAAATTCTTAAAATCGGTAAAATTTATACGTGAAGGATTATCCCAATTCCTTCCATATCTAAAGTTATCACTCTCAACTTTAAACAAAGTAATATCGCCTGAAAGTATTATTTCGTTTTCCTCTATTTCCTTTTCGATCTCATATTTAAAATCTTCAAAATTTGAGTCTATCCAAAATTCAATATTTGATTCTGTCGAAGTATTAGTACTCGCTTTATAGTTTCTTAAAGCTTCTTCGGCAAACAGTCCGAGCGTTTTATTTACATTTTTATACTCAATTTTATCACCTTTAGATTCTGCAACAATGCCTCTTACAAAGTCTTCATAAGTATAACTAGGATGAAATTGGATGAGTTTAAATTGGCTAAACTCTTTTAAATCATCAACATCATCTATTCCTAACATTTCCGCAGCAATAAATTTAGCCTCACGTGTTTTCCCAGTTCCTGGAGGTCCTTGCAAAATAATTTGTTTTTTGTATTCTAAAAGTGATTTCATTTTTTCTGTTTTTAACAAATCTGATATTGGTTTCAATGTTTTAGTAGAATCCTCAAATATTTTCTTATACGCAACATATTGTTTATATCTTAAATCATAATATATCCTCAAAAAAGCAAGATCTTCTAATTTAAAAAATGAATCTGATGAATCAATTTTAAATCTCTTCCCATATAATATAAAATCTCCTTCATTAATATTAATTAGATCTTCTATTTCCTTACCTAAAAAATCATAATCAAAGAGTATATCCTTAAGTAATGACCTATTACTAAGAAATGCACCTATAAATTTTGATACATTTTTAATTGGGTCTAGATTATTCATAGATTTTTGAGCATTAAAACCTAATCCATAACCTACAAAATTTTTATCTTTATAAATATGATACTGAATTTCTTTCTCACTACCCTTATTAATTGTCCAATAATCATTTCGAACATCTCCATAAATCAATTTATTTGAAGCTACCTTACTATTTCCGTTAAAACTTATTCTTTTTTCTTGAAAAGTTCTGCAAAATTTCCCAAAAGCCTCATGTAAATTGTCAACTAGATTTTGCAAATTGCTAAACTCATTTTTAGTTCTATATTTTAAGAAATTAACATAATGCGTACTTAAAATGGCTCTAGGAATATTTGTACCTTTTCTCTTTGAATATTCATTAAATGGTTCTTTATTTTCTTTTAATAGCAAGGAAATTTTTTCAGGTTCACCAACCTCTAAAGGATTTATGCCATAAGAATCTTGAAATTTTTTTATTAATTCCTGCATGTTAATGTCGAAATTATCTTCATTAAAATGAGGTTTATAACTTGTTAAATTTATTAATACAATTTCAAGATAAAATTTTTTAAATTGTTCTAAATTATTTAAAATCATATTTAATGGTTATTCATATTTATAATTTTTTTTTAAATTATCCCGAGTTCTGTTAAAATATCTTTTTTCATTTTACTCAATGGTCGGCGATCAAATTTATCTTCATTTATGTGAGTGCCAAATGCTAAACGGTAAATCTCTTCGTCAGAAATGGTGTTTACTAAAATCTTAGTTTTAACCATATTTAAATAATCAACAGAATAGCTATCTCTTAATTGTCTTAAGTCAGTGATTTCATCTTCATGCATTTTGTAAATATCTTCCAGCCTAAAAGCGCTGATTGATTTGTCGGAAAAAGCATTGTCACCGATTATTTTAAATTTAAAGGAAGTATAATCTTTGTTATCAAAGCTAAAGGAATATGATAAATGTTTATCACGATCAGATGGTCTATGATATGGATGAAAATGAGTGTCCAATTCAAATGGATCAGAACTCTTTCCACTATTACAAATATTACAACTTGGAACCAAATTATAAAAGGATATTGCTAAGAGCGGATATTTACTTTTTGGAAACCAATGGTCAAATGTTGGTCTTGTAATTTTTGAATTGCTATCAACCGTTTTAGTATAAATCCTATTGCAATATGGACATGTAGGGATATCTAAATTATGTGCTAAATTATAAGCATTATAAAAAAAATAAGTACTTTCAGGGTTATAATCAATCCACATTTCATAATCAAATAACCGTTTTATAGATTCAATTTGTTTTTTTGTAGTAAACCTAGATCTTATTGCATCCAATTCCTCGGGAGTTCCTAGAAGTACCTTTTTTAAATTTTTTTCAACATTCAAAAATCTTTTTACTTCACTATGTATTCCTGAGACAATATGAATAGATTTAATTGAAGAATTAGGTTTAGGCTCATTGAAAAATTTCCCATTCAATTTCTTCTTTATTACATACCTCATATACTTATAATGCAAATCTCTTGCATCAATTATTTTTTGTTGAGTAATATCTATATAATGCATGGCAAATCTTAGTTCAGTTTTTTTCTTTGTTTCATCAAAAACTCGATCTCATTATCGAATATAGCTTTTTGAAAGTCATTATTTCCTTCTATTTCAGACAACATTTCGGCTAGCTTTAACCTGACTATTTTCTCATCAATCAATTCAATTACTGATTTATAATATGCTAATTGTGCTTTGTCAATCTGTTTTTGAGTTTTATTCTGATTAATCCAATTAATTATTTCCTCGATTTTATTTTTTGCAAACTCACCTATTAAACCATCTTCCACAAAAAAAGAATCTGCTAAAAGATTAGTGATATTGGCGCCAAAAGTTTTCTGAGGCCTTTGAGGATCATTATTTTCAAGTATTCTGGAATGCTCTTGCTCTTTTTTCAAATATACTACCGAATTGTTTGGAATATCTGAAAGAGTAAGTGGATCATGTGTGGTGAAAAGAATTTGGATAATCGGATTTTCTCTAACTGTTATATAATCTTTTTGAACATTATCATATATTTGAGGAGTCATTTTTGAAAATAAAATAGGCAACGTCGATGAAATTGCCTCAATAAACTTTTTTTTCCAGAGAGGATGAAATCCTAAATCTGGCTCGTCTAATAGCAACAAGTAGTATTTATAGTTTTGATGCTTACTTTCCTTGCAAATATCGATATAATTATAAATTGAAGAATAAAAATCCAAAATAGCTTTTTCTCCTGTAGAAAGTTTTTTATTAGGAATAAAATCAAGTATAGAAATTGTAACAGGAGATTTTGGAAAAGATTTTAAAACGTATTTGTAATCAATTATTAATTTATCAAAAAGCAATTTAGTTTCATTGCTTTTTATATCAAATACTAAACCTGCTTGATCAAAAACTACATTTTCATTTTTACAAAATTCTATGAGTTGACAATAAAATCTATAAATATCTTCAAAACTTTGTACATGAGAAATCATTCTTTTTTTTATTGGATCTACTTCAACGCCCTGCACCTTTACCCAATTATCTTTTTGAATTAATTTAATAATTTCTTCAACATTATTAACATCAATGCCTATTTCCTTTTTAATACTTTGAGTTAATACTTTTTCTTCATTAACTAAATACATTTCTAAAAAAAAGTCTAGTCTCTCTTTGAAATTGGATGTATTACTTATGTTTGAAAAATCCACACCTCCACCAAGACCTGTTTGATGAAAAACAGCCCCCAAGAGTAAATAGCTCAAAATATTAATTTCAGTATTATTTAGGAAATTAGTGGCACTATGTATATAATCATAACCTGAATCGTCAAAAAACTTATAATCCGGAATTTCCCAAAGTTTGTTAAACTGTTCTGTAAAACTCTCCGTTTCTAAGAATCTTATATTTTTTTTATAAAATTCAATAAGTTCCTGTTTTGTATAAGTTTCTTTACCATAGTCTTCATTTTCAAGTCTCATGATTTCGCCACTCAGCTCGTTTTTCAATGCATCTCCTCTATGGGGAGTAGCAAAATTAGCTTCTAAATATGGAACTCTAAAATGCGATTTCCTATGCTTTTTGGACTTAATCATAATATTATCATAACTAGGAAAGTCTTTGTATACTTTCTTAATTGTAGCTATAATTTCATCATGTAGAAAAGAAACATTGCGAGAAATTGAATCTAAAAAATATTTTTCTAAGTTTTCATCTAAATAATTTATTAAAGCAATAGGCGATCTCGAATCAATTAAATCATAATCTAAAGTTGGCGAATAATAGAGTGGTTCAAAAGGTTTCGTATCTACTATTTCAAATTCTATATCATCAGAACCAACCAAAACTTTTTTTGTGTCATTATAAATCTGAATTTTTCCATTTTGTTCATTTTCAAAAATATAAACAACTTTTTTACCAGATGGATCAATAGAATGATTTAAGGCTCTAATTAATGTTGATTTCCCTGCGCCATTTTGACCAACTATTGTACTGATTAACGATATATCTTTATTGTGAAAATTTGGAATGAATAATTCATTTTTTATTTTACTTTCAATATTAATTTCTTCTGAGATTTCAGTAAAAGTGTAAAAATATTCACCTCCCAAATTTAAAGTTTGTCCTATATGATTCTCTCCAAAAATATGAGCTAAAGAATTCTCAGGAATATATACCGCCGCTAATCTCATTCTTAATTCTTTTTATATTCTACATTATTCTCCGCAACCATATCTAACTTTTCCTCTACATCAGTCACCGTTATCTGTCCGTTCATTAACATGGCCAGCAACCAATCACGAAGTGAAGCGAGTTCTTGGTTTTCTTTTATTTTTGATATCACATTTTCATAACTTGGTACGATTAAATCACAAAACATTTTCATAATCCTTGCGTCTGGAATAACAATGTCAATATCATTTAGTAAATCATAAGATATAAAAGGTTGGGAACTTCCTCTTCTTTTTGTTTTTAGATCTTTACTTAAAAGTGTGCAATACCCGAAAAATTTATCAAAAGGCTTTTTAATTTTACACATTACACCATTATACGTAACATAGTGTTTACCGTAGGCATATACCAAAGAACCACAATTATTTCCAATATGACCTATAACGGGAGCGTCTTCATTATTATATTCACCATATCCTCCTATAACACCATTACTACCATATATAGGATATTCCCCACCATCATCAGGATTCGTATTTCCTGAACCGTATTGAAAATTATACAAGTCATTCAAATAACCACTTTCCCAACCTTCTGGAATTTCTCTTTTCAACTCCGCATTCCAAACCATTTTACCTCCTGAAGTTTTATAAGGTTTTCCATTGGCATCTGGAAAATCAAACTGCACAAACCAGTAGTTATACAGCGTTTTTGTCATGGCTTCCAACTCAGCATTGATTTTGCTGTTGAGTTCTATTTTGGTATCTAAATCAGAAAGGACTCTTGCGATTTTTTTTTGTTTATTAGAATCGTTTGGTAATTTTATCTTGATGTTTAATAAAACCACTTTGTCTAATTCTGATTGCCCTGAACTACCAGTCATAAAAGACATTAAAGTTTTTTCAAAGGAAAAAAGCAAATAAGATAAGCATTGTGCTTCGTAATATGAATGGCATCTTAAAATTAGAATATGTGAATCCGTAATTAAGAGGTGATTTTCGGGGAGTTCTTTTACAAAAGCACATCTTCCCGCTGTTCCTGTCCCAGTAGAATTTACAAGAATATCTCCTCTTTGAACAAACTTAGAATCAGCAATTTGTTTGGTATCATCTGTATATTGTGAAAATGAATAATCAATTCTATTATTCCGAATGCATTTTTGATTTAGAACGATAATAGAGCTATTTTTAACATATTTTGGGGTTATCCCTTTTGTTGTAAAACTCACAAAATCTGAAACTTGTTTCCAATTACTCATACTTCAATCCTCTCAAATTATTCTGAATTTCTAATTCCAACGATCTATTTACATTAAAAAACTTACTAAGATTAGTTTCAAAGGTTTTCATTTTAGTAGCAAATTCTTCGTGAGTAATATCAGTGTATTCAATTTTTACTTCAAAATACTGTCCGGCTGAGAAAGAGCAGTTTTTATCCATGATTTGTTCTTTGGTCACAACAACTGACATATCTTGAACGGCCTTTTTGCTGTTAAAGGTTTCAATTATCAGGTTTTCTTCTACAGGGGTCAATACGGTGCGTTGGTTTTTACCTTCTTTTATGGTTTCTCCCAGTTTAGAGGCATCCATCAAGATAATATGTTGCGTATCGGCTTGTTTGTCTAAAAATAAAACAGAAACGTTGGTACCTGTGCTGGCAAATATATTAGAGGGCATACTCACTACACCACGCAACCATCCATTAGTGATAAGTCGTTCGCGAATTTTCTTTTCAATACCTGATTGAGCCGTTATAAAACCAGTAGGCAAAACAATTGCTGCTTTTCCTGTATCACTCAAACTGTGTATAATATGTTGGATGAACAATAAATAAATTGACATTTTATCCTTATCCTTAATGGGGATTTTAGGAATTCCAGCGAAAAATCTTTTTTTGAAAGCGTCTTTATCTAAGTCAGCGTAAAAGTCGGAGAAATCTAATTTAAAAGGTGGATTTGATACAATATAATCAAACTTGGTATCTAGATACGAAGGATGAGCGATGGTATTGGTTTTAATGATATTTGGGATAGAATGGGTTAGGTTATTTAATACTAAATTTAAACGCAACATATTACTCGACTTTTGCGAGATATCTTCAGAATAGATCGTACAGTTTTCTTCGCCTATTTGATGGGCAATACTCATCAGCAAAGTACCAGATCCTGCACTAGGATCGTATACTTTTACTCCTTTTACCGGTTTAGGAACCATAATTTGTGCCATAATACGTGCTACAGCGTGAGGAGTGTAATATTCGGCATATTTTCCGCCCGAATCGCTGTTGTAATCTTTAATTAAATATTCGAAAATTGTAGCAAAGAAATCGTATTTCTGCTCGAACATTTCTTCAAAGCTAAACTCAAATAATTTATTAATTAAGGCTTTGGCAAAAGCATCGCGCTGGGAGCTGTCAGAAATAAACTGTGTAAGTTCATCAAACAAAGTATCTTTGGCTCCTGAAAATGATTTTACCGAAAACACTTCAGCATTTTCTATCGAAATCTGTCGTAAGGTATCATCAAAGGTTTTGGCAAAATCACTATCATTTTGTTTTAAGAACAAATGCGAAATTAAATGTTCGGGCTGTAAACGTGGAATGTTTGGATCTAATGATGCCAATAAAAATTGATAATCTTCCTCTTTTAAATCTCGTAAGGCTTTAGAAAAATTATCAGCTTTACCCAAAGAAGGCTTTTCTTGCTTTACAGCATAGCGGAACTTATCGTTTAAGAATTTATATAAAAATACTTGGGTAATGATTTTAAACTCGTTTCCATCATTCCCTAAACCATAGTTAGCACAAACACTTTTTAAGTTATCAATAAGTGCCTTGGTTTTTGTCATGAAGTTAATATCCTGCGTCATTTTCTTTTATCTGTATTGATATTGTTGTAAATACTCATTTACAATTAAATTATTTATGTTTTCAGTTGTTGGAAAATCCAACGGAATGTTTTGATTTTTCTTAAATTCCTGCACTACTAATTGGAGTAAATAGCGTTTAAAAAAAGCTTCATTTTTCGTCAAATCTTCCTGTCCTTCCAGCTTCAGATCAACTTGTTGCTTTACTTGCATCAGCGCATTGTGCAACTGCATCTCTTTAGCATTGAGAGTTCCTCGTTCGCTTAATCTTTTGTGAATACGAGTATATTTTTCGTCATTTTCATATTTGGCTTTCAGTAATGCGTTTTTGCGGTTGAGTTCTTTGGCACGATCGTAGATTTTTTGCAATAAATGCATATTTTCAACCATATCTATTTGCGAAACTTCGCTTAAGTTTTTCTTTTTGAAGATGCGTTCTAATTCTTCGCGCAAATTTACGAATTGTGGATCAATTTGGTCAAAATTGGTTTGTAAAGATTCTCTTGTTTTGCGTAAAATATTTTTAAACTCATCAGCTAATACCAATTCGCTCTCATCCACTTTGATGAATTGGAAAATAATGTCCTCTAAAGCAGTGTTTAATAAATTTTGATTTGTTTCTTCATTTCCAATACTTTCTACAAAATTCAGATTATCTAAACGGCTTTGTGCTTCAATTAACAAACGGTTCCAAATGTCAAAATCGGCAATTCCATCTAAGGCTTCATAGCCGTTTACCGCAATAATATTTTTCAATTCTTTAGCAGTACGCAAGGCTTTTATCAAGCGTAATAACTCGTTTTTATCGGTTAATTGGGCAATTTGTTGTGAGAACAACTCCCGATTTTGGGTATCATAATGAAACATGGTTTCTTTGATCTCCTGAATTTCTTGTTGAATTTCTTCTTCGGATTTAAACAAGTACGAGTACATCTCCATTTCATCACCCAATTGCTCTTGCAGCTCGTCAAAGTACAATTTGTTGGTGCGGTCAAAGGCTTTAGAGATATCGGCAAAATCTACTACATAACCGTATTGGTATTTTTTATACGGACGATTGACACGAGTAAGTGTTTGTAACAAGTTGTGGTCTTGAATAACTCGAGCCAAGTATAATTTTTTTAATCTCTTGGCGTCAAAACCCGTTAACAACATATTGTAAACGAAAAGAATATCTACTTTGGATTTTTTATAAGCGTTGATTAATTCTTTCCGAATGGTTTTATCATTTTCGTCGTGTAAAATTAACGCAGCTGTTAAAACTGGTCTGTCATGATTTCCATATTTAGTGGGTGGTTCTGCAGCCATTAAAACACTGGCGTCAGTTTCCTGCATACCGTATTTCTCCTGAAACAAATCGAACAATTCTTTGGCCTGGTCCGCAGAGTCACAAACCACCAAGCCACCCAAAGAAGTATCTTGTTGATCTCTTCTAAATTTGATAAGATCGTTGGTAATATATTTCAATAAAGGTTTCGCAAATCGTGAATGTGCGTATATCTGACGAGTAGTAATATCGCCTTGCAATACTTTAATTTGATTCATTACTTCTTTCATTTCCATCTTGAAGTTGCCTTCAATCTGTTCACGAATTAAGCGAAGGGTATAACCATCTGCAATCGACATATTGTAGTAATATTTATGAAAATAATTACCAAACAACATTTTTGAATCGTAGTCTTTAGCTATTTCCCTCAACAAAGGAGTACCTGTTAAAGCTATGATTACCGCTGACCGATCAGAATTAATAAGATTGGCCAAATAATTACCTTTCGGATTGTAACTTCTATGCGCTTCATCTAAGAAGTATACCCGCTGAACATTGATATCATAATTGATATTGGTGATGGCAACAGCATCTTCCGAAAATTTCTGAATATTAACCACCGTAATTTCAGGAACCCCGCTGTCATTATGAATAGCTCCCACGACTTTTAGGTCTGCAATAAAATCTTGTTTGGAGTTGACCTGTTTTACTTTTAAACCTCTGTTAGCGAATTCCGAAGATGCTTGGATCAGTAAATCTAAGCGATCGACGATAAAATAGAATTTGGGAATGATTTGCTTTTTGGCGTAGTAAGCTGTTAAATGTTTTACGTTATAGTAAGCCAAAGCTGTTTTTCCTGATCCTTGCGTATGCCAAATAATTCCTTTGTTTTGACCAGCTTCTAATTTTGTAGCTATCGCCTGTGTGGCAAATAGCTGAGGATATCGCATGATGTGTTTTTGACGGACTATTTTACCCTGATCTTCTTCTTCTACATACGCAATGCTAAATTGTAAAATGAAGCGTAAGCGCTCTTTGCTAAACAAAGAAGTTAAAATACGGTTGGTTGGCGTATTCTCTTGTTTATTGGTAATATATTCGGGACTATTTTTGATAACAATCAGATTGTTGTCTTTTAATAGATCATTTTCCGTTTTTCCGTCAATTTCTTTTAACTTTTGCATAACCGGATATTCGGCATCTTCCCTAAAATAATTGAAATGAACATGGTCGTAAGCCGGTGTGGCATAGAATGCTCCAAAAATTGGTTCTACTATTCCGTCTTCGTATTCCATATTATTTGAGAAGACCAACAACTGCGTGATATTAGCAAAACGTCTAAAATGCTTATTCTTAAATCGAGTATTGATACGGGTTCTTTCTGCAATTACTCCTTCCTTGTTGTGGGGTTTTTTTACCTCAATAAATGCCAAAGGCATCCCATTGATTAAAACGGTAATATCGGGGCGAAATTCTTCATCACCTGCTTTACAAGTTAGTTCGGTCGTGATATGAAAATCATTATTATCAAATTTTTCAAAATCGATAAGTTTAATCCCCGAAGTGGCTGTTAAACGCTCATAAAACTTCTTCCCTAAATCTTCATAATCTAATTCTAGGTTGATTTCTTCTAATAATCGTTGGGCTTCTTGTTCTGAAACCTCATTTAATGCCGCAATTTTTGGTACGAAAATCGAAGGGAAAATATTGTTTTCTTCAATCCTATTTTGCTTGTTAAGAGGTATGTATTGATACCCCAAGCGCATCAAATGTAATAAGGCAGGAATTTTTACACGAGAATCTTCGTTGAACTTCATTTAGGATTAGATTTAAGTATCAGTCAAGATGCTAAAATTAGATTATTTTATTAAAAGAACCTATATAAAACCTGAATAGATCTAAATTAGATGAACCAACAAGAGTTAAGACAAAGTTTTGGAATAATATATTTATTTAGTTGGTTATAATTCTTTTTAAATCCCTCTTCTTATTCTTCGTTTCCTCTTTTGTTTAAATTGCTTTGGTATATAATCGTTTGTGTTTTCGGCACGCAGTAAATTATCAACTGGATTGATTTTTGAATGATTTGATTCTAAATTTTGAATGTTTTCTGAAAAGAATATATTTGATTTCTGATAATGTTTCTCTTAATGAGAGATGTTTAGCTTGCAACGTTCCAAAATTCCTTTTGCACTAAACTCTTTTCCCAGTACACTTCCATTAAAAACACACTGAGTTTTATGATCTACATAGGTAATTCCATAAAGCTGTTCATCTTTACTTTTTCTTAATACCAAATGAATACCCTCACTTTCAAGTTTTTGAGCTAATTTCTCAGGAGATTTAATCTTTCCATATTGGAAAGCTATTCTTATAGCATTTTTTACATGACTTTTATATGATTCTTTTTTTACATCATTTACTTAAAATCTTTCTTCCAGAAATTTCAAAGTCAGCTTACTGTAAAAATCACTTGCCTTGATTGACACTCCAACTGGTTTGGAATTTTCATCAAGTATTTTGTAAAGCAATCCGTTGTTTTTAAAAACTCTGGATTCTTCGCTTCCTCTTTCGGCATTAACATTATACTGGTTTAAAACGGCATTGAGTTCTGGAAGACTTGAATATTTGTACGCAAATAAAACCTCGTTTAAAACATCATTGATTGCTTTCTTCGACTCTGTCTTTCCGTACTGAATTCTACCAATAACAACGGGATCTAAAGAAAAATGTTCTTTTGTATTTCTCCATTCTGCTTTTACAAGACTAAATGTTTCTTCAATTTCTTTTCTTGCTGGTTCTGATTTTCTAATCCCTAATAAATGGATATCAATCCTTTTTCCGTCTCTTTGAATATTATTTGTTATCACATGTAAATGAGGATGTCATACATCATAATGCTGATAAACAAGATATGGCTGTTTTCCGAATATGATTTTTTCCATGTAAACTTTTGCAATTTGATTAAATATCTTATTAGTTGTAATAACTTTTTATCCTAACTTAATACTTTTTCTTTTTGACTATTTATTATTCAGTAAATTTGTGATCGATACAAATTTTCTAATGGAATAGTTTTTATCTTTCCAGTAAAGATGTTCTTTCCATTTCTGCAACATTACTTAAAACATCAGTAATCATTTTAAATATAGAATTAGGCTTGTTTTGAACCATTGAATACAAACCCAATGTATTCAACATGTACACTCATGTTAAGGGCGCTTAATAAGTTTAAAGTAGCTTATAATAAATATCAAAAGCATTTCTTTCGAGTCTATCCTATAGAATAAACCATTAAAGTGTCAATCTTTTTATCTGGTATACCTTTTAATAATTTTATCGCACTAGAGTCTTAATTGAACGGAATCGAACCACTACCCTTGTCAATATCTTTATTTTCTCTCAAACAATTTTTCTAATCTCAACATCATATCATCTTTTTCTTTAAGCATACGCTCGTAAAGGGCGATTTTCTCTTCGTGAAGTTCGATTATTTTCTCAATAGGATTATGATTATTAACTATTACACCAACTGCATTGTCATGAAACGTACTAGCTATAACATTCACAGCTTGTTCCTCATCAAAATTCTCAATAGCTTCAACAGGTATTTTAAGAATTTGAGCTACTTCTCTCAATATATTGGTTTCTATAGCTTCCTTTTGTTCTAGTAGAGATATTTTCTTTTGGTTCCAGTCGTCGCCAAGTTCATACGCAAGTACCTCTTGCTTTATTCCTAGCATTTCTCTGAAACGTTTTATATTTCTGCCTTGGTGTATTTTCTGGTTGCTATTTGTGTGTGCCATAGTTTCAAAATTAAAATAATCTATAAGAGTTAAAGGTAACAAAATACTCCTAAAAAACAGAGTATGATCTGTAAAATACATTTTGTATGTTTTATATACCCTTGCAAATATCTTGCTTTATGCTTGAATGTAAAAAATAATAAATATGAAAAATGCGAATAAAAAATCAGTAAAAATTAACTCGCAAGTGATTTTTTAAAGTTAGGAAAGTACTTAAATGTAAAAAGCACCTCAATGAGGTGCTTTCTGCGGAGAAAGAGGGATTCGAACCCCCGGACCTGTTACAGTCAACAGTTTTCAAGACTGCCGCATTCGACCGCTCTGCCATTTCTCCAGTATGTCGCTTTCGTTATCTGATTGCGAGTGCAAATATAAGATGCTTTTTTGAATTATAAAAACTTTTTTTCAACCAATTTGAAAATAAAATAATGCTATAAAAAAAGAAACCCGAAACTTACGTTTCGGGTTTAAATACTGGCGGAGAAAGAGGGATTCGAACCCCCGGACCTGTGACAGTCAACAGTTTTCAAGACTGCCGCATTCGACCGCTCTGCCATTTCTCCAGTATGTCGCTTTCGTTATCTGATTGCGAGTGCAAATATAGGACGCTTTTTCGATTATAAAAACTTTTTTAAGGCTTTTTTTTCATTATTATTTACTCGTTTTTCAAGTATCTAATTATCAGTATTTACGAGAACAAAAAAATCATTTTTATTATTCTGGATTATCCAAAATCGCCACTGGCTTCTTGTTTTCGTCAACTGCAACAAACGAAAAAGTCCCTGAAACTACCGTTTCACGAAGTTCTGAATACATTTGCTCCATAAAAATATCAACATGAATTTTACAACTTGTTCTTCCTACACTAATAACTTTAGCCACTAATTCGATTAATGTTCCTGCAGGAATTGCTTTTTTAAAATCAATTTGCCCTGTAGATATCGTCACTACTTTCTTTCGGCTAAATCTGGTAGCACATATAAATGCAACTTCGTCCATAAGATGAAGTGCTGTTCCTCCAAATAAAGTATCATAATGATTCGTTGTACTCGGAAAAACTGCTTTAAAAATACGCGTTTCAGACTTTATAACTCTTTCTTCAAATATTCCCATATTACTTAGTAGCTAACGTATTCTGTTATTTCAAGTCCGTAACCTATCATACCAACACGTTTTGTTTGTTCTGTATTAGATACTAATCGGATTTTAGAAATATCAATATCATGTAAAATTTGTGCTCCGATACCATAATCTTTACTATCGATAATCACTTTTGGCGCTTTCATCACTCCTTGAGCTTGCAACATTTTAAGCTCTGTGATACGGCTCAATAAATTTACAGCTTGCATATCCTGATTAATAAACAACACTGCTCCTTTTCCGTTCTCATTAATCACCTTAAACATATCATCTAATTGTTGCTCAGGATTATTAGTCAATGTACCTAATAAATCATTATTTACCTGTGAAGAATTAATTCTTGTAAGGATTGATTCTCCTAAACTCCAATTCCCTTTTGTTAATGCAATATGAATTTGTTTATTGGTAGTTTGCTCATACGCTCTTAAACGGAAAGTCCCGAAACGAGTCTCTATGTCAAAATCTTCTTTCTTAACAATTAAGCTATCATGTTGCATTCTATAAGCAACCAAATCTTCAATAGAAACCAACTTCAAGTTAAATCTCTTTGCAACTTCTACAAGTTGTGGCAAACGAGACATTGTTCCATCTTCATTTAAAATCTCACAAATTACACCTGCTGGTTTAAATCCAGCTAATCTTGCAAAATCTATAGCCGCTTCTGTATGCCCTGTTCTTCTTAATACTCCACCTTGTTTTGCTACCAATGGGAAAATATGACCTGGCCTTGCTAACTCATGAGGTTTTGTATTTGGATCTGTCAATGCCAATACAGTTTGTGACCTATCAGAAGCAGAAATCCCAGTAGTAACTCCATTTCCTTTTAAATCAATAGAAACTGTAAAAGCAGTTTCCATATGATCGGTATTATTAGTAACCATCGGTTTTAAATCCAACTCCTTACAACGACTTTCTGTTAATGGCGCACAAATTAATCCACGTCCATGTGTTGCCATGAAATTAATCATTTCAGGAGTTACTTTTTCTGCTGCAGCAAGAAAATCACCTTCATTTTCACGATCTTCATCATCTACTACAATAATTACTTCACCTTGACGAATAGCTTCAATAGCCTCTTCAATAGTATTAAGTTGTATTTTATTTGTTGACATAGTTAGGTTTTGTTTTGAGAAGGAATAAACTTCTCAGAGAATTTTTTAAATAACTTATTTAATGGCGTCAAAATAGCATCCATGCTTATTAACCCAATATCGTTTGTAGCGCGATACGTTAATAAAATAGCTAATGGCGCAAGTATAAAAGTAGACATCCATGCCCCCATAAAAGGAGTCATCCCGTCTTCTTGTGAAATTCTTTTTCCGAAGGTATTGATAAAGTGGAATGTAATGAATATTAAAACTGCAAAAACTATTGGCAATCCAAGTCCACCTTTTCTAATAATTGCGCCAAGTGGTGCGCCAATAAAAAACATTAAAAAACAAGCGAAAGCAATTACGTATTTCTCGTAAAGCGCCATCAGGTGTCGATTAATATTTCGCTGTTTTTCTTTTAATTCATTTTTTGTAGCATCAATAGAATACATTGTACTTGTAAGATTACTATTTGCTACTTTAAGTATTTCTACCTTTTTTTCATTATTATAAAGTGATAAAAGATCATTTGGCAATGGCTTTTTCTTTTTATCAAGCTTAACAGCTGGTAGTCCTTTTGCAATTCCTACTTTTTGATTTATGTTTTCTGAAAAAGAAAGAATTTCAGTATTTAGATTTTTAGTCAATGAATCCAAAGTATAACGTAATTCGCTAGCATTTAGCATTCCGTTTGTATTACCAACATCTTGATTATCCTCTACTTTGTTTAGTTCAGACAAATCTATGTTAATAATTTGTTTTTTAAATGCTCCTTTTATGAAAGGCATCTTGCTTCTATCTTCGTATTTCTTTGGTGTTACATCTTGGTAATAATACCCATCATTAAGTACCAACTGAAGAATACTAGATTTATCATTACTTATTAATTCACCAGTTTTAGATTTAATAACCGTTTTATTTTCACCGCTATTATTTGCCTTTTCGTGAATAGTAACCCCTGTAAGATGATTTCCGTTTGTACCTGATTTTTTATTTACCTTAATATTATAAAAGCCCACATCACTAAATTGCCCTTCAGCAATTGCCATTGCAGGCTTAGCTTGCGCAATACTTTTCCTGAAGTTTATAAACTTATATTCAGCGTAAGGAATAACATTGTTTGCAAAAAGAAACGCTACTATACTCAAAAAACATATGAATACAAACAAACCTCTCATGGCTCGCTGTAGCGAAATCCCTGATGCTTTCATTGCTGCAAATTCATAGTTTTCGGCTAAATTCCCAAAAGTCATAATCGAAGCCAATAAAACAGATAATGGCAATACCAACGGAACAATTCGAGGCATCGAAAACAATAAGAATTTAATAACTAAAATTAAATCCAAATCTTTACCCGCCAATTCAGCTATAAAGAGCCAAACGGTTTGAAGAATGAATATAAAAAATAGAATTACAAATACCGTAGCAAATGTAAGAAGGAAAGTCTTTAATAAGTATTTGTCTAATATTTTCAACCCGTAATTAATCTAGTTTATTGATATAGTAATTTGGATATTTACTTTGCACAAAGGTAAACTGATTTTTTGATAATGGCTGATTGGTTTTAAAAGAATTAACGGTTAATGTAGTTTTTGTTCCGTTCTTTCCCATTTCGATTAAATTATAAATATGCTTTGTTTGCACATCAATCCCTAAAAGGATTTCTTTGCGCTGATCCTTAGCACTTGTTGGAATTAATTTAATGTACTGGATTTTTCTTCCTTTTACATTCTGAACAATATCCATTGTATATTTATAACCCGAGTTAAAGAAAGTCAACATTTTTGAAGGCGTAATCGCATTATCATCTTTCTCATTGACTTTAGAAATAGTAATTTCTTCATCTTCTGGAACGATTGTGTATGTTTTTTGACCATCAAAAATCTTCGTAACTCCCATAAAATTTAATACAAACTGATTTCCTTTTATGGTAACATTTCCTTTACTATCCTGATTAATATTCTCTTTACTATTATTCAGACTGTATTTAAAATCAATTACAATATTATCATAGCTTTTTACCTTTGCTGTAACTTGATCCAATAATTCTTTGGCTTTTTTATCTTGAGCCTGAGCAGAAAAAGTAACAAGGAATAAAAAAACAATTTGAAAAACCTTTTTAGTCAGATTATTTACATTGTTTTTTTTGAAGTTTAGAATTGTTGATTTCATGATTTAATTAATTTTGTTCATTGTTAAAAAATTGATCAAGAGAACTTAAATCTAAAATATTTACACTTCTAGCCTTACTACCTTCAAAAGGACCAACAATCCCCGCTGCTTCTAATTGATCTATCAATCGACCAGCACGGTTGTAGCCTAGTTTTAATTTTCTTTGTAATAACGAAGCCGAACCTTGTTGCGCATTAACAATTATCTCCGCAGCTTCTCTAAATAAAGTATCTCTTTCAGAAATATCCACATCAAGATTAATGCCACTTTCTTCACCAACAACCTCTGGAAGCAAATAAGCTGTTGCATATGCTTTTTGCGAACCTATAAAATCAGTAATTTTTTCTACTTCTGGTGTATCAACAAATGCACATTGTACACGGATAACATCATTACCGTTTGAATACAATAAATCTCCACGTCCAATTAATTGATCCGCTCCTTGCGTGTCCAAAATAGTACGTGAATCTATTTTTGAAGTAACCCTAAAGGCGATTCTCGCAGGGAAATTCGCTTTTATTAAACCCGTAATCACGTTTACCGAAGGTCTTTGAGTTGCTATAATTAAATGTATACCAATTGCACGCGCTAGTTGCGCCAAACGAGCAATAGGAACCTCAACTTCTTTTCCTGCAGTCATAATTAAATCGGCAAACTCATCGACCACCAAAATAATATAAGGTAAAAATCGGTGACCTGCTTCTGGATTTAATTTTCTTCCTTTAAATTTATCATTGTATTCTTTGATATTTCGAACCATCGCATCTTTTAATAAAGAATAACGGTTGTCCATTTCAACACAAAGCGAATTTAATGTATTTACAACTTTTGCATTATCAGTAATAATAGCATCGTCAATATCTGGAAGCTTAGCCAGATAATGTCTTTCTATTTTATTAAATAATGTTAACTCTACTTTTTTAGGATCCACCAAAACGAATTTCACTTCGGCTGGATGTTTCTTGTACAATAAAGAAGTTAAAACAGCATTTAATCCTACCGACTTTCCTTGTCCCGTAGCTCCTGCCATCAATAAGTGAGGCATTTTTGCTAAATCGACAACAAATGTTTCATTCGAAATTGTTTTACCCAAAGCAATTGGCAATTCCATTTCAGCTTCTTGAAACTTCGCTGATCCAATAACACTTTTCATCGAAACCATTGTTGGGTTCTTATTTGGAACCTCAATACCAATAGTTCCTTTTCCTGGAATTGGCGCAATAATACGAATTCCTAATGCTGATAATGACAAAGCAATATCATCTTCAAGACTTTTAATTTTCGAAATACGAATACCAGCTTCTGGCACAATCTCATACAGTGTAACCGATGGTCCTACCGTAGCTTTAATTTGTGCAATTTCGATTTTATAATTTCGAAGTGTATCTACAATTTTATTTTTATTCTCTTCTAATTCCTCCTGATTAATTGTAATTCCACCAGTAGAATATTCTTTTAATAAGTCGATTGTAGGAAACTTATAATTAGACAAATCTAAAGTAGGATCAAACAATCCAAAATCGGCAACAAGTCGCGAAGCCAAATTTTCTTCGATTATATCTTCTTCTGGAGCTTGCTCTATTACAAAAGACTCTGTGTGTGACACAATTTCTTTTGATGCAGGAGCAATATCCATTTTTATTGGCTTTAAAGCCGGATCCAAATTAATTTCGGATGAATGAGCAATAGTTGGCTTAAGTGCCTCTTTATTAATTTCGAATTGTGAATCTGGTGTTTTTAAATGAATATCATCTAATTCCTCATTTTCTTTAATCGCAAACTCTTCTAAATTATAAGCGCCTTTCTCTTTATTTAAAGAAGATGTTGCATTCAAATCAGAGCGAATTTCTCTTTTTGTATTATCAAAGAATGACTGAATCTTGTCTGGAGATATTTTCATTTTAAAAATCAAATAAATAATCAATCCAAAAAGCAAGCTCAATAAAGTTCCTGTTTTACCAATATAGTCTTGTAAAAACAAATTTAACTCATACCCTATCGTCCCTCCCAATTCAGGAGCCGATGTGGCAAAAAAGCCAAACAATACCGATATTATTATTATCACAAATAGATCCCAAAACCAGATATTCTTTAGCTTTTTTGTTGAAAGCTCCAATATCAAAAACATTCCTGTTAAGAAAAACAGACGAACAAATATAAACGCCGCTAAACCAAATCCTTGATAAACCAATAAATCTGCTAGATAAGCTCCAAATTTACCGAGCCAATTTTGCACAGGTTCGCTTCGATCTGTAAGCGCCGATAAAGCACTCTGATCTGTTTGTCCATAGATATAAAAGGAAATAAAAGCAACTAATAATGCAACTGAAAATAATACCAAAAGGCATCCCAAAACAATATTATGTTGCTTGGTCATTTTCCAAGACGTAATTGCCCCTGATTTTGATTTATTTTTATTGTCTACCGTTTCTTTTTTTGTTGTTTTTGCCATTCTTATTTTGGGTGCTAATCGCTTATATATTTTTAATATATGGTATATATATTGTTAATCCGATTGCTATTGCGGTCATTGCAGCAAAAAATACTGCGCCCGCAGCAATATCTTTGATAAAACCAATTCTTTCATGATAATTTGGATGAATAAAATCGGCTACTTTTTCTACAGCCGTATTTAATCCTTCCACACTTAATACTAATCCTATTGCTAAAATTTGAAAAAGCCATTCGGTACTTGTTATTTGGAAATAAAAACCTGCAATAGTCATTATAACTCCTAACGAAAATTGTACCATTACGCTATGCTCAGTGCTTATTAACTTTATAGCACCTTTGTAAGCATAAGTAACGCTTTTTAATCTTCCTTTTAAAAAAGTATTATCCTTTTGAAACTCCATTGCTAGAATTTATAGCGCAGCAAGTGCTGCTTCGTAATTCGGTTCGTTTGCAATTTCAGCAACCTGTTCTGTATGGGTAACTTTACCATTTTCATCAACAACAATAATTACTCTTGAGTGCAATCCTGTTAATGGTCCGTCAACAATTTCTAATCCATTTGCTTTTCCAAAAGCTCCTGCTTGGAAATCTGATAAATTAACTACATTTTCTAATCCTTCAGCACCACAAAAACGTTTTTGAGCAAAAGGTAAATCTCTAGAAATACATAATACTGTAGTATTCTCAAGATTACTTGCATTTTCGTTAAATTTTCTAACTGAGGTTGCGCAAGTTCCAGTATCGATACTTGGGAATATATTTAAAACCAATTTTTTTCCTGCAAAATTGCTCAATGTAGCAACCGAAAGGTCGTTTTGTACTAATTTAAAATCAGCTAGTTGCGAACCAACTTTTGGTAATTCGCCTGAAGTATGAATTGGATTTCCTCCTAATGTTATTGAAGCCATGATGTTCGTTTTTTTTGTGAGGTTCAAAAGTAATGATTAAAATTTGAATCTAAAAGAATTTGTTATCGGTTTAAGGATTGTTTCCTATCGTGAGTTTGTCTATACAAAGGGACATTTTTTTCAAAGTTTTTTCTCTTTGCGTGAAGATACCTTCCTCAAAGTTTTGAACCAAGCGTGAAAGGAACTACGATAAAAACTCAAGTTTAAAGTTGGTGTGCACATTTTTGTCATTTCGAGGGACGAGAAATCTTCACTAGTAGCTCGATAATTTAAGAAAAAAACCGAAAGTTAGTTTCTTGCGGAGATTTACTTCGTCTGTTCGCTTTCGCTCGAGTCTCGTCCCTCGAAATGACAAGTTTGGGATTATTTTGTGTAAAACTAAAGTTCCTTACAGCCTTGGTTTTGAACTTTGACAAAGGTTGTACTGAAGCTTTGTAGATTATGATTGTGGAGACGCACTGCGGTGCGCCTCTACAGTTACAATATCATTACTAATTTTATTTAACCGTATATCCTCAATTCTAGATGTAGCCTATACTCTATTCTCTCTCTTCTATCCTCTTTCTCCCCTGCGAGAGGGATGGACGCTGGCTACCGAAGTAGCGCAAACAGCCCGACAGCCTTAAGGAAAGGGGCGTATGTAGATTTGCATGATTTGCCCCTTTTTTTAATGGTGGCTCGCCCAAAGCTTAGTTATATCCATAAAAAAAACGCACCCCGTAAAGAATGCGTTTTTAGATAACCATTGTTTTTCTAACTATTTAAGCTAAATCAACTATTTATCGATTGACCCCAAAACACGTTTCATAAACGTATTTAAAGCTTCTTTTTTATCAGTTCCCTGAACTACCATTTTATGCACTTCTAATGCACCGTACATATTAGAAATTAATTCACCAATTACATCTAATTCTTCATCTTTTAAAGATGGAATTTCGGTCATTGCTTCCAAAACCTCAATAGTTTCAATGATGTAATCCTGATCATTTTCTTCTATAAACTGCGTTAATTGTTTTATTACTGGTAATTTCATATTTTAGACTTCTTAGATTTTTAGACATTCTTAGACCTTTTAGACTTTCTTGAAAATTTTAGACAACTTTATCAGAGGTCTAAAAGTATAAGCCAGTCTAACCCATCTTATTTAAGCAATTTCGTTTACTAACTCGATTAAAACTTCTTGTTTATTAGTTTGTGTCTCATTAACCAGTTTACCATTTACGAAAGTGGCAAATGTTGGTAAATTAGTAACATTTGCTAATTTTCTTGATTCTGGTGAATTTTCAGCATCAACTAAAACAAAAGTCAAATCTTCTTTTTCTGTCGCAAGTTTTTTGAATTTCGGCTTCATTATACGACAATTTCCACACCATGAAGCTGAATATTGCACGACAACTTTCTCATTTTTAGCAACTAAATCTGCTAAAGTATCTTCATTTAATTCGATTAACATATCTTTTGTTTTTTAAAGGTTCTAAGTCGCAAAGGCTCAAAGTGACAAAGTTTTGAAACTCTGCATTTGTTTGCCTTGTAACTTTTATTTTTTAAGGTTCAAAGTAGCAAAGGCTCAAAGGGACAAAGTTTTGAAACTCTGCATTTGTTTACCTTGTAACTTTTTTATTTTTTAAGTAGTAAAGTAGTAAAGGTTCAAAGTGACAAATTTTTAAAAATTTTGTAATTAGACGCAACAAAACTTTGTTGCTCTACACCTTTGAACCTTTGTACCTTTATTTTAAATTAGTTTGCGCTTAAGTACTCAGCTGTACTTAATCTGTCTGCGCTCATTGCTTCTTTTCCAGCTTCCCAGTTTGCAGGACAAACTTCTCCTTTTTCTTGGATATGTGTGTAAGCATCAACCATACGTAAGTATTCGTTTACGTTACGTCCTAATGGCATATCGTTTACACTTTCGTGGAAAATTTTTCCAGTTTCATCAATTAGGTAAGTAGCTCTGAAAGTTACATTAGAACCTTCGATGATAACTGAATCTGTTTCTTCGCTGTACTCTGTAGAATCAATATCTAAAATTCCTAAAATGTTAGATAAGTTACGGTTTGTATCAGCTAAGATTGGGTAAGTTACACCTTCGATTCCACCATTGTTTTTTGGAGTGTTTAACCAAGCAAAGTGTACTTCGTTTGTATCACATGAAGCTCCTATTACAATTGTATTTCTTTTTTCAAATTCTGGTAATGCAGCTTGAAAAGCATGTAATTCTGTTGGACATACAAAAGTAAAATCTTTTGGATACCAAAACAAAAGTACTTTTTTGTTATTGTTTACTGCTTCTTCAAAAATATTGATTTTCAAATTATCTCCCATTTCTGAGATGGCATCTACTGCAATACTTGGGAATTTTTTTCCTACTAAAGACATATCTTTCGCTTTTTAAGTTAATTATTTATTTGGTGCAAAAATAGTGCATAAATCAACCTAGAAGCAATAGGATGTGATTATAAAAATTTATCGATCAATAACCTTTACCTATACAAAACTTTTTAAAACCCGTAACTTATTGTAAGTCAATATTTACAGGTAATTCTCCGACACAGTTTTTATTTTCAATAATTTGAATTGCTGCATTTTTTTGAAATTCTACAAAATCCTGATACACCTCTACAAGCCCTAAAGCATGTTTCGCATTTGGAATAATTGGTAAAACATATGGATTACCAAAAACATACAGGATACATTTTTTTGACTTTAATAATTTACCTAATAGCTCTAAAACCGACTCTTCGATATCGAAATTATTAAGTGGCTTTGCTTTTGGCACAAACAAAGAAATGATGATTGTATCAAAGGGATCCAAATCCTTTTCGACTGTAGTAATAACAGTAGTATCTCCAGCTTTAATTGCAAACTCTGGACTTGCTAATTGTGTATTTAGTGCTTTGAAGAAATCATTATCTTCTGTTTTATACAAACTTAATTTTACAAGTGTATTATTTTTATGTGCCTCAAAAACAATTTCAGAATTGGAGTTATCAATTAGTTTGGTGATACTCTTTTGAGCAATTTTATCATTTAATAGCGCAGTTCTTTCAAAGTCTAAAACTCCTGAACTTATTGCTGCTTGATTAAGAATTCCTGCTTTTTCTTTACATTTCCATATTCTATTAAAGCTCTCTTCTATACGTGCTGGCGATGCCTTTTCTATAATCGCCTGAATTCCTTCTGGTACATTTTCTGCAAAACACAATACATCATTTCCTGCATTAAAAGCTTCCCATTCTAATTGCCCTTTTACATCATACAGTTTAGATACGCTATGCATATTTAAGGCATCCGAAATAACTAAACCATCATAACCTAATTGCTCACGCAACAAAGTTTGAATAATTGATTTTGATAAGGTAGCTGAAGTATCTTTTCCTGAATTTAAAGCTGGAACTGCTAGGTGACCAATCATAATCGAATCGACATTATCTTCGATACCTTTTATAAATGGGTATAATTCGTTTTCTAGTAATTCTTCCAGAGTTTCTTTTAAAACGGGTAATCCTAAATGCGAATCGACATTGGTATTTCCGTGTCCCGGAAAATGTTTCAAACAACCTAAAACACCTACATCCGACATTCCTCTTAAATATTCTAATGCAAAATGCGCTACCTTTTCTTTATTCTCTCCAAAAGAACGGTAACCAATAACTGGATTGTTAGGATTATTATTAATATCCGCCAATGGCGAAAGATTATATTGAATTCCAGCCGATTTTAAATCCAAACCTATTTGTTTCCCTACTTCGTAAACCAAATGTGATTCACTTTCTGGTAAAGCACCTAGTGTAATTGCATAAGGATATTGTGGCGTTTTTTCAACACGCATTGCTAATCCCCATTCCGCATCGATACTAATTAAAAGCGGAGTTGTCGCACATTTCTGGAATCGTTCGATACGCTCTTTTAACTGTTTGTAACTATCATCATTGAATACAATTTTTTTATTGCCTTCGTAATTTGTGGCTGCACTTGCACGACTATGAAAAAAAGTAAGTCCGCCAATATTATATTCTCGAATTAAACGTTCGGTTTCCTGAATGTTTTCTTCGGTATCGTTTATAAAAACTGCAGGAAAAAAAAATTGTCCTACTTTTTGTTGTACTGTTTGTGGTATTTTGTTCATTTGGTTATAGCTTTTTTTTCATGCATACACTATTATCCATCACATCATAAGGTGGATAATTTGGAATTATAACATATTCTTGTTTTTGATATAAAGCAATTGCTTCTGGCTGGTTAACTCCTGTTTCTAAAATGGTATATTTATATTTTACTTCAGCTGCCCATAATTCTAACTCCTTTAAAACAGCTGATGCGATTCCTCTTTTACGATAATCAGGATGCACAAACATACGTTTGATTTCGGCAACATCATTTTCCTTTTCTCTAAAAGCGCCACACCCAATTGCTACTTCGCCTTCATAAAGTACTATTGCATGCTTTATTGTGTCTATACCATTAAACTGATTATAAAAATCATGATCGGCTCCATCTCTAATTTTTAAATCCTGATTTAATAAAACTACCAAGTTTATAAAGTCGATATCTTCTGAATTTGTTCTTTTTAATGTAATCATAATACCAGATACTATAAAAAATTATTTTTACTTAAGTTTAGCCTTCTTTTGCTTGGCTAGCTGACTTTTAGTATGCAAGGCTTTTTCAAGTCTGTTTTTAAATCGAAAGAGTTTAGGCATTCCTTCAATTCTATCTTCAAGTGTAATTACTTCGTAAATTAAAATTGCTTTTTCTAATATTCGAATTTCATTATCGACATCATTTTGATTTTTATAAATAGTAGCCAGTCGGTCATAAGAGTGATTTCCTTTAAAACCTTCATTACTATTTTCTTCGTATAACGCAATTGCTTTCTCAATCTCTCCTGCTTTTTCAAATTCAATTGCTTTCAGGTTTCGTTCAACCTGGATGTTTTCATTGATTTCCATGGGCGTTATATTCTAATTAAATCTTATTCTATCTTCTTACCGAAATCTTGTGGGAAAATTAAAAATCTGGAAAGAATTACTCCTGGAATTGTGGCTAAAAATACCCAAATAAAGAAATTTCCATATCCTAAATATTCCTGAATATATCCACTTACCATTCCAGGCAACATCATTCCCAAAGCCATAAATCCTGTAGCAATGGCATAATGTGACGTTTTTGATTCCCCTTCGGCAACATAAATTAAATACATCATAAAGGCTGCAAAACCAAAACCATAACCAAACTGCTCTACAATTACCACTGCATAAATATAAAATACTGATGAAGGGTGAAAGTAAGACAACAAGATAAATCCAATAATTGGCAAGTGCATGGTTAGAATCATCGGAAGCATCCATTTAGTAAGACCATGTCTCGATATTGCAATTCCTCCTAAAACTCCTCCAAGCATTAAAGCAATTAATCCGAAGGTTCCATAAATTAGACCAATATCTTCTGTATCAAGTCCCATTCCTCCTTTTAGAACCTCTTTTTGAGTTCCTTTAGTTGAAACCAATTGATTTACAAAGTTTATTCTAGCTTTGTTTAGATTCTTATATTCTTTTGGGTCTTTATTTTCAACTTCTAGCAAAGGTTTTTTAGCATTTGCCATTTCTGCCGATATTGGCAATTTTGAATACAGTAATTGTAACTCTGAATCAGATAATTTATCTCCTTTGGCAACTTTTGAATTATAAACCGCTAATGCTTTCGCCTGACTTTCATCAGAACCTGATTCGACTAATTCATATTTTATCGGATCTACTAAAAATGGAGTTAGCATTTTCATCAATTGTGATTCTCCTAATCGAAATAACAAGATAAAAGCAAGTACTAAAACAATTTGTTTCTTTCTAAAGAAACTTGCAAAAACGGAAGCAAAACTTTGATTTGCAATTTCTTTGGCTGTTCCTGGAGTAGTATTTTCTGTTTTAGGTGTAGAAAAATAATTATATGCTGTAATAAGAGCCATTAGCAATCCCACAAAAATCATGGTATATGACCAGGCTTTGCGATTATCTCCAAATTTATGCTCCAGATATCCTGCCAAAAGCACGATTAATCCATTTCCGGCAAGCATTGAGATTCTATAAAAAGTACTTCTAATTCCTAAGAAAAAAGATTGTTGCTCTTTTGGTAAAACTAACAAATAGAATCCATCACTGGCAATATCATTAGATGCTGAAGCAAAAGCGGCAACCCAAAATATAGCTAAAGTTAGTATGAAGAAATTATTCAGCGGAATAGTTAGTCCTACTATTAAAAAAGCAATTGAAATAACGAATTGCATTGCCAAAAACCATTTTCGTTTCGTGCCATGTAAGTCGATAAAAGGGCTCCACAAAGGTTTAATAACCCAAGGCAGATATAATAAACTAGTATAAAGACCAATGTCTTCATTGGTAATTCCTAGATTTTTGTACATCAGTACCGAAACTGAAATAATTACTATATAAGGAAATCCTGACGCAAAATTCAATAATGGAATCCACAACCAAGGTTTATTATTTTCTGTTTTCATCTGTTATTTCAGCTACGTTTACTTTAAATCCTTTTTTTAAATCAATACTAGTTGGAGTGCTTTCGTTTGCATAGTAATCAATAAAAGTGATTGCACACGCTTTGTATTTTTTCATTGTTTTTTCTGAAAGAACAAAGTAAATAGAACCATCTATTTCATGAACTGTCAATTTATCAATAATCTGAGATGGATCATTAATATCAATTTTCGCCTCACTTTCTGCACCATAAACAACAACGTAACGCACCTTAGTATTCAACGGGTATTTAACATTAAATGAATAATTGATACTGTCTTTTGCAAATTCATTTACCACAGGAACATCAACAACAATCTTTTTAAGATTAGGAACTGCAGATGGAAGTGCTGGATATTTATATTGGTTTTCGGCTAAAAGACGTACGACATCTTGATTTTTATTAATCAATAATTTGGCACTAAAATAAGCACTTCCTGTTACATTCTTAAAACTTCTGGCATAATCAACCTGATTTGGTATTTCGGTTGCAAGATTCCAGCTTTTATCACTATCAGCTCTAATCTTATATGGACTGTGCCCAATATAGATAGCTGTGTTATTAGAATTCTCAGACCACCATTTTACCAGTTTCGAATAATTAGCTCTCGGATTATTCATACTCCAATACAATTGAGGTATAATGTAATCAATCCATTTTTGATCCATCCATAAAATAGGATCTGCATATAAATCATCATAATTAGATGTCGATTGAGTATCTGAACCTTTAGGGTCCTTTGATTTATTACGCCAAACGCCAAAAGGGCTAATACCAAATTGTACCCAAGGTTTACAGCTTTTTATTGTAGTCGAAATAGTTTGAACAAAATTGCTCACGTTTGCTCTACGCCAATCGGGTAAACTAAGTCCGTTGCCATATTTTTTATAAGAGGCTGTATCGTTAAATTGTTTTCCTGGTATAGTATATGGATAAAAATAATCATCAAAATGTATCGCATCGATATCGTAATTCTCTACAACTTCTTCTACGATAGTTGTTAAATGCTCCTGTACTTCTGGCAAAGCAGGATCGTAATATAATTTACCTCCATATTCAATCATCCATTCTGGATGTTTAATAACATCATGGTTAGAGTATAAACTATCTTTTTTTAAGTCAAACGTTGCTCTGTATGGATTCATCCAAGCATGAAACTCAAATCCTCTGTTATGCGCTTGCTCGATCATCCAAGCTAAAACATCATAATATGGTTTTGGTTCCTGTCCTTCTTTTCCAGTCAAATAACGCGACCAAGGAGCTAACTTTGTAGGGTAAATAGCGTCACCAACACTTCGAATCTGTACAATTACAGCATTAAAATTCAATTTTTTATAGGTATCTAAAATCTCAAGATAATCTGCTTTTTGCTTTTCAACATTATCAATTTTACTTTTTGGCCAGTCAATATTAACAACGGTAGCAATCCAAACTCCTCTAAATTCGTTTTTAGGATATCGCGATTTTTCTTGAGCACTTCCACTCCATCCTAAAAAAATAAAAAATAAAAAAAATAGTATTATGTGCTGATTTTTATGCATTTCAATCTTAATTTATACAGAATCCAAAAATAGTTTTTTTAGTGAAGTATAAATGATAATTTATTAATAAAAATTTATAACTCACAGAAATTTAAGCTTTAATATACACAAATAGCATTCGAAAATCATTAAACAACTATATATGAACCAGATATACTATTCTTGATTTTAGAATCTAATTTTAAAAACGCAGTTCCATTATTGTAAACTCTTGCCCCGATTTAAAAAAAGTATTCTCTGTATCTACTAATCCAAATTTCTCATAAAAAGATTTTTTGTTTACTCTAGCATTGCACCAAATACGCTTTACTCCTTTATCCTTAGCTTGTTGAAAAACATAATTTAGCAGTATTGTTGCAAAACCTTTTCCTTGCTCTTCAGTCAAAGTAGCTAATTTTCTAAATTGCATTTCGTTATTATCTTCAAAACAAGAAACAATCGCAACTAGTTTGGATTCATTATATACTCCAAAATGAATACCTAAATCATCTTCTTTTAATTGTACAAATTCTAAAGACATTGCTGGCCACATTACTTTATGCCGAATTGCCCATGTTTCAGAGGCAGGAATTTCTTTGATTGTCATAATTACTTTTTTAATTGGCTAAGGATTCAAATTTAGAATTAATTATTTTAACCCTCTCATAACAATACACCCCCTCAAGTAAACCTATTCTTTTGCTTATTTTTTTTACAGAATTAACCTATACTAAAATCCGATTCCATAATATATTTCTCTTTTTAAAATCCACCTAAAGAAATCTTATTCTATTAAAATTCAAAGAAATAATGCCAATACCAATAAAATCAATAAAAAAATAAAGAAGATATGTCTTTCGATTCTGACATATAATAATTAATTTTAATTGTTAAATAGTATACCCCCAAATAACCCTCCCTATGAAAAAGCTTTTTTTAATCACACTATTATGTATCAGTGCAAATTCATTTGCCCAATTACTACAATTCGGTCCTATCGTTTCTTCTAACATAACTTCAATCTCAACAAATGATTACAATTCTGATAGTTCAGGTAATTCAATAGGTTTTGGAGGTTTTGCAAGAGTAAATTTATTAATGCTTTATGGACAAGCTGAATTTGGATACGCACAATCTAAATTTACTGTATCTGAATCTGGTATCGCTAATACAGATTATAAATTATCTGGAACTGAAGCGACATTAATTGTAGGTTACAAAATTGTTCCTTTAGGTAAACTCGGAAATGTTAGAATATTTGGCGGTTACAACTGGAAAAACTACTCAAATATAGACAGAAACAACAATTTAAACTATATCGACGTTGTAAAAAACAACAACAGTCTCCTTGGTGGAGTTGGTGTTGATTTATGGAAATTCACACTAGACTATAGATATTTAGCAGGTGTTACAGATATTGATGCTTCTAATTTAAAAGTAAAAACTGCTGTTTCAAATATTAGCTTAGGATTTAAATTCTAGAAAACAATTTTATCATATAAAAAACGAGAACCTAATTAAAAATTAAGTTCTCGTTTTTTTTTTAATTATTTATTTAAAAATTTTACTGTTTCCCACTATCTTCTAATATTTTTCTTTTGTATTTTTATGAAATAAAACAACTATTAAAAACTATTTTTAACCTTAACCAATATTTAGAATGGGAAAATTTGTTATCACAAAAAGAACAAACGGAGAGTTTCAATTTAATTTAAAAGCTAACAACGGACAAACAATTCTTGCAAGCGAAGGATATTCAGCAAAAGCAGGCTGTTTAAACGGAATCGAATCGGTAAGAACCAATTCGCAAGATGATTCAAAATTTGACAGAAAAACATCAACTAACGGAAAGCCTTATTTTAATCTAAAAGCTACCAATGGTCAGATTATTGGAACTAGCGAAATGTATGAAAGCGTCTCAGCAAGAGATAACGGAATCGAATCGGTAAAAACCAATGCACCTACCGCAACAATAGATGACCAAACTGTTTAATAAAATATTTCTTAGAAGATCAAAACCACTCATTTCGGGTGGTTTTATTTTTTGGAGCATTTTCCAGCTCTCCGCTTTATCTTTTTATCTCCAAAAAAAGGAAGATAAAAAGGATGCCACTACAATCTCGGCTAGATCTCTCTCTTATATTATCGCATAACTAACCAAATTAGACACTAACTTTATCAATCCTTAACAAAACGTTAAAATATATAGAATTATTTTTTAAAATAAAAACTAATAATCAATAAGTTAAATTTATTTTTCGACTACATTTACTAATAAATTTAATATAAATTATGAAAACAGGAGTAGTAAAATTTTACAATGAAGCAAAAGGATTTGGATTCATTACAGAAGAAGGTACAGGACAAGACGTATTTGTTCATGCATCAGGCTTAAAAGAGCAAATTAGTGAAAATGACTCTGTTCAATTTGAAATAGTTGACGGAAAGAAAGGCAAAAATGCAGTTGAAGTTACAGTAGTTTAATACTAACAACATCAAAAATTGCATTAATTACGATTGCCTATTGGTTTAAATATGAAGATAAAGAATACTATTCGATACACTCCTCAATAATAAAACCCTACAAATCACTCACGACATTAGCAAAACAAAAAAATCCTGTAAACATTGTTTACAGGATTTTTTGTTAATAATAAAAACTTCCTCATATATTACCTACCCAAAACCAACTGTTTGCTTATAAATATTATATCCTTTTTTAGTTTTCCAACAAATAAATAATGTACAAACAACTACTACTCACAAAGCAAATCTTACAGATTGGTGTATACTATTTTATAACTATCTTTTTCTCTTGAATAAATTTTCAAATAAAATTGCTGTTATTTGCACCGCAAAGTTTATTAAAAATTGAATAAGCTAACCTTAATGGTCAAATTTAGAACTCAATATTTTTTTGAAAATTGAACTAAAATCAGTCATCATATTTACGTTATGGACAATAAAAAGTTTATATTAAGTTTAAAAAAAGGTAATGAAGCTTCTTTTAAGGAAGCTTATCTAAATTACTACGATAAACTAATAAACATTGCCAAGCGATTTAATTTTACTGTTCTTAGCCCACAGGATTTCGTTCAGGAGACTTTTTTACGATTATATAATAAAAGAGAATTACTCAATGAAGATGTTTTATTTGATAAACAATTGTTTACAATATGCAAAAACATCATTATAAATCATCTTAATAGAGAAAACAAACTAATTCAGCTTGATCCTCTGGAGTTTCAAATGGAGCAAGAAGATACTGAAACAGATATTTTTGAAGAAAGAAGAGAAAAATTATACAACTTCATAAATCTACTTCCCGAACAACAACAAAAAATATTCACTTTACACAAACTGGAAAACCTTAGTTATAAAGAGATTGCATCAATTACAGATCTTTCTGAAAAAACGATTGCCAATCATATTTATCTTGCCAGTAAATTTATTCGAAAAAAAATAGAAGAGCATTAGGAACTTTTATGTTCTCGTTTGTTATAGATATAAACGGAAACATAAAATGCGTACTGAATCTTATAAAACAGATGTTACAACCAAAGAAGATGCAAGCTTCATTGTAGTACTTCTGCAGTTTATCATTTCTGATTGTATAATGAATTTTGATTTGGATAATAGTGACCATATTCTAAGAATTGAAACTAATAGAGATATTAAAGAAATGGTTTATGGTGTTTTTAACAAACAAGGATTTTATTGCCAAAAACTTTAACGCACAAAAGATATGGACGAAAAGAAATTAGAAGAAGAATTAAAAAAATTATGGAATGAAACTCCCATTTCTCATTCTGACTCTGAAAAAGAGGCTTCTTGGGAACAATTCCAATCGAAGACATTCCCATCCAAAAAACAAAAATTTGGTTCATGGCGCCATTATGCAGCCGCAGCCGCTATTTTAATTTTTACTCTTATCGGGGTAGGTCTGTACTTTACTAATGACCCAATAAGTAACAATATTGAAATTGTGGAAAATACGATAGAAAACACCACTTCTATAATTAAAATTGTAGCCTTACCAGATAGTACAAAAGTAGAGTTGAGTCCAAATTCCAAAATTATGTATGCTACTAATTTTGCTGTTAATAGAAAAGTAGAAATTAATGGAGAAGCTTATTTTAAAGTAAAAAAAGACAAAAAACATCCTTTTCAGGTGTTTTGTAACGAAACCACAACTACAGTATTAGGTACCGCTTTTACAGTTAAAGGCTATCCTAAAAAAGAAGTGGCGGTAGAACTTTATGAAGGAAGTGTTGAGATGAGTGTAAAAAACCAAGATAAAAAATGGATACTTAAACCTGGTGAAAAATTCATCTACGGAAACGAAATCGCTTCTGTAACTGAATTTAATAGATTTTTAGATTTTGATAATGAAAAACTGAGCACAATCAGCACCTATATCGAGTCAAATTATGGTTATAAAGTAACCATTCCACAGGAATATTATAATCAAAGAATTACAGTTCGAATCAATAAAAAAGAAGATTTAAAAACAATTGTCCAATTAATATCAGAAATGTATAACCTAAACTTTGAAGTAAATGAAAAATTAAAACAGATTACTTTTCAGTAGAAAAGAAAAGGATGTCCTAGCCGCGAAACTAAACATCCTTCCCATAGTTCAGATAGCATAAAACTATCCATTTAATAATATTCAAAAATACAAAAATTCATGAAGCATATAATTTCAACATGCTTTTTTTTATTCAGTTGGTGTGTGTTCTCCCAAAACATAAACGTGACTGTAGACCAAACTGTGACCTTAAAAGATTTTTTTAAGCAAATTGAGAATCAAACCGATTTTAAATTCGCCTATACTGATCAAATTAATATCAGTCAAAAATATTTTACACATAAAAAGACTTATAAAAATATTGAGATAAAACAACTCATAAATGAACTTAATAAGACTGGTACAATTCAGTTTTCAGTAGTGGGTAATAATATTTTTGTAAAACAAAAAGTTACAAAAGGAGCCCAAAAAAATAAGCTAACAGGGCAACTTATTGATGAGAACAGGGAACCTGTTATTGGCGCAAATGTTTATATCTCAGAAATCGAAACAGGCGCTACAACTGATAAAAATGGAAAGTACACTATCGATTTAGACAACGGAACTTATACTGTTTTAGTTAGTTATGTAGGCTACAAGAATAAAAAAAAGCAAGTCACAGTTTCTGATGATACTAAAATTGATTTCAGCATGGAATCAGACAGTCACGAATTAGAACAGATAGTCATAACTACAAGTAAGGCAGTTGATGTGAAAAACACTCAGATGAGCGTTAATAAGCTTTCGATGGCCGAGATTAAAAGATTGCCTACGGCAATGGGTGAACCAGATCCTTTAAAATCATTATTGACTTTACCTGGTGTTACAAATGCTGGTGAAGCTTCGTCTGGTTTTAATGTTCGCGGTGGTGCCGCTGATCAGAATTTGATTCTTTTAGATGGTGCTCCAGTATACGGAGATTCTCATATGTTTGGTTTCTTTTCTATTTTTAATGCAGACGTTGTTAGCGGATTAGATTTATACAAAGGAGGAATTCCGTCTAAATTTGGAGGGCGTGTTTCCTCTGTTCTGGATGTAACACAGCAAACGGGAGATCTTAATGAGTATAAAATAAACGGAGGTATTGGTCTTATATCAAGTCGGCTTTTAGTACAAGGCCCTTTAAAAAAAGATGTTGGTTCATTTATTGTTGCTGGGCGCGCTTCTTATGCACATTTATTCCTGAAACTTACTGATATTAAGAGTTCTGTAATGTTTTATGATATTAATGCCAAACTTAATTATCGTTTAGGAGCCAATAATACAATTGCTTTTTCTGGTTACTTAGGGAATGATATATTTGATATTAATAACTTTTTTGCCAGTACCTACGGTAATACTATGGGAACGTTTAGCTGGAAACATAAATTTTCTGAAAAGTTAAATACAAACCTTTCTGTTTTTTACAGTGATTATAAATTTAATCTGCAAATACCATTTCAAAAATTTGAATGGGACAGTAAGATTACCAACTACGGGCTTAAATACAATTGGAATCACACCATATCAGACAATTTTAAACTTAACTATGGTATTGATGGTTTATATTATAATTTTAATCCAGGAACTGTACGCCCGTATGGTGTTAATTCGCAGTATAATTACAATCAATTAGATAAAAAATATGCTTTAGAAACGTCTGCATATTTGGATGTCGAGAATCAGATCACAGAAAAGCTGAATCTTCGTTATGGACTTCGTTACAGTACCTTTTATCGTTTAGGAGGCGAAAGTATCAGTACGTACGAAAATGGAGAAGCAGTAGTATACAATCCGTTATATCATATTTATGAAGAAGCAACTCCAACTGGAAGTACATACTACGGAAAAGGAAAAACCATTAGTAAGTTTAATAACCTTGAACCAAGATTGGCATTATCATATGCTTTTAATGACGAAACCTCAGTAAAGGCAAGTTACAACAGAATGGCGCAATATATTCATATGTTGTCTAATACCCGAGCTCCGTTGCCTATGACTATCTGGACACCAAGCGGTCCTTTTACAAAACCACAAATGCTGGATCAATATGCAGTAGGATTTTTCAAAAATTTTAAGGAACGTGAGTACTCCTTTGAGGGGGAATTATTTTATAAAAAAATTAAAAACCGTATCGATTATATTGATGGTGCAAATTTATTGGGTAACAATAATATAGAGCAGGATATCCTGAATGGAGAAGCAAGATCGTATGGTATGGAACTATTATACAGAAAAAATACAGGCCGCTTTACAGGATGGGTTGCTTATACTTTGTCTAAGGCAGAACAAAAAACGCCTGGCAGAACTCCTCAAGAACCAGGTATTGCTAATGGTGATTGGTATTTATCAGGATATGATAAATTACATAATCTGAATATTACTGCAAATTATGAATTCAACGCTAAATGGTCCTTTAATGCTAATTTTACTTTACAATCAGGTCAGCCAGTAACATATCCTAACGGGTATTATGAATTTGGGGAAAGATATGTACCTAATTATACGTTGAGAAATTCAAGCAGACTCCCTGCATATCATCATTTGGATATTGGCGCAACCTACACCCCTAAACCAGATAAAAAGAAAGGATGGCAAAGCTATTGGGTATTTAGTATTTATAATCTTTATAACAGACAAAATGCCGCATCGATGATGTTTTCACAAAATAATAATACAGGAGTTAATGAGTCCAAACAACTCTCTATTTACGGATTAGTACCTGGTGTTTCTTATAATTTTAAATTTTAATAGCATGCTAAGATTAAAAAAATACAATTTTAAAAGTAAAGGATTTACTTTATTTAGCTTTCTTTTTGTTTTACTTTTTCTGTCTTGTGACAAGGTTGTTGAGCTTGAATTAGAAACTGGAGAACCTAAAATAGTAATCGATGCTGAGATAATTTGGGAAAAAGGAACTAGCGGCAGTAAACAGACAATAAAAATAAGCAGAATGGCTCCTTATTACAGTGCCACTACACCAAAGGTTTCAGGAGCACAAGTAAGGGTCGAAAATAGTGATGGAGTTGTTTTTACATTTAATGAATCTGAGCCAGGAATATATATCTGTACTAATTTTGTTCCTGTAATTAATATGGAATATAAATTATTTGCACAAGTCGATGGACAAAGTTTAACAGCTATTGAAAAATTAGTTTCTGTGCCGCCAATTGACAGAATAGAACAGGAATTTATGCCAGATATAACAGGGCCTGATCTTATTGTAGTAGCATTTTATTATAAAGACCCAGCTGATCAGACTAATTACTATCTAACAGATTATAAAAGTGTTTTATCTCCTTTTCCAGAATACACATCAACAAGTGATGAATTTACTAATGGAAATGAATTAGCTGAAAAATTTTCAGATTCAGATTTAAAACCGGGAATAACACTTAATATAACACATCGTGGTATTACTAAGAACTTTTATAATTATATGAATCTAATTTTAGAGGTTACAAATTCAAACCCTTTTGCTGCAATACCTGGTAATATTAGAGGAAATATAATCAATACAACTGATTCTAATAATTTTGCTTTAGGCTATTTCAGGCTTTGTGAAGCAAACCGTATGACGTATACAGTAAAATAAAATTTTAATTGAAGGTTGATTTGTAACGGCATCTGGCATATATAAATCTATGTCAGATGCATATTTTAATTAAAAACAGGACAAAAAATTAAATTTTTGAATCCCTATGAAAAACAAAAAAGCCTGTAAACATTAAGTTTACAGGCTTTTTTTGTGGAGTCGCCGAGAATCGAACTCGGGTCCAAACAAGCAACTAAAGAGCTTTCTACACGCTTATTTCCTGATTAGATTTTCGATATTGTGCTCGGCCAGGAACAGCCACACAATACTTATCTTCTTAATTTCGAAATCCACCCGAAGCTCATGGAAATCTAGGTTTATTTTTACGGTTCCCCTGTATTGACCGCCACAAACCAAGGCTTTCAAGGAGAATCCAGCTTTCCTATCTGATAGGAACGTGGCTTAATCGTACTATAATTCGGATTATGCAGCTAAAGCGTAGTTATTTTCGCCGTGTAAAAGTGTTGAGATCTTATATTTACGAGCAAGGTCTCAATGCTCGACGTGCTTACTGTTCAATTCGACTTGCTGTCAAAACCAGTCGACCCCATTTCTTTTCAATAAAAAATTGAGATTGCAAAATTACGCTTTTTGAGCCATCAATCGAAATTAATTTCAAAAAAATATTCGATTTAATTTTAGCTCCTCAATTTATAACCCATATATTAGTCGAGATCTTTAAAAACAAAAGGATAATCTCCAAAGATCGGTGCCAATTTACGAACCGCATATGTTTTACGGGTAAATTTATTAGACAACGCAATGATAGTAACATTTTCTTTTTGAAGCGTTATATAAGATGACGTATTTCCATGCCACCATCCGTTATGGAAATAAAAATGTTGTCCCGAATACCAATTAATCATTCGAATACCAAGTCCATAATTTTTTTCTCCCTTGCGCTCATTACTATATCCTTCATAAACTTGTTTTAGTAATTCAGGTTTTAAAAAATTAGGAGCATTTCTTGCTCTATCAAATTTTAATAAATCACGAGGAGTTGAATAAACATTTTTATCCCCATAAACAGCATCCAGATAATCTATTCCAATTTCAACATTATTTCCTTTATATGATGGAACAGCTGTTTTTCTGTCTTTATCGATATCAAAAACATAAGTATGCGTCATTCCCAAAGGCTTAAAAATCATTTGAGTCATTGCCTCTTTATAACTAAGTCCTGTTATTTTCTCTATAATTAATGCTAACATCGCATAATTAGTATTACAATAGGTAAAACGAGTATTGGGTTTATACTCTAAACCAATATCTTTTGTAGCCATGATATTTAAAATATCCTGATTGGTTAATTGATTGTGCCTGTCCCAAATTGTTTTGTCCTTATCTGTAAAATAAGCATAATTACGCATTCCACTTCTGTGATTTAATAACATCCTTACTGTAATATCTTCATAAGGAAATGTTTTCAAAATGGTATTTACTTTTTGATCTAAATCAAATTTCCCTGCATTTACCAACTTTAAAACTGCTGTTGCAGTAAGTACTTTACTAACCGATGCTATATGCAACGGCGTATTCCTATCTATCTCCGTTTTTTGATTTTTATTCGCATAGCCTTCATATTTCTCATAGATAATCTCGCCGTTTCTTGCTACTAAAAATCCTCCATTCATGGAATTATTAGGCCAGTTCTTATTATAAAAAGAATCAACTTTGTTTTTTATTGTAGCTACATAGCTAGCAGGTAACTTTTTTTCATGAAGCAAAGGCTTCATCTTAGGGAGTGTATCTTCTACAGTTTCAGCAAGAGCTGCATTTGAACTTTTATCTTTTCCACAAGAGCTTAAAACTAAAATAAGGAAAAGGATTTGTGCTATATTTGCTTTTTTAATGAAATTCATGAGTTGGATTCTAGGGAAACAAATATATAGAATTGAATACTTTTGTTTATTTGCCTTTCTGAGATGAATTCTCATAATTTAACACAGTTTTAAGCTTGATTTTTATCAGTCCATTGAACATCAGCACATAATAAAATGAGCTTGGATATTTTTCAAAAAAAACAACAAAACTTTAACTATATTTGTTATATTTAAAACAAATTTAACCAATAAAGTTATATTTATACAAACCTAAACACCAATAAATGAAATTTGGAATTATAAAAGAGAGAAAAAACCCACCAGACAGAAGAGTTGTATTTGCTCCTAACGAACTGGCTCGATTGAAACAACTTTATCATGAAGCTACTGTAGCTGTAGAAAGTTCTGATATTCGAATTTTTACCGATATTCAATACAAAAGCTTAGGTATAACTGTTACCGATGATGTTTCGGATTGTGATGTATTATTTGGAGTAAAAGAAGTTCCTATCGAGAATTTAATTCCTGATAAGGCTTATTTCTTCTTTTCTCATACCATCAAGAAACAACCTTATAATCGAAAATTGCTACAAGCAATCTTAGAAAAAAACATCGAATTATACGATCATGAAACTATCGTAAACTCTCACAACCAAAGGCTTATTGGCTTTGGAAGATACGCAGGTATTGTTGGTGTATATAATGGAATTCGTGCATTCGGAATTAAATTTGAATTGTTTAAATTGCCTAAAGCAGAAACTTTATCTGGCAAAGAGGCTTTAATTGCTCATTTAAAACGCATTACACTTCCTCCTTTAAAGTTTGTTATTACTGGAACTGGAAAAGTAGGTAGCGGTGCTAAAGAAATCCTTGACGCCATTAAAATAAAAGAGGTAACTATTGACAATTACCTAACTAAAAATTATACTCAAGCAGTTTATGTTCAACTTGATGTTTTGGATTATAACAAACGTAAAGATGGTCAGCTTTTAGATTATACCGATTTTTACGAACACCCTCAGGAGTACGTTTCTGATTTTGAAAGATTCACTCGAGTAACTGATGTTTATTTTGCTGGGCACTTTCATGCAAATGCGGCACCAATGATTTTGTCTAGAGAAATGCTTCAGTCTAAAGATTGTAAAATAAAAGTCGTTGCCGATATTTCATGTGATATAAATGGCCCTATTGCCTGCACACTTCGCTCATCGACTATCGAAGAGCCTTTATATGGTTATTTCCCTGGTGAAGACAAAGAGGTTGATGTTTTTCATCCTGCTGCAATTGTGGTAATGGCTGTAGATAATTTGCCTTGCGAAATTCCAAAAGATGCTAGTGAAGGTTTTGGGGAACTTTTTATGGAACACGTAATTCCTGCCTTTTTTAACGGTGATAAAGATGGAATCTTACACAGAGCCAAAATAACAGAAAACGGTAAGCTAACGCCACGTTTTAGCTATTTACAAGATTATGTAGATGGGAAGTAATTTAATTATTAATTGTTGATAATTAAAGCCCTTCGACTACGCTCAGGGTGACAGTAATTATTGATTATAATAATGATCATTAAAGCTCTTCGACTACGCTCAGGATGACAATAGATGACATAAAAAACGAAACCCTGCAATGTTAATACATTGCAGGGTTTTTCATTTATTACGCATCATTAACAATTAACAATCCATAATTAACAATTAATTATTTAAGGCTTCCAACCATATCTTCTGGTTTTACCCAAGCATCAAAATCTTCTGCTGATACGTATCCTAAACGAACAGCTTCTTCTTTAAGTGTCGTTCCGTTTTTGTGTGCTGTTTGAGCTATTTCTGCCGATTTGTAATATCCAATTTTAGTATTTAAAGCTGTTACTAACATTAATGAATTATCTACTAATTCTTTAATACGTTTATAGTTTGGCTCGATACCTTGTGCACAATGCTCATCAAACGAAACACAAGCATCTCCTAATAAGCGTGCTGATTGCAAGAAGTTAGCTGCCATTACTGGTTTAAAAACATTCAATTCGTAATGACCTTGCATTCCTCCTACTGAAATAGCCACATCGTTACCCATAACCTGTGCACAAACCATTGTTAATGCTTCGCATTGTGTTGGGTTTACTTTTCCTGGCATAATAGATGAACCTGGCTCATTTTCTGGAATAATAATTTCTCCAATTCCTGAACGTGGTCCTGAAGCTAACATACGAACATCATTAGCAATTTTATTTAAAGAAACTGCCAATTGTTTTAATGCTCCATGAGATTCAACAATTGCATCGTGAGCTGCAAGTGCTTCAAATTTATTTTCTGCTGTTACAAACGGATGTCCTGTAAACTCAGCAATATACTCAGCTACTTTTACATCGTATCCAGCTGGTGTGTTTAAACCTGTTCCTACTGCCGTTCCTCCTAAAGCAACTTCTGATAAGTGCGCTAAGGTATTTTTAACTGCTTTTAGTCCATAAGTTAATTGAGCTGCATATCCTGAAAGTTCTTGTCCTAAAGTAAGCGGTGTTGCATCCATAAGGTGCGTACGTCCGATCTTTACAACATTTTTATATTCAACTGCTTTTGCATGAAGTGTATCTCTTAATTTTTCAACTCCAGGAATAGTAATCTCCACAACTGCTTTGTAAGCTGCAATGTGCATTCCTGTTGGAAAAGTATCGTTTGATGATTGTGATTTATTTACATCATCATTTGCTTTTATGAATTGCTCTCCTTCTCCAATTTCAAATCCTTTAAGAACTTGTGCGCGGTTTGCAATTACTTCGTTTACGTTCATGTTACTTTGAGTACCTGAACCTGTTTGCCAAATTACCAACGGAAATTGATCATCTAATTTGCCTGCTAATATTTCGTCACATACTGCAGCAATTGCATCTCTTTTTTCTACTGGCAAAACACCTAAATCATGATTTGCAAAAGCAGCTGCTTTTTTTAAGTAAGCAAATCCTTCAACAATTTCTTTTGGCATTGATGCTGCTGCTCCAATTTTAAAATTATTACGAGAACGTTCTGTTTGTGCACCCCAATATTTTTCTGCTGGAACTTGCACCTCTCCCATGGTGTCTTTTTCTATTCTAAATTTCATTTTAGTGTATTTATGTGTGTTATTATATAAAAATCTGATGTTTGATAATAATATTCTATAGCCCAGATGGAAGTGGCATCCTTTTTTAGGGCATTTTAGCCCAAAAAAGATATAACGAACAGCTGGTAATTGCTCCAGAAGTAAATTCTAGGCATATTCATTTTAAATTGACCTCAAAAATACGGATAATTACTATTTTATAAAAATTGATTTAGTTTTTTATTGGTAAGAAAAAATATTAGGCCTACATTTGTGCCTACATTCAAAAATTCCGGAAAACATGTTTGAATTTTCACAGTATTTAGGCTTTTTACTTTTCTTAACCATTCTAACTATAGGGTTTTGGTTAATGTTTTTTCTTGTAGGTTTCGTTCAATATTGGATTGGTGGAGCTTTATGGGAAATGTACAAAGAAAGAAAAGCAAAGAAAGAGCAATCAATTTAAAATTAATTTGATTACTACATAAAAAAAGGGCCCGTTTTTACGAGTCCTTTTTTTTATTTATGATACTTCCTTATCCAAGAAATTCTCATACGCCATCATTATTCTCCCCCTTAGGTTCTTTTTAACTACCAATTGATTTTCTGTGGTACAATCAACTTTGAATTGATTCTTGCACAACACATTATTTACATCAGTATACGTATCTAAAATTAATTTGATTACTTCATAAAAAAAAGGACCCGTTTTCACGAGTCCTTTTTTATCTACTGTATTTGCCTATCCAGGAAATTCTCCTCCGCCATCATTATTCTCTCCTTTAGGTCCTTTTTCTCTTTCATTTTTAGGCTTATTGAATCTATAAGTAAATGAAAGATTAAATTGTCGCTTGCGAAATTGCATTTCTCCATATGAAGTTTGATTCTCTAAATAAGTATATGACTTCATTATTCTAGAATTAAAAATATCACTTATGTTAAATGCTACTGTTGCTTTATCTTTAAGAATGTCTTTACTAAAAGCAGTATTCATACCAAACATAGCCAAGTTTTTTCCTTGAGCCGTTTTTTGTTCTCCGTTATACATTCCTGTTAACTGCCAATCAATTTTATATGGTAAAGTTAATTTTGAATTGATTCTTGCATACCAAGAATTTGCTTTGTTATCCAGATTTTGTGTAACAACAACATTGTTTGCATCTATATAACTGTGCTCACCCGTAGTTTCTACGTTATAAAGATTAAAGTTACTGTTTATTCTCCACCATTTAAACGGCGTGTAATTAAGCGTAAATTCGAAACCGAATTTTTGTTCTTTTCCTAAGTTAATCGGTTTGCTTAGAATAACTGGTATTCCATTTTCTAATTTACCTGTTGGAGATCTCACAAACGCAAATACGTCTTTTGTATCTTCAAAATAAGCTGAAGTATTAAATGTTACTTTATCCCAACGTTTGATATATCCGATATCATATTTATCTGTTAGTGATGGATCTAAATCTGGATTCCCTTGAAAAATATTAATATTACTTGAGAAATTTGAAGCTGGGTTCATAAAACGCCCTCTTGGTCTTGATAAACGTTTGCTGTAACTAGCTGTAAAATTACTTTGATCTGATATTTCATAACTAAGAAATGCGCTTGGAAAAAAGTTATTGTATTTCTTTGTATTGAACTCTTTAGTATCTAACAAATTAACCTGAATATCAGTATCTTCCCAACGCAATCCTAAAAGGTATGAAAATTTTGTATCTTTAATTTTCGATCCAAATTGTGTGTATATTGCATTTATATTTTCTTTATATTCTAAAGTGTTTGATAAACTATTTATTCTGTCACCTAACTCATCTAAAACAAAATATTTATTATTTAGATCACCAAAGCTTCCTTTGTATCCAGCCTCAAATCTACTTCCTTCACTTATCGGAAGTACATAATCTGCTTGTAATTGTACTTGTTTTTGAACCTGATCATTTAAGGTGTTGTTAAACCCACGATTTCCTGTGATTATACTATTATTATCATCCGTGTTTCTTGAAATCGATGCATCTACAGTAAGTTTATGCCCTTTATCATTGAAGTTCTTTATCAAATTTGATGTATACTCTACGTTTTCACTAGCCGAAACACCATCATTTAAACGGTATGTTGCTTTTGTAAAATTACGATTAGCATCAAATTCATTATAATTAATTAAATCTGTATCGTCTCCTGAATTTTTCTGGTAATTTATAGCATTTGTCCAAAAAGTGGTTGGGTTAATTATCCACTCTACTCCTGCTCTTCCGTTGAAATTTTTCCTAATTCTTTCGGTATCTCTAGTTTCATCTAGAAAACTTTTAGTTGTCCCATCAGGGTTAAAATACTCTGAATTAGTTAAACCTCCCCCTTCATTGGTTCTGTAGTTATAACCAGCTGTAGTGAAATAATTTACTTTTTCGGTTTTATAATTTGCATTTGCACTTACTCCGTAGGTTTCGGGAATTCCTGTTGAAGCAATAAAAGTTCCGTTAAATCCTTGATTTTTTCCTTTTTTAAGGACAATATTTATTAATCCTGAGCCTCCTTCAGCATCGTAACGCGCTGATGGATTTGTAATCACCTCAACTTTATCTATCGCATCGGCTGGAATTTGTCGTAATGCTTCGGCTACATTTATCGCATTTGATGGTCTTCCATCAATTAAAATTCGAATGTTATCACTTCCTCTTAAACTTACATTTCCTTCTGTATCAACAGAAACTGACGGTACATTATCAAGAACATCACTTACTGTTCCGCCCTTTACGATCATATCCTGACCTACGTTATATACTTTTTTGTCTAGCTTAATTTCAACTGTAGATTTCTCAGCACGAATTACAACTTCGTTTAGTTGATTAGCATCTTCTGATAATGCTAGCTGCCCTAGGTTGGTATTCTCTGTAATTTTCTTTTGTTTAATTTCGATTACCTTAAATGAAATAAACTCAATTTTAATATCATAAACGCCTGGGGTGGCATCTACACTAAATTCTCCTTTATTATTGGTAATTCCTCCTGCAAGTGCTTTGGGATTTTTGGTATTCACCAAAGTAATTGTAGCATATTCAAGTGGTTGGTTAGTTGTTTTTTCGACAACTTTACCGGTAACTTTAACTTTCAGCCTTTCTGCTCCAGGTTGTTGGGCAAAACTGAAAATACTTGTAAAAAATAATACAAGCATGATTAATTGATTCTTTTTCATTTTGGGTAGTTTCTATTTGGCTTTTAGACTGCAAATGTAACTGGTGGTTTAAAATGAAAAATCATAATAATATGTTAATAAGCTTCTTTATAACGTTTCTAAAAAAGGCTTTACCAATTCTAAATCTCTTCCTATTATAGCTTTACCGTCTTTAACTACAATTGGTCTTTCGATTAAAATAGGATTATCGACCATTGCCTGAGTAATTTCGTCATCAGTCATTGTTTTATTTTTGAAATTATCTATCCAGATTTTTTCTTTGGTTCGAACTAATTCTATTGGCTTTAAACTTAATTTTTGAAGCAATTCTTTTAACGCATCAAATGAAGGCGTATCGATAAGGTAAGGAATTATCTCAAAGTCTTGTTTTGTGTTTTCAATAAAAGCCAGACAATTTCTTGATTTCCCGCAACGTGGGTTGTGATATATTTTTATCATTTTTATTTTTTTAAAGAAGTAAAGATATTTGGAATAAAAAAAGGTAAATTAGTGCAAGCAAAAATAAGGTTTATGCAATAAATCGAAGTACTATTTTAAATTTAAATACATGTTTCTAGAGCAAGGAGTTAAAAACGAAAATAAATTTTGGAAATATTTACTAGGTTCTGTTTTTATAATAACAGCATCCTTTGTTGGTCAAATTCCGCTTACGCTTGCTATAGCATACGAAACTCTTGTTAATAAAATCCCGTATCCGACTAGCGAAGCTGGAATAATGACAATTTTTGAATCTAATGTAACCTTATTTCTTATCTTGATTTCATTTGTATTTGCTTTGGCAGGAGTTTACTTTGCAGTACGCTATATACATCATCAAACTTTTTTATCGGTAACCACCTCCAGGCAAAAAGTCGATTGGAATCGTATCGTGTTTTCATTTGGACTTTGGGGCATTTTTACTGCTATACTTACCGTTTTGTTCTATTATCTGAATCCTGAAGATTTTATAATTAATTTCAAACCTATTCCATTTGCTATTTTATTTGTAATCGCAACTATTTTAATTCCTATTCAAACGAGTACTGAAGAATATGTTTTTCGTGGTTATTTAATGCAAGGATTTGCAAATTTGGCTAGAAACAAATGGTTTCCACTCCTAATGACTTCTGTTATATTTGGAGTGATGCATATTTTTAATCCCGAAGTTTCTAAAATGGGATATATTATTATGATCTATTACATTGGCACGGGCCTATTTTTAGGAATCATCACTTTAATGGACGAAGGCATAGAACTTGCCCTTGGTTTTCATGCTGCCAATAATTTAGTAGGGGCGCTATTGGTCACCTCGGATTGGTCGGTATTCCAAACACATTCTGTTTTTAAAGATATTTCCGAACCTTCTGCTGGTGTCGATGTTATTTTACCTGTAATTGTTATTTATCCTATCATGCTATTTATTTTTAGCAAAAAATACAACTGGACAAATTGGAAAGAAAAACTAACTGGTGAGATCACAATTAAAAATTAAGTCTAAAACAATTAAACTATAACCAAACTCAAATGTCAAAAATAACATATAAAAACGTCCACAATTTCTTCAAATTAAATGGAGACCATTTTAATGGAGAAGACTTGTCACAAATAGCCTATAGCTTCGTCAAAGAAGGTCAAGCCTATGAAAGAGCTATTGGAGAATTTATTTTAGATTGGTTTGATAATAAATCTTATATCGAGATAACTACTTCGGGAACAACTGGAGCTCCAAAAGTAATTCAGCTACAAAAGCAAGCCATGATTGAGTCGGCTCTTGCTACGGGAGATTTCTTTGATTTACATCCTGGAAACAAAGCGTTACATTGCTTACCTACTCAGTATATTGCTGGAAAAATGATGATCGTAAGAAGTTTAATTCTAGGATTAGATGTTGATTTTGTTGCGCCTAGCCTCCATCCGCTTACAAACAACAATACTAAATACGATTTTGTAGCAATGGTTCCTTTGCAGGTTCAAAACTCTTTAACTGCACTTAAAAATGTAAAAAAACTTATTATAGGTGGCGCAGCAATGGATGCAACACTCATAGAAAGTGTATCAAAACTAAAAACTAAAGTGTATGAAACTTACGGCATGACCGAAACTATTACACATATCGCAGCTAAACAAGTTGGTGAAAAAGCTTTTACGGTTTTACCTCATGTAAAAATAACTCAAGACGACAGAAATTGTCTTGTTATTAATGCTCCAACAATTTCTAATGAAACGATCGTAACCAATGATATCGTTGAACTTGTAAATGATCACCAGTTTGTCTTTTTAGGAAGAATTGACAACGTTATTAACAGTGGTGGTATAAAATTGATTCCAGAGCAAATTGAAGGAAAACTTTCTGGAAAAATTAATGCTCGCTATTTTGTTACTGGCGTTCCTGATACTGCTCTTGGAGAAAAATTAGTTTTGGTTATCGAAGGTGAAAAACAACCTATTGACGATTCCATTTTTAATAGTCTAGATAAATATCAAAAACCTAAAGAAATTGTTTTTGTTCCTCAATTTAAAGAGACTGAAAACGGAAAAATTATTCGCAAGAAAAGTTACCTGTATAATTTATAGTATTTACAGCTACTAAAGTAAAAAACGACATTTAGAGAACTTAATTTCTTAATGTCGTTTTTATTTAAATTCTAAACAAATTAATTACATTTTACATTTCACAAGAATCAGTAATTAAGTGTCAATCCAAATCCCCAACCCATATCGCTATCGTAATGCGTAGAAATTCCTGAGTTTTTGGTCAGTATATATTTTAAGCCTCCCATATATTCTTTATCTGTATTTACCATAAAAGCCATTCGTATTCTTGGCGAAATTGGAATATCTTCTCTAGATAGCTGGAATCTGACATTACCATCTGTAAAAACCTCAGCTTGAGCGATTACTAGCCAAGGTAGTGTATAATCAGCACCTATACTTAATACGGAACGATTGTCTTTTGTGTTTTTTTGCCCAAAAGCGTTTTTTTCGACCTCATCATGTCCAAATTTTCTATAACGCCAATCAAATCCTATAAATGGCATGAACCATTGATTCTTGCCAATATATCGCCCTATATGCGTTTCAGTTTCATAACCATGCTTATCATTATACCCTAATCTCCACTCAGTGCCAAAGCTCCAACGTGCATTTTGTACCATTGCTCTACCATCATTCCCATTGGTTGCAAAATCATTCTCGGCCATAAGATGGCTCATATTACTTTCTTTTTGTAATTCTCGATATGCCCATTCTTTGTTGGGCAATAACGGATTTGGTGCTGAATTTTCGTAACTAAAAACACGATTCATTCCCGCCATCATATGATATAAAATATGACAATGAAAAAACCAATCTCCATCAGCATTAGCGCTAAACTCAATTGTATCTGTTTCCATTGGCATAATATCCAATACATTTTTTAATGGAGCATATTCGCCTTGTCCGTTTAATACTCTAAAGTCATGCCCGTGTAAATGCATCGGGTGACGCATCATCGAATTATTGTACAATACGATTCGTAATGTTTCTCCTTTTTTTATTAAAATCTTATCCGATTCCGATAAGACTTTATTATCCATACTCCACAAATAGCGATTCATGTTTCCCGTTAGCTCAAAACGTAGTTCTCTAACTGGAGCATCTTTGGGCAATGTAGTTACCGTTGGCGATTTAAGCATGCTGTAATTTAATGTTACAATAGCTTCAGAACCTGTTCCCATATTATGGTTTGAATGATCCATTTTTTCTCCATCATTCATTTTCATTGGTTCTTTGGATGTATGTTTCATTTCTTTAGATCCACTTCCTGTAATTTCAGGATACATTACAGCATTCATATCCATCTTTTGCAAGCTCATCCCCATTCCCATTTCGTTCATAGTTCCGTCCATGTTCATCATGCCGTTCATCATTTTCATTCCCTCAAAATAATCGAGTTTTGGCAAAGGGCTTGTTAATTGTTTTATTCCCTTTCCTAGATAAATTGAAGTCGATTTTGTTCGGTCTTCTGGCGTAGCCAAAAACTCAAATGCTGTATCATCGGCTGGGATTGTTACCACAACATCATACGTTTCAGATACTCCAATAATCAGTCTGTCTACCTCTACAGGAACTACGTCATTTCCATCATTGGCAACAACCATAATTTTTCCTCCAGCATATGTTAGCCAAAAATAAGACGAAGCTCCTCCATTAGAAATTCGCAATCGTACTTTATCTCCCGCTTTAAATGGTCCCGGAAATTCATTTTCTTTTTTTCCGTTAATTAAAAATGCATCATAATAGACATCACTTACATCCATTGCCATCATACGTTTCCATTCGTTATTGACTTTGGTTTTAAAATGACCTGCCTTTATAGCTTCGGTATAACTTTGAGTTGTTCCTTTTTTAATCGCAAACCAATCTGAAGCATTGTGCAACATTCTATGCACATTATCTGGATTATAATCTGTCCATTCACTTAGCATAACAGGAATTGTAGGCAAATCATCAATCCCTTTTCTAAAATCAGGATCATCTGTTTTTTTCTTCATTATCAATGAACCATACATTCCAATTTGCTCTTGCATTCCGCTATGGCTATGGTACCAATGTGTTCCGTTTTGAATAACTGGAAATTTATACACATATGTTTCCCCTGGTTTTATTGGCATTTGTGTCAGGAAAGGAACACCATCTTCCTGATTTGGTAAAAATATACCGTGCCAATGCAAGGATGTACTTTCTTTTAACTGATTATGCACATGTATTTCGGCAATATCTCCTTCGGTAAAAGTGAGCGTTGGCATCGGAATTTGCCCATTAACAGCAATTGCTCTTTTGGATTTTCCTGTAAAATTTACCAGCGTATCTTTTACATATAAATCATACCTTACGATTTTTTGTGCTGTTGTACTTATCGCGAATAGCAATAATATAAGTGTTGAATAAATTTTCATCTTTTAGCTTTTAAAGTTTTAAACTTCTTAATCGCAATGCATTCACAATAACTGATACCGAACTAAAACTCATTGCCAAAGCTGCAATCATAGGAGAAAGCAATATTCCGAAGAACGGATATAAAACTCCCGCAGCAACGGGTACACCTAACACATTATAAATAAAAGCAAAGAATAGGTTTTGTTTGATATTGCTCATTACTGCGTGGCTCAGGTTTTTTGCTTTTACAATTCCTTGCAAATCTCCTTTTACCAAAGTAATCTTGGCACTCTCTATCGCTACATCTGTTCCTGTTCCCATCGCAATCCCAATATCCGATTGTGCCAAAGCCGGTGCATCATTTATACCATCTCCCGCCATAGCTACAATTTTTCCTTCAGCTTGTAATTTCTCGATTACTTTTAATTTGTCTTCTGGCAAACAACCTGCTTGAAAAGAAGTTAAATGCAACTCGTCGGCTACTGCTTTAGCTGTATTTACATTATCTCCTGTAAGCATGATTACTTCAACTCCTTGGCGCATTAATTCTTTTATAGCTGCTGCACTCGTCGTTTTTATTGCATCAGTTATCGTTACAAATCCCACTACATTTTTATCTACTGCGATGTACGAAACTGTTTTTCCTAATTTTTGTTCGGTAATAATTTTCTCTTCGATAGCGCCAGAAACAATTGCTCCTACCTGTTCCATTAATTTTTTATTCCCTAACGCAACCTTTTTACCAATAGCAGTTCCAATAACTCCTTTTCCTGCGACGTTTTCAAAATCATCGACTTTCGTCAAAGAAACATTTTTAGTCTTAGCAAATTTTACTACGGCTTCTGCCAAAGGATGCTCGCTATATTGATTTAAAGATGCAATGTATTGTAGTAGTTCATCCTCTGAATATTGTAGCGCAACAATCTTTTCTACTGAAGGTTTTCCCTCCGTAATTGTTCCCGTTTTATCAGTAATTAGAACATTTACTTTATTCATGTTCTCTAAAGCTTCAGCATTTTTTATCAGAATTCCTGATTGAGCCCCTTTTCCAACTCCAACCATTACAGACATTGGTGTAGCTAAACCTAATGCACAAGGGCAAGCAATTATCAATACAGCAATCGCATTAATAAATCCGTAAACCATAGCTGGTTCTGGACCAAATTTTGCCCAAATGAAAAAGGTAAGTATAGAAATAACAACTACAATTGGTACAAAATATTTAGCAATACTGTCGGCTAATTTTTGAATTGGTGCTCTAGAGCGACTTGCATTATTAACCATTTGTATAATTTGAGAAAGCAAAGTTTCTGAACCTACTTTCTCAGCAATCATAACAAATGATTTATTTCCGTTGATAGTTCCTGAAGATACCGCATCTCCTATCTTTTTATCTACAGGAATAGGCTCTCCAGTAATCATCGATTCGTCTATTGTGCTTTCACCATCTGTGATTTTTCCATCTACAGGAATTTTATCTCCCGGTTTTACTCGTAATAAATCTCCTTTTTTAATATCGTGAATCGCAATTACTTTATCAACTCCATCTATTACAAGAGTTGCTTCTGTTGGTGCCAATTTCAATAATTCTTTTATCGCTCCACTAGTCTGACTATGCGCTCTTGCTTCTAACAATTGCCCTAATAAAACTAGCGTAATAATTACCGTTGCTGCTTCAAAATAAAGATGAATTGTTCCGTGCCCTGATTTAAATTCTTCTGGAAAAACCTCTGGAAAAAACATTCCTACAATACTAAATAAAAATGCCATTCCCGTACCAATCGCGATAAGGGTAAACATATTTAAATTCCAAGTTACGATTGATTTCCATCCGCGAACAAAAAACATCCAACCTGCGTAAAATATCACTGGAAGCGAAAAAATTAACTGTACCCAATTCCATTTTCCAACATCCATTATTTTTAACAACGGATTGTCGTGCATCATCTCAATCATCGCAATAAAAAAGATAGGAACAGTAAAGAGTATTGCAATTTTCATTTTTTGCAATAACTCTTTATATACCTTATTCTCTTCGGTGTCGGTTGGCTCCATTGGTACTAAATCCATTCCACAGATTGGACACGCACCAGGTCCATTTGTTACGACTTCCGGATGCATTGAGCATGTATATTGCTGAATCTGAACAGCTGCAGGTTCTTGTACTAAATCCATCCCACATACTGGGCAATTTCCTGCCTTATCATACATTTTATCACCTTCACAATGCATTGGACAATAATACTTACCTCCAGCATGATTATGCGGTATCGCTACTTTTTTATGATCATGCTTATGATCATGTCCGTCAGCACTACAACATGATTTCGTTTCAGGTTTTTCATGTCCATGATTCATATTCATTTCAATGGTGTACTTTCCAACCGCAGTTAATGCTTCTTGCAGTTCTTCCGTCGGAATATGCTTTTCCATCGTAATCGTTGCTAATGGAGGATTCAAAGTAACATTTGCCTCGATTCCTTCGATTGCATTTAATGTTTTTTCTACTTTAGTCCGGCATCCATCGCAAGTCATTCCTGTAATTGTATAAGTATGAGTCATTGCTTTATTTTTTTATGAATTTTATTTTAACAAATTTCTAAAATATTGCTTTTATAAGCTTGTACAATTTTGGTAATGATTTATAAGATTTACAAATCCTCTATTTGTTTGCGTTTTTTATTCTTTAACTGTTTATAATAACTTGGAGAAAATCCAGTCACTTTTTTGAATTGATTACTCAAATGTGCCACACTACTATATTGAAGCTGAAAAGCAATTTCGCTTAAGCTTTGCTCATTGTATATAAGCAACTCTTTTACCTTTTCTATTTTTTGAGAAATAAAATATTTTTCAATAGTTGTCCCTTCTACTTCTGTAAAAAGATTGCTTAACGAGTTATAGTCGTGTTGCAATTCATTTGATAAATAATGAGATAAATTGGTAGTAAGATCATTATTCCTATGATGTACCAAATCGATAATCAAGACTTTAGTTTTCTCGATAATTTTATTTTTTTTATCACCAATAAGTTCAAATCCTAAAGAATGCAAGACTTCTACCAAATTCTCTTTTAAAGAATCTATTTCTGTTTCTTGTATTTCTACTTCTCCTAATTCTACTGTAACTGGATGAAGCCCGAGTTTTTCCAACTCCGACTTCACAACCATTTTACAGCGGCTACAAACCATGTTTTTAATGTATAACTTCATTATTTGATAGTTTCTACAGTACTTCCACAGCTCAGCATTTTCGAACCATAATATGGATTCTTAATAGCACTTTCTTTACTCAACCAATTGGCACCTTTACCATTATTTGCCATTGGGCAAAACTGATAATAGGTTGGTGTTTCTTCTTTTGAAACTTTTAATAAAGCATATACGTTTTTAGATAATGTTCCAAAATGATCTCTTTGATGCGTTGTATCTTTTGTATCAGCAATATGTTCGGCATCTTCTTTTAAACTTTTTAAAACTTTCATCCAAACCATATGTACTTCCATTGGTAAACTTTCCATTTTTACTCCATTTATAGCTGTAACTAATGTTTTAGCTTTCGCCGAAGCTGTAGCTCCATCTGTTTTTACCAATGCATCTTTGATTCCAAAATAAGCCTCAAAAACTGGGTTTAAAGCTTTCTCTTTTAAATCAACATCTGAAGAAGTCATATTGTGGTTTGAATGCATATCATGATTCATTTTCTTTGCAGGAGGAACCATTGCCATTTTTTTAGTATTTCGCTCATATTGACAGCATTCAGGAAGTTTTGCATAAACATCATTTGGTGCTAAAAATTCATTGCTGTCATACCCTGCTAACGCAACACGCTTTAAAATCTCCTCTTTATTTGTTTTGGTTGCATCGTAGGTAAGCGTTGCCATTTTAGTATTTTCATTCCAATCTACTTCGGCAATATTTTTTAAGTTCCCTGCCTTTTCAATTACTTTTTTACACATCTCGCAGTTACCAAATATTTTTACTGTTTCAGTTTTTGCATTTTTTATTTTTGCATCACACGCAGTGAATGATAGCAATGCAACGACCGCTACCAATAAAGTTTTTATTGATTTCATTTTTCTATGATTTATATAACAAGAGTTCGCAAACTCTTGTACGTTATTTAATATTGTTTTTTTTTGAACACCTAAAGTTAACGTTTTCTAGTAGACGCACTTATGGCTGTCACAGAAAACTTTTAGCTTATTTTTGGTGGGGACCAAATCGTATAAAAACCTGAAGATAAAGCATCTTCATGAGCATCGAAAAATTGTTTTTTATTAGAAAAATTAAAACAATTCAATGTAATTTCCTCTTGTTTTTCAGAACTAAGTACCGAAATAACCGTAACACAACGGCAATTAGAATGGCTGCATTTATCACCACAACCTTCTTTTCCTTTTTTATTGGATTGAGAACCACAACATCCATCAGTTGACTTTGTCTGCGATTTTTCAGTTGTATGTTTCTTTTTTTCAGATTTCATACCACACGCTTCTGCTTGTATTGGCATCAAAAAGAGACCAAACAAGAAAATAAAAAAGAATATGTGAGTTTTTGAAATCATCTAAAATTTTGAAAACCAAAGATACAATATATTTTTTTTAATGATCAAATTATGGAGTGCTGTGAAAATGGAGTGCGGATAACACGGATTTACCAAAGCAAAGACGCGGATAAAAACGGTTTTTTTCTCACAAACTTGTCTTTCTGAGGAACGAAGACACGAGCGATAGCGAACTGGCGAAGCAATCTTCGCAAGAAACTAAAACAAAGTAGCTCTAGATTGTCGAGCTGTTCCTCAGAAAGACAATATTATGGTTATATTTTGATTGATTCATTTAAGAAAATCCGTATTTATCAGCGTTTTCGCGATAGCGAATCTGCGTCATCCACGTTCCCTTTTTCTAGACAATCAAAGATAAACCCAATTTATACTAACAAAAATCACACTTCAATTGTGATAACGTCTTTGAGTTTTGTTGAAAATTTTGGAGATAATCTATCTTGTTTCATTTTCCATTGTCGCCCTAATGATTGTACTCCAAATTTAACTTTGTTATCTCCAAAACTCAAATTCATTTTATCGATAACACTCATCAATGGCTGATGTTTTGGATTGGATGTATTAAATAAATTAAGTTGGGTTTCATCATTTGGCGTTAAGCCCATAACAACAACTCCTGCTCTTTTATATGAATATCCTGTTTTATAAATCTCCTTTAATCCCTTTTGAGCTGCTTGATTCAACTCGATTGTTGAATTCGTTGGGAAATCTGTATTTATAGTAATACTACGGGAATATTGCGATTGATCGTTTGCCAAATAATTCGTCTGTATAAAAACGGTTACCATATTGCAATGACAGTTCTGGCGTCTCAATTTCTCAGCACACGAAGCTGTAAAAGTGCTTACTCGTTCTGAAATTTCGTCGTAAGTGGCATATTTAGTTTCGAACGAACGCGTGGTTGCAATCATTTTTTTGTTTCGAGGCCCTTCTAAATCAAGTGTTGGTTTCCCCTCTAAATCATGTTTTAGGCGAAGTCCTACCACTGCCATTTCTTTACGTACCCAAGCATCAGATAATTGTGTGAATTGATATGCTGTTAAGATGTTTTTTTGTTTCAAGCGTTTTGCGTGCTTTCTACCTATTCCCCAAACATCTTCTATTTTTGTCCACTTTAATGCTTTGATTCTTTTTTCTTCAGTATCGATTATGTAAACATTCTGAGTTCTTTCGGCAAATTTTCTTGCAATTTTATTAGCTACTTTAGCCAAAGCTTTTGTTGGTGCAAAGCCTATACTTACAGGAATCCCAGTGCCTTTTGTAACTTTTTTTCGAATACTGATTCCCATCTCATTAAAATCGAACAATTCAAAACCAGTAAATTTTAAAAAAGCTTCATCGATGCTATATAATTCGATATCGGGAGTATAAGTTCTAAGCAAATTCATTACCCGATTACTCATGTCTCCATACAATGCATAATTAGATGAATACACATAAATATTCTTCTCTTTGAAAAGTGCTTCAAATTTAAATGCGGGTGCTCCCATCGGAACTCCTGCTAATTTAGCTTCATCAGAACGCGCAATAACACAACCATCATTATTAGAAAGGATAACTACTGGTTTTCCTATCAAATGTGGTTCGAATACCCTTTGGCAAGAGGCATAAAAATTATTACAATCAACTAAAGCGAACATTTTATATTATATGAGATTATTTTTTTTTTGCAGAACCTCTGTTTGTGTTTAGACATACTGCAGAGCGTCTCTACAATTCCTAGATTATGTATTTTTCTTAACTACGAATTTTTACTAATATATCTTTGTCAAAGTTTTTAATTTTGACAAAGATTGTAATCCATAAACTTGTCATTCTAAGAAAAATTAAAACGATTTTATCGAATGAATTACGATTCCCCAAATTAAAAGTTCATTTTCTGAGGTTACCTTTATCGGTTCATAATCTTCATTTTCGGCAATAAGCCAAACCGTATCTTTTTCAATTTTAATACGTTTTACAGTAAATTTTCCATCAACTTGACAAACTGCAATTTTATTATTTTGAGGTTCTAGACTTTTATCTATAATCAATAAATCACCATCATTGATTCCGACATCTTTCATAGAATGCCCTTTTACTTTGGCAAAAAAAGTAGTGTCTTTGTTTTTAATAAATTCTTTATTGAGATCTATTGTTAACTCAATAAAATCATCAGCTGGAGATGGAAATCCAGCACTAATTCCCACATCAAAAAAAGGGATTTCTAATTTTGATGAATAATCAGGAATGTAAAATTCTAAAGTTGTATCGTCGTTATCTAAGCTTCGTAATTTCATAGCTTCACAAAATTACGGAAGTTATATTTTGCTGTTACTATTTAGTACTAAATAGTTATCAACGTCCATCTATTTTTTAATTATTTGGAGATATTTTCTTGCTTAATCTTTTTCTGAATTTATGATACGTATTATGGTATTTATTGTGGCTTGGATATTTACGATAGGAAGTAAGGTTATTAAAGATTAGGGCCACAACAAGTAATATTATAACTCCTGTTAATACTGGTGAGAAAACATACCAATATCCCATGTCTTTCATCTGGCTAGAGCCAGTCACTGCTATAAGTGCGGTTGCCCCTCCTGGTGGATGTAATGTTTTGGTTATTTGCATACAAACAATAGAAAGCGATACGGCCAAAGGCGCTGTAATCCAGATAATGTCTGGTGCTAATTGCTGTACTGTTACTCCTATAAATGCTGAAATAACATGACCGCCAACAAGGTTACGTGGTTGCGAAAACGGGCTTCTAACTTCTCCATAAACCAAAACACTCGAAGCTCCAAATGATCCGATTAAATACACTAAATCTGAACCTGTAAAATGTTGTGTTTGCACAAAAGCAATTAATCCGATACCAACAAATGAGCCTACAAATGACCAGAATATCTCCTTAGAATTAATTAAAGTTTCTTTGTAAAGTATGTATCTTGTTTTGCGGTAGCTTCTTTTTATTTTGTCAACACCCATAAATTATTTATTTTGATATGCTTGGTAAAAATGTATAAACAGTATGCGGATAAATCATTTTTGCTGTGTACTTAGAGATCAAGCAAACAACTAAGATTGGTAAAAATAATGTGTAATCATTCGTTAGTCCGCAAACTAAGAAGATTGCAGTAAATGGTGCATGAATACTAGCACTTAAAACAGCAGCCATACCAATTACCATAAAATTTAAAGGAATAACCTGTGCGTTAAAAAATGTATTTAAAACAGATGCTAAAAGCAATCCTAAAAAGGCTCCTATAAAAAGGCTCGGTGCAAAAACACCACCATCGCCACCAGAAGCTAAAGTTATAGAAGTAACAATAGGTTTTAAGATCAGAATACTAATAAACGTTAATGTCAATGTAAGTGTTAACGGAATTGCCGAATTTCTAAAAATTCCATTTATGGCGTGATAGCCTTCTCCATAAAGCTGTGGAAATACAAATAAAGAAACACTCAATACAATTGAGCCTAAAATGATTTTATAATAATGTGTTTCTATTTTAGAGAACTGTCCTTTAAAAAATAAGACACAACGGGTTAAATAAACCGAATTGATTCCTGCCAAAATACCTAAAAGGATAAAATATGGAATCGCTTTTAAATGCCAAGTTGTGATTGTTACAGCAAATAATGGTCCTTCATTTAAAACTGTTATTAACCCAAAAGCTATCGAAACTGCAATTAAATTGGAGATTAAAAAAGCTCTCGTTACTTTTCTTGAAATTACTTCGATTGCAAATAAAATCCCCGCAATCGGACTACTAAATAATGCTGTAACTCCTGCTGCAACTCCTGCACAAATTAATTCGGTTTTGTACTGACGAAAAACATTTTCTTTTTGTTGCGCTACCGAACCAATAGCTGCAGTTGCCACGACTGTAGAAACTTCAATCCCAGTTGATCCTCCAAAAATAACGGTCAATAAACCATTAATAAAGTGCGATGGAATTTTATAAATCGGTAAGTTTTTAGACTTAGATTGCGTGCTTTCAAAAACTTCTTTAATCCCTTTGTTTTCTTTTTTCTTGAATAAATATTGACGAAGAAAATAAATTATCGAAAGTCCAAAAACTGGAAAAACAACATAAAAAATTGGATTTACAGTAGCTTGATGAAAAAATATTTCTTCGTAATACTCCGTTATTTTCTTGAGAGAAATTCCTAAAAATGCAGAGAGAAAACCAATTAAAATAGAAACAATAACTAATTTTCGAAATTTAATAAATTGATGATTCTTTTTGATTTTCGCCGTTTTGTTCATCAGAAGTTTGAAGTTTAAACTCACTTTTAATAAGTGGTTTGCAAATTTAAAGAAATAGAACCATAATCGTTTTAAATTATAGCAATATTGCTTTTTTTTAACAGTAACGTAAGAAAATTACCTTTCGTAAAACTCTATTGGTAAATCATCTGGATCTGCTATAAAAGTAAATCGTTTATCTGTAAACTCATCCACTCGAATTGCTTCACAATCGATATTTTTTGATATTAAAAATGATACAGTCTCATCTAAATTCGAAACTTCAAAAGCCAAATGCCGTAAGCCTGTTGCTTCTGGTCTCGAAGTCCGTGCTGGTGGATTTGGAAACGAAAATAGTTCAATAACATAATTTCCGTTTAAAGCTAAATCAAGCTTATACGACTGACGTTCTTCGCGATAAACTTCTCTGATTATAGTTAAACCTAGAATCTCTGTATAAAACAATTTGGACTTGTCATAATCACTACAAATGATGGCAATATGATGAACTTTATTTAGTGAAAGCATTAGTTATTATTTTCTGATTCTTGATTTAATTTTCGGATAACTTTTGCCGGATTTCCAACTGCAAGTGAATTATCAGGAATGTCTTTTGTAACAACCGACCCAGCACCAATAACACATCCATTTCCAATGGTTACTCCAGGGCAAATTACCGAGTTTCCTCCAATCCAGCAATCATCCCCAATTGTAACTCCTTCTGCAAAGTGCAGTGTTTTTCTTGTTTCAGCATCAAGCGGATGGGTGGCTGTATAAATTTGAACATTTGGAGCCAACATCACATTTGAACCAATATTTATAGGAGCACAATCTAAAATAACACAATTTACATTAAAATAAACGTTATCTCCACAATTAATATTATAGCCATAGTCACAAAAAAAAGGCGGTTCTATGTAAAAATTTTCGCCAGTATTAGGAATTAATTCAGCAATTATTTTTCTTGCTTTTTTGGTAACACGATACTCAGTAATATTTAAGCGATGTAATAGTTTTTTTGCATTTGTTCTGTCTTTTCTCAGGTCAGGATGGCCTGCAATGTAGTATTCTCCTGCGATCATTTTTTCTCTTTCAGTTTTCATAATAAGGCAATATAATTGTATATAGTATTGATAATTAATTGATTTTCTATTCTTCAGATTTAAGATTTAATTTTCTAATCACTTTAGCTGGATTCCCAACTGCCAGGGAATTATCTGGAATATCTTTTGTCACAACAGATCCTGCTCCTATTACACAACCTTTTCCAATAGTCACTCCTGGACATATTACTGAGTTTCCTCCAATCCAGCAATCATCTCCTATAGAAATTGGTAACGCATTTTCGAGTATTTTTCTTAATTCGGCGTTAAGCGGATGCGTAGCCGTATAAATTTGAACATTAGGTGCGAAAAACACATTTGATCCAATATGAACTGGAGCGCAATCTAGAACAACGCAGTTTACATTAAAATACACATTGTCACCACAAGAAATATTATATCCATAATCACAATGAAAGGGTGGCTCTATATAAAACCCCTCACCTACATTTGGAATTAATTCTTCTAAAATCAGCTTAGCTTTTTTAGTCAAACAGTATTCGGTTACATTCAAACGATGTAATAAATTTTTAGCTTTTCTGCGTTCTTTTACTAAAATCGGATCTCCCGCTAAATAGTAATCTCCTGCAATCATTTTTTCCTTTTCAGTTTTCATTAATAGTACTATATTTTTTTCTTATTATTTTTTTATATAAAATATTTCTTAAATCTTAAAGTAACTTTTTAAGAATAACTATTTGCCCCAAATGATACACATCGTGTTGGATAATTCCATGAATGTGCTCATAATAGGTATGTCCGTTACTTGGATATATTTTATCTAAATCAGAGTCATCAAAATCTTCTAAAAATGAATTCCAAAATTCTTGTGATTTTTCCAGACTTTGAAGTGATTGCTCCCAAGCCGCCTCAGAAGAATCCAAAATTGGCACAAAATAATTATGATCAGGAGTGATGACAGTTTCTCCCTGAACACGTCTTAAAATGTTTCTCCTCCATTGTATAAGATGATTGACAATTTCCCAAATCGTATTTAAATTAGGATTTATTTTTCTGTAAGCCTGCTCTGCACGCACATTTTTTAAAGTATCTACCAAAGTGACTTCTAGCCACGGATCGCCATTATAAATGGACTGATATAGATTCGAAATTCTTCTGTTTTCTGACATAATAAATCATTTTAAAACACATAAGCGAATATACAAATAAGTAATTTACAACTCATCCTTGAATTTCCACAATTGGGTTATTTAAAATTTTTTAACTAAAACTGGTAAAATACATTTGCTTTATCAAAATCAAAAAAAAATGAAAACCAAGTTTCAAAAATTAAATAAAAATGAACTATTATCAAAAAACCAATCGCTTTTTACAATAGCATTTTTACTAATAAGCTCGATACTATTTGCTCAAAATACTCTTTCTGGAAAAGTAGTAGATGCAAAAGGAAAACCAATTACAGGTGCTAACATCTATATAGATGGCACTTATGATGGAGCTACGAGTGCAGAAAACGGAGAATTCTCTTTTACTACTGAAACTAAAGGAAATCAAATATTAATAGTAAGTTTTTTAATTTACGAAACTTCAACCACATCAATAGATGTTGCCAATTATAAAAATCAAACCATAAAGCTAAAAGAAAACGTAAATTCATTAGACGCTGTTATTATCACTGCAGGAACAATGGAATCTGGAGATAAAGCTAGAGTTTCTGTTTTAAAACCTCTGGATATTGTTACCACTGCTGGATCTGCTGGAAATATTATTGCTGCTTTACAAACCTTGCCAGGAACTCAAAGTGTAGGCGAAGATGGTCGCTTATTTGTTCGTGGTGGAGAAGCAAGTGAAACACAAACATTTGTTGATGGCGTTAGAGTTTCTCAACCTTATGGAGCATCAGTACAAAATTTACCAACCCGTGGTCGTTTCTCTCCTTTCCTATTTAGTGGGATTGCTTTTTCTACAGGAGGTTATTCCGCAGAATATGGAGAAGCGCTATCTAGTGTATTGTTATTGAATACTCAGGACGAACCTGATCAAAATAAAACAGACATCGCCATGATGACTGTAGGATTAGGAGTTGGAAATACCCAGAAATGGAAAAAAAGTTCTTTGAGCGTAAATGTAAATTACATTAATCTAGCACCTTATCAAGCTGCAGTAAAGCAAGATGTAGATTGGAATAGACCGTATCAATCGCTATCTGGAGAGAGTGTCTATCGCTATCATTTTAAAAACGGAATTTTTAAATTATATACCGCTTTTGATACTTCTAAAATTGACCTTAACCAGAAAAACATAAATTTTGAAAATCCTATTCGAGTGAATTTAGTTAATAATAATTTTTACTTAAACACGGTTTATAATGGAACATTTGGCAGTAACTGGCAAATTACTTCAGGATTAAGTTATGGATATAGCAACAATAAAAAAGACATTGATCTAGCTCACATCAATGATGATGAAAACGCAGCTCACCTTAAATTAAAACTAAGAAAGAGTCTTTCAAACCGAGTAAAACTATCATTTGGTGCCGATTATTTTATTACTAAATACAGCGAAGATTTTCAGGATAATTTACCACCTACAATTACTAATGGGTACGACTCGAATATTGCTGCTATTTATGCAGAAACCGAAGTTTCTTTTTCTAGTAAACTAGCTGCAAAAGTTGGACTTAGAGCCTCTAATAACAGTTTACTCGATGAAACAGCATTAGCACCAAGAATTTCATTGGGATACAAAATAGCAAAAAACAGCCAGTTCTCAATTGCTTATGGAGACTTTACACAAACTCCTGTTGTAGATTATATCAAGTACTCTAAATACCATCAGTTTGAAAGTGAAAAAGCAGCTCACTATATTTTAAACTTTCAGTACAATAAAACAGGGCGTACTTTTAGAGCCGAAGCTTATTACAAGGATTACAGCAATCTTGTAAAATACGACACACAAACCATTCAATACAACTCTGTTTTTAGTAATGATGGTACTGGTTATGCTAAAGGATTGGATATCTTTTGGAGAGATAGCAAATTATATAAAAATCTAGAATACTGGATTTCCTACTCTTACATTGACACCAAAAGAGATTATAAAAATTTTCCAACTAGTGCTACTCCAGATTTTGTTGCTGACCAAACGTTATCTGTTGTGACCAAATATTTTGTTACAGATTGGAAATCTCAAATTAGTTTAACAAATAGTTTTAGTACTGGAAGACCATACAATAATCCAAATGAAACAAAATTTATGAACGGAAAAACAAAATCATATAATAGTTTGAGTCTTAGCTGGGCTTATTTATTGACTACTCAAAAGATTTTATACTTCTCTGTTTCGAATGTTTTAGGTACTCAAAATGTATTTGGTTATGATTATGCAAAAAATCCAGATGCGACTGGAACATACAATAGACAAGCCGTTACACCTACTGCAGATCGTTTTTTCTTTATTGGCTTCTTTTGGACTATTAGTCAAAATAAAAATGAAAATCAGTTGAAGAATTTATAGAAAGAGGTTCAAAGGTTTTCCTAGTATTGTGCTGAGAAGGTTCAAAGGGACAAAGGTTTCACCAATATTGTGAGGAAAAGATTCTGAGAAACTAAGTTCTCAGAACCTAAAAAACTTAGAAACTTAAAAAAAAACCTTTGTCCCTTTGAATCTCCTATTTAAACCTTTGAACCTTCCTTAAACAACTCATCCCTAAAATTCAACAACTCAGTAACATTAAATTTAAAGAAAATAAAATCTACAATACTTTTGAAGTATAAACTAACAAGTGTTTCAATCATCAAAAAATAACTAATCTTTAAAACCAGAAATCATGACAAAATTAATTATAGCGATTACATTATTCATTTGCAACATTTTAACTGCTCAAACACAATTTGAACAAGGAATGGGTAAAGCATTTGGGCTTTGGAAAGAAGGAAAAAACACAGAGGCATCTGATTTATTCGAAAGAATTGCTGCCGCCGAGAAAGCAAGCTGGTTACCCAATTATTATGTAGCATTAGTAAATACAACATCAGCATTTAAAACGCAAGACAAAACACAAATAGACTTATTACTTACTAAAGCACAAAATGCATTAAATGTTGAACTAACAAAAGACTCTAATAATGCTGAACTCTATGTTTTGCAAGCTTTAATTTATACTGCTTGGGTTGTAGCTGATCCTATGACCAACGGAATGAAATATTCTGCTAAGACTATGGAAATGTATGATAAAGCAGAAGCATTGGCTCCTGAGAATCCTAGAGTTGTTTTTGGGAAAGCCGATTTTCAATTGGGTGGCGCAAAATGGACAGGAATTGACACCAAACCTTTGTGCGCACAAGTTGACAAAGCTATTAGTCTTTTTGCTACTTTTAAACCTGAAACTCCTTTTTCTCCAAAATGGGGTTTAGACAGAGCACTTGAAGTTCAAAAGACTTGCAAATAAATAATTAAAAACAAATAATCTCTAAAAAACAAATAATGCATTTAAAACCGCACATAATTAAAGCTTTATTTATTGGTGTAACAATTTTTATAGTATCCTTCTTAATCAAATTCATCTCATTTGGAACCGAAGTCTTTACTCCTTATTTATTTACTGCTTTTTTATACTGCATGCTATATAGCACTGTATTATACATCGTTAACGCATCATTATTTGCTTTTTTAGACAAGGTATTCAAAGCCAATCCTTATTCTTTAAAACGTATAATTATTGGCTTTATCAGTTCTTTTTTCTGTTCGTTATTAGCCATATTTGTTCTCCGTATTTTTTTGAAAGTTATCATAGATAAACATTCAATAACCGAGTTTTTAGTTAATGAAGATTTAGCAAATTATATAGAGTCTTCTATTATTACTTTTATTGTATTAGTCGTTTTTCATGCCTTACACTTTTACAAAATATATAATGAGAACCGAGTTAAGGAACAAAAAATAATTGCCGGTACTGCTTCTGCAAAATTTGAAACTTTAAAAAACCAGATTGATCCACATTTTCTCTTTAATAGTTTAAATGTATTAAGTTCATTGATAGAAGAAAATCCAGAGAATGCTCAACGTTTTACAACCTCACTGTCGAAAATTTATCGTTACGTTTTAGAACAAAAAGACAAAGAACTTGTATCGGTAGAAGATGAATTAGCCTTTGCTAAAACATACATGAATTTATTAAAAATGCGCTTCGAGAATAGCTTGTTCTACGAATTACCAACTGAAGGTATTAATCCAGATGCAAAAGTAGTTCCCCTATCATTACAGCTTTTACTAGAAAATACCGTAAAACATAATGTAGTAAGCGAACAAAAACCATTACATATTCGAATATTTATCGAAAAGGATTATTTAGTCATTCAAAATGATTTTCAGAAAAAGGAAGTTTTGCAAGACCGCCAAGGTGTAGGATTGCAAAATATAGTAAATCGTTATGGTATTATTACCAATAGAAAAGTGTTGATTGAGCAAAATACAACAACATTTACTGTCAAAATACCTATTTTAACTAAACAAATTAGTTTCATGGAAACAACAACTGATTATAATGAAAACAATGCTTATTATAGAGCAAAAAAACGAGTTGAAGAACTTAAAGGTTTTTATGGGAATTTAATTTCTTATTGTTGTGTAATACCGTTTTTAGTTTTTATCAATTTAAAATTCTCTCCAGGATTTCAATGGTTTTGGTTCTCTGCTTTAGGATGGGGATTTGGATTAGCAATGCATGCTCTTAAAGTATTTGGATATAGCTCAAATTGGGAAGAAAGAAAAATTCAGGAAATCCTAAGAAAAGAAGAGAACAAACAAAATTGGAAATAATCATGGAGACAAATCGAAATGAACTTGACAAAAATGAGTTACGAGAACTGGCACGTAAAAAAGTAAAAAAAATTAAAGGGTTTTATCTGCATTTATTCTTTTACGCTCTCGGTCTTATAATTTATCTATTGAAAGTATATGCCGGAATACGATTTGATTTTTTCCCTTTAAAATACTTCAATAGTTTTGTAATGACAGTATGGACAATAGTATTTCTATCATTGACTGTTGATTTATTTCTTACTTATAGAATGTTTGGAAGAAATTGGGAAGAACAAAAATTGAATGCTATTCTAGAAAAAAAGCAGTCGATAAAAAATATAAAGACAGTAGATACATATCATAATAAATATGATGACTGTTATCTTGAAGCTAAAAAGACTGTAGAAAATATCAAAGGATTTTACGGCAACCTCATCTCTTATATTGTAGTAAACATTTTTTTACTCATCATTAACTTGGTTTATTCTCCTGAGTATTTATGGTTTTACTGGCCTTTAATGTGGTGGGGATTAGGAGTCGTAATTCATGGATTAAAAGTCTTTAGTGTCTTTCCTGTTTTTGCAAAAGACTGGCAGGAAAAAAAGATAAAAGAATTAATGGATAAGGAGAAATCTAGAAATGAGAAATGGCAATAATTTTTTAAATTAAATAAAATAAAATGGGACGATTTAGAAGGCAGCTATTTGACAATTATAGCAATTATAATGAGAACACAACAAATAACGAACGTTACAACATAGTTTACAGAAGAGTAAAAAGAATAAAAGGTTTCTACACACACTTAACCGTATATATTCTGGTAAACATATTTATTCTGATTCCTGAAACAAACCAAGGAATCTTTGGGAATGAAGAATTCTGGAGATGGGAAAACTTCTCAACAACTCTATTTTGGGGAATTGGTCTTGCTATACATGCATTATCGGTATTTGGAAAAGATCTTTTTTTTAGTGTAAACTGGGAAGACAGAAAAATAAAAGAATACATGGAAAAAGAAGCCAACAAAAAATGGGAATAATTTATCACATTTGTAACTAAACAAAAAGATTAAAATTCATTTCCAATTAAATTTTTACTACTACTTTTAACCAACCAAAACTATTGCCAAACCAAAATGAAAACAATAATCATAGAAGACGAAAAACCAGCCGCTCGGTTATTACAACGCAAACTTGATAAAATAGACGTTTCAGTAACTGTAATGCTTCACTCTGTTGTTGAAGCCATTGATTGGTTTTCTAAAAATGAACATCCTGATTTAATTTTTCTTGATATTCAATTATCTGACGGATTATCGTTTGAAATTTTTGAAAAAATAGATATTAAAAGTGCTGTGATTTTTACAACTGCTTATGATGAGTATGCCTTAAAAGCTTTTAAGCTCAATAGTATCGATTATCTCCTAAAACCAATAGACGAGGATGATTTAGATGTGGCAGTTGCTAAATTTAAATCTCGTTTACCAAAAACAGAAAACATTACTCAAAACATTGAAATTGATTTTGCACAGATCAAAAAGATGCTTTCAAATCCACTTGAAAAAGTTTATAAAAAAAGATTCACCGTTAAAGTTGGACAACATTTAAAAGTTATTGGAACGGATGAGATAGAATGTTTTTTTAGCGAAAACAAAGGAACTTATTTACACACTTACGATAATCGAAATTACTTAATAGATACAACCTTAGAAATTTTAGAGCAAGAACTTGATCCAAAAGATTTTTATCGTGTGAGTCGAAAATTTATCGTTCCACTTCCTGCTATCAAAGAAATTGTATTGTACAGTAATTCTCGTTTAAAAATAATCTTACCTACTTATAAAGAAGATGAGGTAATTGTAAGTCGTGAAAAAGTTTCTGATTTTAAAAACTGGATTGGCTAATTATAATAGTTTTTTTACCACTCCTGATAGCTATCGGGATAAAAAGAATTAAATAGATTTTAAACCCTTGCGTATCCTTTCGTGAACTTTGCGGTTAATTTAAAGAAGGTACAGAGGTTCATAGTTACAAAGGTTCAAAGGGTAAAACTTTGCCCTCTTTGCGTAAAAATTTGCGCTCTTTGCGGTTAATTTAAAGAAGGTACAGAGGTTCATAGCTACAAAGTTTCAAAGGGTAAAACTTTGCCCTCTTTGCGGTTAAATTACTATACTACAGGGTAAAAATACTTTCTAATTCCTATCATTACAAAGATCAAGACAGAGTAACCAATAAAAAAAGGAGCTATATATTCAATCCCATTCATTGCTAACATGAGTGCAATAAGCAATAACTGAAACCCTAAACCGTATAAAGAAACGAAGGTCATAAACCAGTTCGGAAATGTTTTAACCTTATACGCATCACTATCAAGTGTGTGGATTATTTTATCAAAAAGACCATACACAATTGTATAAACTTGATGCAAAAAAATAACTGATTTTTGGTTTTCTCCTGGTAAAGCTTTAGGAATTTTATCTTCGAAAATCTTACTGGTTCTATCTCCTCCTACTGATTTATTTCGCAGAATCACATAGTAATAATTGTATAATGTCCCTTGCAGTTGTATACACAAAAAAGCAAGAATTGTAATAGGCAGAGTCGTTTTAGAAACGTAACAGATACTTATTAAAAACCAGAAATTCAAAATAATATCAAATATGCTATCGAGATATCTTCCTGTATAAGATGGTGTGTTTTTTATACGTGCCAATTCTCCATCAGCAGCATCAATAATAGATTTTAATATTATAAAAAAACCTGCCCAATAAAAATACTTTTCCAGAATACAATAAATCGCAATCAACCCCGAAATTCCAAAAAGCAATGTTACATCAATAGGTGTAAATCGTGTGTTTTGTAACTTTTTTGCAAAAAACCTCCCTAAAGGTCTTCCATAATCTGATAAATCATAAAATTTATCTTGTGCTGCAAGTTTAGTCATCTATGTTTTTATAAACAAAAGAGTTGCGACAATATAGTCAGTTGTAATTTACGAATAAAATTAATACTTATTTACTTAATCTGTGCAATGTATATGTCATTGCACTTAAAAGGAAAAACGCCATAATTTGGTGAATTAAACCTAATGCAAGTGGCACATGATATAAAAGTGTAAAAACACCTAAAATAAACTGCAAAAACACAAAAACAACTAATATTTTAATTCCTGTAGATTGCGTCTTATTAAGAGCAAATTGTGTGCTTTTAAAGTATAAGAAAAGAATTATAGCCACAACAACATAAGCAAATGTTCTATGTACAAACTGTACACCACTTTTACCTTCTATCAAATTTTTGATAAGTGTAGGTTGCTCAATGAAAACAGAGTCATGAATAAATTCTCCATCGCTCATTAATGGCCAATGATTGTGAATTAATCCAGCATTTAACCCAGCTACAAATCCTCCATAAATTATTTGTATCAAAAGAAAAACTAAAGCTATCCTAGCAATATTACGAAGAGTGACATTAATGGTAATTTTATTTCTCTCAGGATAAATTAAATCCAGCGCCACCCATAATGTGTAGGCAAAAGTTACAAAAGCAAAAGTTAAATGCAGTGAAAGTCTAAAATGACTTACATCTGGATTATCAATTAAGCCGCTTCGTACCATAAACCATCCCAGGAAACCTTGGAAACCACCCATTGCCAGAAGAACAATACATTTTTTTATTGTAGAACTGTCTAATTTTTTCTTGATTAAAAAATAAATAAAAGGAATAAAGAAAACCAGTCCAATGATACGTCCGATAAAACGGTGAAACCATTCCCAGAAATAAATCATTTTATAATCTGAAAGCTGAAAATCATTATGAATATTTATCTTTTGATATTCTGGAAACTTTTTATATTGCTCAAAAGCCTCATTCCACTTTGCCTCACTCATAGGTGGAAAAGTATCTGTTACCAAGTGCCAATCGGTCATTGATAATCCTGAGTTTGTTAATCGGGTAATCCCCCCTACAACAACCATTAAAAACAATAAAAAACATCCTGACAAAAGCCAAATGATTACTGATTTATTTTCTCTTTTCATTTTTTTCTTTGAGATGCAAAATTGCAAAGCTGCAAAGTTACAGAGTCTCCTATTTTGGGTTAATAAATGAACTTTTTATATTTAAGTTCTCTAATATATTTTAATTAAAGTTCTAAGGTTTTGAAACACTAAATTCTTTATTTCTTTACAAAGACTTAGTGCTGTGCGCCTTTGAATCTTTATTCCTTTGCAACTTTAACCAATCCAAGCTTTTCTCCTTTTTTCAGCATAAATTCGTATGCTGCTTCGTATTCATTTGGAATTTCACCTTCTAGAATAGCTTCTTTTATGGCTTCTTTTAGCATTCCGATTTCTTTAGAGGGCTTTAAATTATAGATTTCCATAATCTCTTCTCCAGAAATTGGTGGCTGAAATTTTCGAACATGGTCGCGTTCTTCAACCTCAACAATTTTCCTTCGTACAACTTCAAAGTTTTTATGGTATTTCTTGAATTTACCAGGATTTTTAGTTGTTATATCAGCTTCACATAAAGTCATTAAATTCTCTACATCTTCACCAGCATCAAAAACTAAACGACGCACTGCACTATCTGTCACAATATCTTGTGATAATACAATTGGTCGCGAACTCATGATAACCATTTTTTGCACAAATTTCATTTTGTTATTCAATGGCATATGCAAACGCTCAAATATCTTTTTGACCATTTTTCCACCTAAAAACTCATGCCCATGAAACGTCCAGCCTTGTTTTTTGTTAAAACGTTTCGTTGGTGCTTTTCCAATATCATGTAATAAAGCTGACCAACGCAACCAAACATCATCTGTATTTGGACAAATATTATCGACAACCTCAAGTGAATGATAAAAGTTATTTTTATGTGTATGCCCTTCTATTTCCTCTACCTGATTCAAAGCTGTTAATTCAGGTAAAATAATATCAAGAAGTCCTGTTTGGAATAATAGTAAAAAACCAATTGAAGGTTTATCTGTAGAAAGGATTTTATTTAATTCATCAACAATCCGCTCACCCGAAATGATCTTGATTCGCTCAGCATTTTTAGTAATTGATTTCAATGAATTTTCTTCAATTTCAAATCCAAGCTGATTTGCAAATCGAATAGCTCTCAACATACGTAAGGGATCATCAGAAAAAGTAATGTCTGGATCCAGAGGAGTTTTGATAATTTTATTTTCTAAATCGGTTAATCCATCAAAAGGATCTGATAAATCTCCGAAAGTATCTTTATTCAAAGATAATGCTAATGCATTTATAGTCAAATCACGACGGTTTTGGTCGTCCTGAAGCGTCCCATTCTCTACAACAGGATTACGGCTTTCAAAATGATAGGATTCTTTTCGTGCACCAACAAATTCAATTTCAGTATCTTCAAAACGCAACATTGCTGTTCCATATGTTTTAAAAACCTGTACTTTTGGTTGTTTAGGTAATAATTCTGAAACTTTTAATGCCAATTCTATTCCACTTCCTACAGCAACTATATCAATGTCTTTTTTGGAATCCCGATTTAAAAGCAAGTCTCTTACAAACCCTCCAATTACGTAACTTTCTACATTAAGTTCTTGAGAAGCTTGCGAAATAATTTCGAAGATTTTATTTTGAAGAGCCCCTTTATAATTTATTTTTTTAGCCACGAATTCTCTAATTTTTATAAAATAACAGTAAAATAATATATAGATAATTTTACCATGCGCAAATTTACAACATACTATACGCCTTTTATAATCTAAAGCACACTTTTTTTGTTTTTTAGCATTTCCAGCTATATAATTTCATTAAAAAGTAATTTTTATAAAAAAAACAGATATAAATAAAATTGTTTCTACCTGTTTTATATTCATTGATATAATAGATCTATATTAGTATCAAACAAATCAATCTATATCCGTTATTTTTTTGATTTCTATTTGTACTTTTGAGACTGTACAAAAAAGTAGAAAATGAAAATTGTTATATCGCCTGCAAAGTCTTTAAATTTCGAAAAAGAATTACCAACTTCTCAATATACTGAAGCTAGCTTACTAAAAGAAGCCAGACAAGTTCATAAAGTTTTAAAACAAAAAAATCCTTCCGAATTATCTGAATTAATGCATATTTCAGATAAATTGGCTCAACTAAACTGGGAACGTAATCAGGAATGGAAAACTCCTTTTACTCCCGAAAATGCCCGCCCAGCAATATTTACTTTTGATGGTGATGTATATACTGGCTTAGATGCTTATACAATTCCTGTAGAAAAACTAGATGTTCTACAAGATAAACTACGCATATTATCTGGCTTATATGGTATTTTAAAACCATTGGATTTAATTCAGGCTTACCGACTAGAAATGGGAACTAAATTACCCATTGGTGAAGCAAAAAACCTATATGAATATTGGAAAGAAACTGTTACAAAAACATTAAACAAAGAACTCAAAAAGGATGAGTTGTTTGTAAATCTTGCGAGTAATGAGTATTTCTCGGCTGTAGATGTTAAGGCATTAAAAGTTCCTGTAATCACTCCCGACTTTAAAGATTATAAAGATGGAAAGCTTAAAATAATTAGTTTCTTCGCCAAGAAAGCAAGAGGAATGATGGTGCGTTACATTATAGATACTGATGCCGAAACTATTGATGATTTAAAAGGTTTTAACTATGAAGGATATCATTTTGATGCAAATCTTTCAAAAGGCAATCATTTGGTTTTTACACGATAAAAACAAAGCCTATTATAAAACAAAAACCGTCTCTTTCTTTATAGAATCAGACGGTTTTTATTTATATAAATCTAAAATTATTATTTAGCTATCCATGTATTATTACTTGGTGTTGCATCTACAAAAATCCCTCCATCGACAGTAATCGATTTGATTTTTTTAGCGGCATTAAAAGTAACTTTAGCATTTTTTTGGTTAGTTTCCCATATTGCAGGTGTTTGGTGAAATGACTCTTTTGTATTGTCTGTATATATAACATTTACATCAAAAGGAATTGCAAATCCGCCTTTATTATTAATCGTTACAATAGTTTTCTTGGCTTTAGTATCTACTTTATCTAAAACAATATCAATATAGTTATTCGTAAAAAACCAATTATTAAAAAACCAGTTCAGGTTTTTCCCAGAAGCACTATTAAATGAATTAAAATAATCCCACGGAATTGGATGTTTACCGTTCCAATTATCCATATAAGCATGCAATGATTTTTTGAAAAGATCGTCACCAAGTAAATCTTTTAAAGCCAAATAAGACAATGATGATTTACTATAGGAATTATTGCTATATCCAGCACCTGAAACTTGTGTTGACATTGATATTATTGGCTGATCTTGTTCTGTAGATGGATCATTGATGTATTTATTTACTCTGAATTTTTTATAAAACTCATCTGCAGCTTCTTTGCCTCGTTGCGATATACCAATTAAATATTCGAATGTAGTAGCCCAGCCTTCATCCATAAATGCATAACGTGTTTCGTTTGTTCCCATATAAAAAGGGAAATAAGAATGTGCTACTTCATGATCCTGAACCAATTGTGCAAAAACGGGATCTCCCATTTGAGAATCGTTGCACATCATTGGGTATTCCATATCGGCAAAACCCTGAAAAGCAGTCATTTTAGAAAATGGATAAGGGATTCCTGGCCAATTATTAGAAAACCAATCTAATGCATATCTGTTATTTTTTACAGAAACAACAAAATCAGTTCCTTTTATATCATAAGCGGCCTGAACACTTGCACGGCGATTTGTTTTATTATCTACAACAACACTACTTGCATCCCATAAATAATGATCGCTTAATCCAATACAAACATCTGAAATGTTTTTAGCTTCAAATTTCCAAATATTCCAATCGTTCTGCTTAGTAACGATACCACTTGTCATTTCTTGCTCATTTGCTATATGCAAAATAGCATCAGTAATATATGATTGCTTTAATCGTGCTGAAAATTCTGGTTGTAAAACCTCATCTGGGTTCAATAAATCTCCTGTTCCATAAACCACATAATTTTTAGGTGCCTTTACAGAATATACATAATCATTGAAATCATTATAAAACTCTTGGCGGTCTGTATGTGGCAACATATCCCATCCGTTATAATCATCTAAAACTGTAACACGTGGATAACTATAAGCTACAAAGAATGTTGTGTTATCTATTTGTCCTTCTCTTCCACTTTCTTTAGATAATGGATAATACCAATCAATGTTAATTGTGATTTTAGAATGTGGAAGCATTGCTTTATTCATTTTTACACGCCCTATTGTTTCCCAACTTCTACCATCTTCTTTATAACTTTCGCCTTCAATTTTTAAAGATGTAATCGTTAATCCATCGCTCAAAAAATCATCACTAACATTTCCTCCTCTTGGTGAAGAGGGCTTATGAAGATTATTTACAAATCGAATTGGTAAATATCTTAACGTATCGTTACTATTGTTTTCATAAATAATAGTTTCTGTTCCGCTTACAATTTTAGTATCTGGATTAACAGTCAAATCTATCGTGTATTTACCATGATTCTGCCAATAGTTTTTCCCAGGTTTCCCATCCATAGACCGGGTTCCCTTTGCATAGGCTTCTTTTATATTTCTTGGCATATATAATTCTTGAGCAAAACTATATTGCGCTATGCATAGAGATGCAAATAATAACAATTGAGATATTTTTCTTTTCATAATTGGTAATTGGTTTTAATAATTATAAATCGCATTCTTAATATTAGTTCTGAATGTGATTACATTGTTACAACTATTCATCAAATTTATCCTCTTATTTTATATTTCTATCCAAATGAACAACTTGATCACACAAACAGAATCACTTACTAAATTAAACAAAAAAACCGCCTTATTCCCAAAAGGGTCAAGACGGCTTTTAAACATTAAAAAATAGCTACTACAAGATATAATCGGTATTTATAAAATTCGATTCTTTACTATTTAATAATTCTTGCAAAATGGCATTATTGTAATCATTATCTTTTGATGCTACGAAGGTTCTAATAGAGAACGAACGCAGTGCATCGTGAATACTTAAGGTTCCTACAGCCGAATCTTTACGACCTGTAAACGGGAAAACATCTGGCCCTCTTTGGCAAGAACTATTCAGGTTTACTCTGCATACTAAATTTACCAATGTATCAATAAGTGGTGCAATCGTTTTGATGTCTTTACCAAACAAACTCACTTGTTGTCCGTAATTTGACTCAGCCATATCGTTTAAAGGTTCTTGAATATCCTTAAAAGTTAAGATTGGTACAACTGGTCCAAATTGTTCTTCGTGATATACACGCATTTTTTTATTTATAGGAAATAAAACAGCAGGGAATATATAATTCTCTGTATGCAATCCTCCTTTTTCATTAATTATTTTTGCTCCCTTATGTGTTGCGTCATGAATTAATTCCTGTATATAATGTGGTTTTTCTGGCTCTGGAAGTGGCGTCAGTGAAACCGATTTATCCCACGGATTCCCAAAAACCAAAGCATCTACTTTTGCTGCAAAGCGTTTATTAAATTCTTCAGCTATAGATTCGTGTACATATAAAATCTTCAAGGCTGTACAACGTTGTCCGTTAAACGACAATGTTCCTGTTATACATTCCTGAATTGCCAAATCTAAATCGGCATCAGGTAAAATTATCGCAGGATTTTTGGCTTCTAGTCCTAATACTAAACGTAGTCTGTTTTTATTCGGATGTTGATCCTGCAATGCAATAGCCGATTTACTATTTCCGATTAAAGCCAGAATATCAACTTTACCAGATTTCATAATTGGCGATGCCACCTCTCTGCCCCTACCATATACAATATTGATTACTCCTTTTGGGAAACTGCTTCTAAAAGCTTCTAATAAAGGTGACAACAATAAAACACCATGCTTTGCTGGTTTAAAGATTACAGGATTCCCCATAATCAATGCCGGAATAAGTAATGAGAATGTTTCATTTAATGGGTAATTATAAGGTCCAAGACACAATACAACTCCTAATGGTCCTCTTCGCACCATGGCATTTATACCTTGTACTTTAGAGAAACTTGCTCCACGTGTATTTAACTCTTTATAACTTTCGATAGTATCGTAAATATACTCTACCGTTCTATCAAATTCTTTCTCAGAATCTCCTAATGATTTTCCGATTTCCCACATCAATAGTTTCACAACTTCGGCACGGGTAGTTTTCATTTGAGAAACAAAATTCTCCATGCATTTTATTCGATCCACAACTTTCATTGTAGGCCATAAACCTTGTCCTTTGTTGTAAGCTTCAGTTGCTGACTCAACAACTTCCATAGCTTCGTGTTCTCCCATAAAAGGAATAGATCCCAATAAGGTTGGTGTATATTTTTCTGTAGAAGAAATTGTAGAAAATACAGGTGTGGTTTGCCCTTTCCATTTTTTTAATTCTCCATTTACAAGATAGGTATCCTGTACCAATGGAGTATTTATTTGGTATTCCTCTGGTATAAAATTCATTATTTGGTTATTTTAGTTTTTGGTTATTAGTTTTTATAAAACAAAAAAGAGGCACGCGCCTCTTTTTTGTTTATGGTGTTACAGTATCTCCTTCCCAGGCCAGTATCCCTCCTAATAAATTGTAGGCGTTATCAAACCCCATTTCATTCATTATTTGACATGCTTTAGCACTTCTGGCTCCAGAACGGCAATACACATAATAGTTTTTATTTTTATCTAATTCTTCTAGCTCATATATAAAAGCCTGTCCTTTATTGATATCAATATTAAGAGCATTCTCTATATAGCCATCATTATATTCGTCTTCAGTTCTTACATCAAGTATAACTGCATTTTCGTCAGCTTCAAATTGAGCTACCCAATCTTCTTGTGATAAATTCATGATATCGTATTTTTAGGTAAAATTACAACGTTTTTAGCAAACAATAAACCCTGTATTTGCAAATTATATTATAATTCATAGAAAACGTTTTAGCAAACATATAATAATCAATGAATTCTAGCTTCTACAAATTATTTTCAAAAATATAGTCTACAAAACCCATAGAAAATAGGATATTATTATTTGCAAAAATTGGCTGTTAAACATAATCTTCATCTAATTAATACCATAATAATCGGCTATATTTGTAATAAATTATAGTTTTAAAAGTCAATTTCATAAAAAAATACAAATCAAGTTTCATGAATCAAAACAAATTAATTAGTGAAATTTGTGGCAAAAAAAATAAAATCTCAATATATAGAGTTTTTAAAATTTCACCATTAAGAGGTTAAGCTTCATTAAGCAGTAGTCTTAATTTTTCTTAATATCTTAATGGTAAAAAACTCTTCTTAGTGTTTAAAAAATCAACTCATGCAAAACCCTTTAAAAAATATTTTTCCAAATTTCTCTAATGAATTAATTTCAGCTATCGAAGACAATGCTACTATGCAGGATTCAGAAGCTGGAACAATTTTAATGCGAACTGGACAATACATAAAAAATACCGTTTTAATAACTAAAGGTAAAATCAAAATATATCGTGAAGGCGAAGATGGCGGTGAGTTTTTTATGTACTACTTACAACCAGGTCAAGCTTGTGCTATATCTATGATTTGTGCTACCAAAAGCGAAAAAAGTCAAATTATGGCTAAAGTAGTCGAAGATGTTTCAGTAGTCATGATTCCGCTAAACTTAATGGATAAATGGATGATGGAACACAGAAGCTGGTACGAGTTTGTAATAGAAACATACAGAAACCGATTTGAAGAAGTTCTAGAAGTTGTAGATAGTATCGCTTTTCGATCTATGGATGAACGCTTAGAATTTTATCTCAAGCGCCATAAAGATTCTTGTGGCTGTAACGAATTAAAAGCATCTCATCAGGAAATTGCTACTGAACTAAATACATCAAGAGAAGTAATCTCACGCTTATTAAAAAAAATGGAACAACGCGGTTTGGTAAAACTGAACCGAAACCAAATTGAACTTTTGAAATAAGTTTATTTGCCACAGATTAAAAGATTTTTAATGATTATTTTTTTAGCAAAAATGGGCTCGCTAAATCTAAATTAACGCAATTGAAAGCTAGAGTAGATTCAAATAAAAAGAAGTTTTACGTCTTTGCTCCATCTCTTGCAAAATCAAACAACAAAAATCCTTTTAATCTGTGAAATCTGTGGCTAAATAATAAAACTTCTTATGTGATAAATGTTACTGTGCCTTACATTTTAAGAAACAACCTTTGTATCAAAACAAACATCAATGGAATATTTAGGTTATTTTGCTTCAATTATCATAGGAATATCATTAGGCTTAATTGGCGGTGGAGGATCTATACTTACTATTCCAATTTTAGTTTATTTGTTCAAGATAAATCCAGGGCAAGCAACTACCTATTCTTTATTTATTGTTGGTTTAACAGCTTTATTTGGGAGTTACAGCCATTATAAAATGGGAAATCTCAAACTAAAATCGGCACTTTATTTTGCTATCCCATCCGTTATTTCCATATTGATTATACGAGAAGTAATCTTCCCTCATATCGCAGCAACATTATTTTCTATTGCTTCCTATACTGTTTCTAAGGATTTTTTAATCATGTTGATTTTTTCGATATTAATGATAACAGCGGCCATCTCGATGATTCGAAAAAACAAACCAGAACTAAAAAATAACACAACAAATTACACCCAACTAAGCTTAATTGGATTTATAGTTGGAATTGTAACTGGTTTTCTAGGTGCTGGTGGAGGTTTTTTAATCATTCCTGCCTTAATATTCTTTGCTAATCTACCGATGAAGCAAGCCGTAGGAACTTCACTGCTTATTATTTTCATAAATTCTTCTATTGGTTTTGGAGGAGATTTATATATCGGAACTCCCGTAGATTATACCTTCCTATTAGAAATTTCTGGTATTGCACTTTTAGGGATGCTCATAGGAACACAACTTTCCAAAAGAATTGATGGTGCTAAATTGAAACCAATCTTTGGTTGGTTTGTACTTGTAATGGGATTTTATATTATTACTAAAGAAGTCTTCTTTTAAGAATTAGCTCCAAGTCGATAGTTTTTTTTTAGTTTTACTTGTTGAGTAGTCTTTGTCAAAGTTTTAAACTTTGACAAAGATGAAAAACGCCCTTTTTCAGGCCTATATTTAGAAATGCGTATTAAAAAAATCGTTGAATAAAAGTAAGGTTAAGGAAACTTTTTTCAGTACATTTAACTTGATACTGATATTACGAATCAACCTTATGGCTAAAACAATCACACAATTCGAAGAAAGTTTATTTACAGAAGATGATGGAAGTAAATTCTCTAAAATAAAAGACAAACTAATAAAAAGCTTCTCTTCTACAGATAGAGAGAAAGTTATCGAAATTTTCATCCAATATTCTAAAAATGGCAAAATGCTACATTGGAGGAATTTCTTACTAACTGATATTATTGACCTTATAAAAAAAGACGAAACAAATTATATTGACTTCTTTGAATTTACAATTACAAAACCCGAACTCACTTATTGGGGAATCGATGGACTTATAAAAACAAAAGGAGCAAAAGCATATGAACCGCTCATTGAGTTAGCTCAAAACGAAAGCTTACCAACTGAAGTTCGCGCAAAAGCGATCAAAAGTATTGCAATTCATAGTAACCAGCCATTTGACCGTGATCTACCAAAAGACCCTGGTTATTGGAAAATTGAAGATTTTAGAATCAATGAATTATTAGATTGGCAAAATAGAGAATACAAACAAGGGGCTGGTTATAGCAAACCGAAGATTCATCCGACGTTAAAAAATCCGAAAACAGAGTTAGAAAAAGCAGTTTCTAAACTAGATGCCAAATTAGAAATAGAAAGAAGTAAGCAACAAGATTTATCAAATCCTTCAGATTGGCTTGCTATTGCTGACGAAAGCAGAATTGCTGCCATAGAACAAAAATGGAAACTACCCGAAAATTATCTGTTATTTCTTAAAAACTATTCTCCAATCAACGTGTTTATTGACGATGAAAAATTCTTTCAAGGATTGAATTTATATGGCGCAGATGATTTAATCAAATCTCAAAATGGCTATTCATTTAACTCAATGACATCTGAAATTCTTAGTGATTGGCCACCCAATTATATTGTAATTGCCGATGCTGGCGCTGACCCATATTGCATTGACATCGCGGCTATCACAAACAACGATGCGCCAATTTACACAAGTATGCATGGAAATGGAGAATGGGAATTCGAAAAATACTCCGATTCATTTGTTGATTTTTTAAAAGACATCGTAGAATAATGCCTTCAATATTCTTTAAATCCTTTAATCTGTGCAATAAAACAAATAGCCACCGATTAAAACCGATGGCTATTTACATAAACTGATAAATCAATTCGTTAATTCGTGACTAAAAACCCTTAATGCTCCCCATACCCAATATCGTCCATTTTACCACTGAACACTTTATACTGAATTACGAAATACACAATTACCAATGCCAAAGCGATAAAAAACCAACTCATCCCTACAGATAACCCATATTCATGAGCTGCTGCATTGTAAATCGTTAAAGAAGGATTGACATTATTTGTTGATGGCAATACATTCGGGAAAATTGAAACTGCAGTTGAAGCAAATCCTCCTACAAGAAACAGTGTTGAGAATACAAATCCAGAACCATCTTTTTTATAGGTGCGTACTTTAAACAATCCAATAATTCCAATAAAAGTAATCAAAGGGAATACCCATAAAATCGGCGTTTCAATAAAATTATGAAATGGTTTTGGCTCAATAAAATGCCAGATTTGCAAGGATATAAAAACCAAAATCAGCAATACGATATTAAGTTTAAAAACTACATTTTTAAGTTTTTCATTTAATGAAGAATTGGTTTTAAAGATAATCCAATTAGCTCCATGAATCGTAAGCGCAACTACGCTCACAATTCCAAGAAATAGAGTAAACCAATCAATAATTCCTAATTCATTGGCTTGCGGACTAAAGGTAGGATTCCACAACGGCAAAAAGAAGAAATGAGCTTCCTGAGTAGAAACTCCATTTACAACCATACCTAGATTTACACCTCGAACAATATTACCTAAAGCGATTCCAAAGAATAAAGCTAGTAATAAGCTCGCAATTCCGAATGCTTTATCCCAAACTACTTCCCACATGGGGTGATGAATTTGTCCTCGCATTTCGAGTCCTATTGCTCTAAAAATAAGCAACCACAAAATCATAATCAATGGCAAATAAAACCCACTGAATGAAGAAGCATATAATATCGGAAAAGCAAAAAACAAAACTCCTCCTGCAGCAATAATCCATACTTCATTAGCATCCCAAAAAGGGCCAATTGCATTGGTTATTGCTTTTTTATCTTTTTCTGTTTTAGCAAAAAATAAATGAATAATTCCTGCTCCAAAATCATAACCATCTAATACAATGTACACGGCTAGAATTCCCATTAAAACTACGTACCAAAAAAATTCCATAATTATATTTTTTCTGTGTGAGGTCCTTTATTGATGATTTTTCCAACCAAAAGCAAAAACAACATGCCCAATAAAAGATATAATCCTATAAATCCTAACAATGTAAACAATGTATTCCCTGAGGAAACTGTTGGAGAGCCACCTTCGGCAGTACGCAATAAATTATAAACCAACCAAGGCTGACGCCCCAATTCGGCTGTATACCATCCTGCAGTATTAGCGATATATGGAAACGGAAGCATAAAAAGCAGCGACCATAAAATCCATTTGGTTTCGAATAATTTTTTCCTGCAAAGCTGAAAAACAGCAAAAGCCATCAATCCAATAAATATTGTTCCCAATCCTACCATAATATGATAGGCATAATACAATCCAGAGATATTAGTTGGGTGAACACTTTCATCAAACTGATCTAATCCTTTAATTTCTTCATGCCAACTTCCGTAAGTTAAGAAACTCAAAATATTAGGTACAGCTATTTTATTATCTAATTTTTTATCTTTTACATCAGGCTGGCCTATAAGAACAATTTCAGATCCTTTTTTCTCAGTATGAAAAATTCCTTCCATAGCTGCAAAAGTTACAGGCTGGTATTTTACAACATTTTTCGCTAATAAATCACCCGTTGGAACTGCTACAATTACACAAGAGATCAATCCGAAAACAACACCCGTCTTTAAAAATAGCTTCCCATAATCAAGATTCTTTTTACTTAAAACATAAAAAGCTCCAATTCCAGAAACAACAAATGAACTCGTAACCATAGATGCGGCTTGATTATGCAAATAAGAAGGCCACAACCAAGGATTAAGAAATAAGGCTTTAAAATTGGTTAATACAAACCTTCCGTTTTCAAGAATTTCATATCCTACTGGATTTTGCATCCAGGAATGTGTCGCAATAATTAAATAGCCACTTGCCCACGAACCAATACATATAAGTAATCCAGTGACAAAATGCCATTTATGTCCGAGAAGTTTTTCTCCAAATAAAAATATCCCAAGAAATGATGATTCTAAGAAAAAGGAAAACATCCCTTCCATGGCAAGAGTCTGTCCAATAATTCCGCCTGTTAATTCCGAAAACTTAGCCCAATTGGTTCCAAACTGAAATTCCATTGGTATTCCCGTAACCACACCCATTGCAAAATTCAATGCAAAGATTCTCATCCAAAAATGAGTTGCGTGATTGTATTGTTCGTTTTTTGTTCGAAGGTATTTCCATTTAAAATATACAATGATTAATGAAAGTCCCATTGTAAGTTGCGGAAAGAGGTAGTGAAAAGTTATTGTAAATGCAAACTGCATTCGGTCATAAAAAAGCATTTCTTCCATACTAGCGTATATTATTTTATTATGAGGTCTCGCAAATTTACCTATTAAAACTAACATTTAATGTCATAAAAAAAACTTTATCACCTTGCCATTGTTAAAATTTTTAGCTACTTCAAAAATAACTAAACAGCTAATTATCTTAAAACGATGTAAGTAAACATAAGCACAACTAATCAACATGAAACATAAATGAACTTACATCGCTTATGTGTTGAATTTTTCTTTTTTTTAGCTCAAAAAAAAATCTGTAACATTAGTCACTTATTTTCCAAAAAAACAAAGTTACCTTTGCTAAACATTATTTAAGATTACACTACAATGAAAATTGAACAAATTTATACTGGATGTTTAGCACAAGGAGCATACTACATTACCTGTAATGGAGAAGCTGCTATTATAGATCCGCTCAGAGAAATACAGCCCTACTTAGATCGTTTAAATCGTGATCAGGTAAAACTAAAATACATTTTTGAAACTCATTTCCATGCCGATTTTGTTTCTGGACATGTTGATTTAAGCAAAGAAACTGGTGCACCAATTATATATGGCCCAAATGCTGAATGTGGATATGATTGTGTTTCTGCAACTGACGGTCAAGAATTTAAACTGGGAAACATAACTATAAAAGCATTACATACTCCGGGGCATACTATGGAAAGTACTTCCTATTTGTTAATCGATGAAAGCGGAAAAGATTATGCTCTTTTTTCTGGAGATACTTTATTTATAGGAGATGTTGGTCGCCCTGATTTAGCTCAAAAAGCTGCTGGAATGACACAAGATCAATTAGCTGCCATATTATTTAATTCGTTACGAACAAAAATAATGACTTTGGCAGATGATGTTATTGTATATCCGGCTCATGGTGCAGGAAGTGCTTGTGGTAAAAACATGAGCAAAGAAACAGTATCGACTATTGGAAACCAAAAAGCAACCAATTATGCTTTACGTGCTAATATGACTGAAGCAGAATTTATTACTGAAGTAACTGATGGATTATTGCCTCCTCCTGCTTATTTCAGCATGAATGTGGCTATGAACAAAAGTGGCTACGAAAGTTTTGAATCTGTTTTACACAATGGAATGAAAGCTATTAAAGTAGATGAATTTGAAGCTGTAGTTGAAGAAACAGGCGCTTTAATTTTGGACACCAGAAACAACAGCGATTTTAGCAAAGGATTTATCCCACAATCAGTGAATATTGGTATTAATGGAGATTTTGCCCCTTGGGTAGGTACTTTAATTGCTGATGTAAAACAACCTATTATACTAGTAACCGAAATAGGATTAGAAGAAGAAACTGTGACTCGATTAAGCCGCGTAGGTTTCGATTCAATTATCGGTCATCTTGAAGGTGGATTTAATGCATGGAAAAATGCAGGTTACGAAATTGATACTGTAAACAGAATTACTCCTGATCAATTTGCAAACGAATTCAAACCTGAAGAAAATAAAGTAATCGATATTCGTAAAGAAACAGAATACAGTGCCGAACATATAGACGATGCTTATAACAAACCATTGGCTTATATTAATGACTGGGTAAAAGACATCGATCCAAAAGAACATTTTTATTTGCATTGCGCTGGTGGGTACAGAAGTATGATTGCTGCATCGATATTACAAGCACGCGGATTTAGAAACTTCACTGAAATTGAAGGTGGTTTTAATGCTATCGCAAAAACTACAATTCCAAAATCTGATTTTGTATGCCAAAGTAAGATTTTAAAATAATTTGAAAACATAAATTTCACCATTAAGAAATTAAGTTTATTAAGCAAGTTATTCTTAATTTTTCTTTATTAAGTTGCTGTATCTTAATTCTCTTAATATCTTAATGGTTAGAAAAATTTTAATTTTAAATAAAAAAACACAAAGCGACAAAGGTTTTAGCCTTTGAACCTCTGAACCTTTGCCACTTTGAACCTAAATAAAAAAACAAAAAATGAATTTAATCGAAATCATAAAAGAACCATGGCCTTGGTACGTTTCAGGTCCGTTAATAGGATTGACAGTTCCTATTTTACTAATTTTTGGCAACAAAGCATTTGGTATTAGTTCGTCTTTACGCCATATATGTGCCATGTGTATTCCTGCAAACATTTCATTCTTTAAATACGATTGGAAAAAAGAAAGTTGGAATTTATTTTTTGTATTCGGAATATTCTTAGGCGGAGTCATTGCGACTGCTTTCTTATCAAATCCGAATGCAATCGAAATAAACTCAAAACTTACTACAGAATTAGCTACTTATGGTATTACCGATAATTCAGGATTAATGCCTGCACAGCTTTTTTCATGGGAAAGTTTATTAACATTACGTGGATTTATAATGATTGTAGTTGGTGGTTTTCTTGTAGGTTTCGGAACACGTTATGCTGGCGGATGTACAAGCGGACATTCAATCATGGGGATTTCTAATTTACAATGGCCATCATTAGTTGCGACAATTTGCTTTATGATTGGCGGATTTGTTATGGCAAACCTGATTCTTCCTTATATACTTTCACTTTAAATTCTTAAAAATGAAAATTTCAAACTTAAAATATATGCTTGTCGGAATTGTATTCGGCATAGTATTCGTAAAAGCCGAAATCATTAGCTGGTACCGTATTCAGGAAATGTTCCGTTTACAATCCTTCTTTATGTATGGCGTAATCGGAAGCGCAGTAGCAGTAGGAATGCTATCTGTTTTTTTGATAAAAAAATTCAAAGTAAAAACTATTCAAGGAGAAGAAATCAAAATTGAACCTAAAACATTTAGTAAAGGTCAGATTTATGGCGGATTATTATTTGGATTTGGTTGGGCTATTACAGGAGCTTGCCCTGGTCCCCTATTTGCACAAATAGGAACTGGAGTTACTGTAGTTGCAGTAACATTAGTAAGTGCGATATTCGGAACTTGGGTTTATGGTTATTTTAAAGATAACTTGCCTCATTAAAAGTAACAAATACTATTTCTCTACAATTACTATAAACCCGACAGATTTTAAAACCTGTCGGGTTTCTTTTTATATTCTTTCTTAAAATCTTTGACAAAGCTTAATCTATGAGTTAAAGAACTTTGATAAAACTCAGGTTTAAAGTTAGTCTGCCCATTTTGTCATTTCGAAGAATGAGAAATCTCCACGAGTAGCTCGACAATTTAAGAAAAAAAACTATGTGTCAGTTTCTTTCGGAGATTTCTCATTCTTCGAAATGACAATGATTTTAGTGATTTAATGTAGTCCTTTGCGCTTTTTGTGGTAAATTCTTTTGCCAAACTCCAAAGATTCACACAACCTGAACCTACAATTAAACTTCAATTAATCAATAGTTTAAGCACAAATTATAAATTAAATTTCCTTAATTTTAACCTTAATTTCCAACCACAGAAAACTTCCTTAAATAATATTAACGAAAATTTAACGATACATTTGTATATACAAATATAAAACATGCTTACATTTGTATATACAAATTATACACTGACGACTATGACAATTGAAGATGTAATAAAAAGTACCGTTAAGATGGATAATCCAAAAAGAGTTATTCTGAATATCATGTACACACAAAATGTACTTCAGGACAAATTTAATGAGGTATTAAAACCTTATGATTTATCAGGAGAACAATATAATGTGTTGCGTATATTAAGAGGCCAAAAGGGGAATCCAGCTAATATGTGTGTCATACAAGATCGTATGCTTGCAAAAACAAGTAATACAACTCGATTGGTTGATAAATTATTGCTGAAGGATTTTGTTACCAGAAATGTATGTCCAAATAACAGAAGAAAAATAGAAGTATCAATTACAGAAAAAGGATTAGGCGTTTTAACTGAATTGGACCCAAAAGTAATTGAGCATGAGTCTGTTTTTTCTGAAAATCTAACTACAGAAGAATTAGAATTATTAAATGACTTATTAGAAAAATTTAGAAATCAAAAAAATTAATACAAATAAATAAAATGAATACTTTCCTAGAAAATCAAAATTGGAGATACGCAACCAAAAAATTTGATGCGACCAAAAAAATATCTGCTGAAGATCTAAATACATTAAAAGAAGCAATACGATTAAGTTCATCTTCTTATGGATTACAACCATACAAAGTAATTTTTGTTGAATCACCAGAATTAAGAGCTAAATTACAACCAGTTGCTTGGGGACAATCTCAAATTGTAGAAGCATCTCATTTGGTAGTTTTTGCAAATGATACTAATATTGGGGATACAGCAATTGATGGTTTTGTCAAAAATATTAGCGAAACAAGAGGGATTCCAGCTGAATCATTATCTGGATACAGTGATTTTATGAAATCTAAAATTACAACTCTTTCACCAGATGCAAAAAACATTTGGGCATCTAAACAAACTTATTTAGCATTAGGAAACTTATTAAACGCTGCTGCAGAATTAAAAATTGACGTTACGCCAATGGAAGGTTTTGATCCAGTTGCATTTAATGAAATCCTTGGTCTAGATGCCTTACATTTAAATGCTGCAGTAATTGCTACTGTAGGATACAGACATGATGACGATGCAACTCAACATCATAAAAAAGTAAGAAAATCTCAAGAAGAATTATTTATCACACTATAATTATTAATCCAAATTTATTAAAATCAAACAAAATGAAAAATTTAAAAACAATTGCTTTAGCCCTAGTGGTAGCTTTATCATCAGTTTCAATCAACGCACAAACTAAAAAAGTTGACGTTAAATCAAGTACGGTTAAATGGGTAGGTAAAAAAGTAACTGGAGAACACTCTGGAACTGTAAACCTAAAAGATGGTGCATTAGTATTTAAAGGTAAAAAATTAGCTGGTGGAACTTTCACTGTAGATATGACATCTATCAACGCTACTGACCTTACTGGTGAATACCAAGGAAAATTAAACGGTCACTTAAAAGCTGATGATTTCTTCGGAACTGAAAAATTCCCAACTGCAAAATTAGTTTTCAAAACTATCGGAGCAAAAGCAACTGATGTATATACTGTAACTGCAGATTTAACTATCAAAGGAATTACTAAACCTGTAACTTTTGATATTACTGTAAAAGGTAACACTGCTACAACTGCATTTAAAGTTGATAGAACTAAATATGATATCAAATATAACTCAGGAAACTTCTTTGAAAACTTAGGAGACAAAACTATCAATGATGATTTTGAATTAACTGTATCTTTAAAGTTCTAATATCACAGACTTACTAATTCAGAAAATCCCATCTGTCATATGACAGATGGGATTTTTTTATGCTTTTAATTTAACCCCAAAAAAAAACGTTCCATATACAAATAAGATAACGTTCATAAAGTTAAAATAACACTTTCATAATATCTTATCATTCTTTGATTAACAAACCTCATCTAATTTTGGCTCAATAAAAAAAGTTTTTGTTTTTAAATAGAAAGCTTTTATCCAAAAAAATCAAATTTTGCTAAAGACAGTACTATGAAAAAAAATTTACACCTTGTAATTATTTGTTTAATAAGTAACATAATAGTCAATGCACAGCAACAAAAAGGTATTGTTGGTGCATCAAACTGGATGAATAAATGGACCAATTTTAAACCTGCTTCAACAGAATACGATGAAGCGACAAACATTCTCGCTGGAACTATTGATAAGGATACTAAATTATACAAACGAAATACCTACCAATTAGTTGGTGTCGTTTATGTAACAAACAATGCCGTTTTAACAATAGAACCAGGAACTGTAATTAGAGGAGATGATAAAACTTGCGGTACTCTAGTAATAACAAATGGCTCTAAGATAATAGCCGAAGGTTTAGAAACAGATCCAATCATCTTTACATCTAATAAGAATGTTGCTGAAAGAAAGCCGGGTGATTGGGGCGGAATAATCCTTCTTGGAAAAGCTCCCATAAATAAAATGGGTGGAGTAAGTTTTCTGGACTTTAATCTAGACCCTATTGTCAATCATTACGGAGGACAAGATGCAGAGGATAACTCAGGTATTTTAAAATACGTTAGAATAGAATATTCTGGTAGAAAATTAAATGCTCTGAAAGAAATTAACGGATTATCATTGGCGGGAGTTGGTCGTAAAACCAAACTTGAACACATACAAATAAGCTATTCAAACGATGATTCATTTGAAGCCTACGGTGGCGATGTCATTATGAACAACTTAATTTCATATCGAGCCACCGATGATGATTTTGACTTTACACAAGGAGTACAATGCACAATCAATAATAGTATAGCTATTCGTCACCCTTACTCTTCTGATATTTCAGGCTCAAGATGCTTTGAAATTGATTCTTACGACAAAATTGAGAATAGCGACCCAAGCAAAAAACTAACAAAAATAACCGCTAGTAACATTACATTAATAAATCTTGAAGAAAGCAATCAAGGACTAGTTCGAGAAGCGGCACATATAGGAGAAAATAGTTATTTTACATTAAATAATAGTGTAATTTCAGACTTTACACCATTTATGATTCTTCAAAATAAAATTGGAGATGGGCTGGTAAATCTTGAAAAAATTAAACTTAACGGATTAATAATTAATAACTGTCAAGGTGCCATTTTAAGTGAAAATTCAAACTTTGATTTAGGTATTAAAAATTGGTATCAGAACCCTGATTTTGGTTTAGAATATACATCTATAAGAAATGTCGCATTATTTACAGAACCAAATATTAAAGCAAATCCAGATTTTAGAATGAACGTAAATAATACTTTAGCTAGTGGAAATTAAGCCTTTAAAACCCTTCATTTAAATTTAATTTAACAAAAAACTCAAAAAAGCAGTTATTTTTTTTAAAATAATATATACGAATACTCAAATTACATTTATATATTTGTACCAACAAAAAAAGTTTATGAAAACAATTACAAATAATACTTGGTGGTGGAACAATTTACGTCAGACGTCGTGAACGAAGCTTCCTATAGTATTATTCGAACTATAAATATAAAAGGCTTGTCATCACGACAAGCCTTTTTTTTTGGACTAAACTTTTTTAAAAAACAATATTCTAAAACTTAAAAAACAACACATTGAAACCTTTTATACTCAACACACACTACAAACAAATCCTTGCTGACACAGTAACACCTGTGAGCATTTATTTCAAAATTAGAGACAAATTCCCTAATAGCTTGCTTTTAGAAAGTAGCGATTATCACGGAAATGATAATAGTTTCTCATATATCTGCTGTAATCCTATTGCAAGCATTAAAATCGAGAACGAAACTATTTCTAAAATGTATCCTGATGGAACTTCAGAAAAAACAGTTGTTGATAGCTCTACAAACATCCCAGAGATTATTCAGGAATTTTCAGGGCAATTCAAATCAGAGAAAAACGATTTTAAATTCATCAACAACGGATTATTCGGATACATTTCATACGATGCAGTTCGTTATTTTGAAAAAGTAGCAATTGCCAAGAAAGATAATAGTATTTCTATTCCAGATGTGTATTATGCAGTTTATCAAAACATCATTGCTATAAATCACTTCAAAAATGAAGCATACATTTTTTGCCATAGCGTAGATGGAAGAAATAATATTTCGGAAATAGAGCAACTACTACAATCAAGAAATATTGCTTCATATCAATTCACTAAAGAAGGCGAAGGATTCTCTAATTTAACTGATGAAGAATTTAAACATAATGTTGCTTTAGCAAAAAAACATTGTTTCCGTGGCGATGTATTCCAATTGGTTTTATCACGCCGATTTACACAAGGATTTAAAGGAGATGAATTTAATGTGTACAGAGCATTAAGAAGCATCAACCCTTCACCCTATTTATTCTTTTTTGATTATGGAGACTTCAAGATATTCGGTTCTTCTCCTGAAGCTCAAATCATTGTAAAAGACCGTAAAGCTGAAATTCATCCTATTGCTGGAACTTTTAAAAGAACAGGAAACGATGAACAAGATGCAATTCTAGCTAAACAATTATCGGAAGATAAAAAAGAAAATAGCGAACACGTTATGTTAGTCGATTTAGCAAGAAATGACTTAAGCCGTAACGGACATGATGTAAACGTAGAGAAATATCGTGAAGTTCAGTTTTTCTCCCATGTGATTCACTTAGTATCAAAAGTTACTGGTCATTTACACGAAAAAGCAACTACTATGCAAGTTGTTGCCGATACATTCCCTGCTGGAACTCTAAGCGGAGCTCCAAAACACAGAGCTATGCAGCTTATAGAAGAATACGAAAAAACCAATCGTAATTTTTATGGTGGTGCAATTGGTGTTATGGATTTTGAAGGCAACTTTAACCACGCCATTATGATTCGAACTTTCCTGAGCAAAAACCACCAATTACATTGCCAGGCTGGAGCCGGAATTGTAGCAAGTTCAGACGAAGAAAGCGAAATGCAAGAAGTTTACAATAAATTAAGAGCATTAAATACTGCCTTAGAAATGGCAGAGAAAATTTAATATTCAGTCACTATTTGCAAACTTGAAATGAAACAAAATATTTAATAAACCTAAAAACTAAACCCAAAAAACCTAAAAACTATGAAAAACACTATCGCATTATTATTGGTTATGACATTTTTAAGCTCTTGTAATGATAAGAATAAGCAAGAATCTACAACTGCTAAAAAGGACATCGAAGGAACCTGGCGACTTATATCAGCTGAAACAACCGAAAAAGATTCTACTTTTTCAACATTCGATCCAAAAACCAAAATGATAAAAATTATAAATGACTCCCACTTTGCATTCTTCAACCATGATTTAAATAATGGTAAAAAAGAGGACGCTCTTTTCTTCGGAGGTGGAGGAAAATATACTTTAAAAGATAGTACATACACAGAGAATTTAGAATATTTCAACAATAGAGATTGGGAAAACAGCAAGTTTGAGTTTACTGTAAAAATTAAAAATGATACCTTAATTCAAAAAGGAATTGAGAAACTTGAAAAACTTGGAATAGACAGAATAATTGTCGAGAAATACGTTCGAGAAAAATAAACAAAAAAATTAGTTTCAAGTTTTCTTTGTTTCAGGTTTCAAGTTGTTGGAACATGAAACTTGAAACCTGAAACTTGAAACAAAAAAAGACAAAATGAAAAAAATATTAGTAATAGATAACTACGATAGCTTCACTTATAACCTTGTACATTATCTAGAAGATTTAGATTGTGAAGTAACTGTATACAGAAATGATGAGTTTGATATTGATGAAATTGCAAGTTTCGACAAAATATTACTTTCACCAGGGCCAGGAATTCCAGACGAAGCTGGTTTGCTAAAAGCTGTTATTCAAAAATATGCTCCTACCAAAAGTATTCTTGGAGTTTGTTTAGGACAACAAGCTATAGGAGAAGTTTTTGGAGGAACATTATCAAATCTTGATAAAGTATATCATGGTGTAGCTACCAATGTAAAAACAGTGGTCGATGATGAAATTTTGTTTGAAGGATTAGGTAAAGAATTTGAAGTAGGTCGTTATCATTCATGGGTTGTAGATGCAAGTTTACCCGATGTTCTTGAAGCTACATCTTACGACGAAAACGGACAAGTAATGTCATTAAGACACAGAACCTATGATGTACGCGGAGTTCAATTTCATCCTGAAAGTGTATTAACTCCAAACGGAAAAAAAATGTTAGAGAATTGGGTTAAAAAATAGTTTTCAATTTTCAGTAACAGTTAACAATAACAGTTGAAACTTGAAAACAAAAAAACATTTCAAACCTTAGCAACTTAAAAAAATGAGTATTAGAATTTTAGAAACCAAAGAAATTAAAATTGAAGATATAATTATATTGTACAAAGCAAATGAATGGAGTTCAGCTGAAAAACCAGATTTATTATATAAAGGTCTTTTAAATTCTGAAACTTTAATTACTGCTTGGGATGATACAAAACTGGTTGGGCTGGGAAATGCAATTTCCGATGGTTATTTAACTGTTTATTATCCCCATTTGTTAATACTTCCAGAATATCAGGGAAAAGGAATCGGTAAAATGATTTGTGAAAAAATGCAAGAAAGATATCGAGATTTTCATATGCAAATGTTAACTGCTGATGGAAAATCAATAGATTTTTATAAAAAAAATGGATTTGAAAGAGCAGGAAAAACAGAACCAATGTGGATTTATCAAGGAGATGAACATTAAAAAATAGTTTCACGTTTTCTTTGTTTCAAGTTGTTGGAACCTAAAAAATCCTTCGACTTCACTCAAAATGATAATTATTTTCACTGCCAAGATGAGCGAAGTTGAAGCCACACAAAGAGAAAACTTTAAACCTGAGATAAAAAACAAAAAACTTAGAACCTTAAAAAGAATGAAAAATATATTAAACAAATTAATCAATCATGAAATCCTTACTAAAGAGGAGGCAAAAAATGTATTGATTAATATACCAAATGGGGATTATAATCCGAGTCAGATTTCGGCATTCCTTACCATATTTATGATGCGAAGTATTAGCATCGATGAGTTAGCAGGTTTCCGTGAAGCTTTACTAGATTTATGCATCCGCATCGATTTATCAGCTTATAATACTATCGATTTATGCGGAACTGGCGGTGACGGAAAAGATACTTTCAATATTTCGACTCTAGCATCATTCATAGCAGCTGGAGCTGGAATAAAAGTTGCTAAACACGGTAATTACGGCGTTTCGTCTATTTCAGGTTCTAGCAACGTAATGGAAAAAATGGGAATCAAATTTACTAATGATGCCGATTTCATAGAAAAATGTATCGATAAAGCTGGAATTTGTGTGCTCCACGCACCATTATTTCACCCTGCTATGAAAAACGTAGGAACGATAAGAAAAGAATTGGCTGTAAAAACGTTCTTTAATATGTTGGGCCCAATGGTAAACCCATCATTTCCTAAGAACCAATTAGTGGGAGTCTTCAATCTGGAACTGGCAAGAATGTATGCCTATTTATATCAAAATACAGATGTAAATTTTACAATCCTACATTCGCTTGACGGTTATGACGAGGTTTCTTTAACTGGTCCAACAAAAATTATTACCAGTACAATGGAAGGTATATTGAATCCAAGTGATTTCGGCGTTCGCCTTTTAGCACAAAGCGAAATCGAAGGTGGAAAAACAATCGAAGAATCTGCTGATATGTTTATCAATATCCTTTCAGGAAAAGGAACCGAAGCTCAGAACAATGTAGTTTGCGCCAATGCGGCAATGGCAATTGCAACGGTTACAAAGTGTACTCCGCAAGAAGGTTTCGAACTGGCAAAAGAAAGCTTGTCTTCTGGAAAAGGATTAGTAGCTTTGAATAAATTGAAAGATTTAAGTAAGTAAAATTAGTTTCAAGTTAAAAATCGTTGGAACTTGAAACCTAAAATAAAAAAACAATGAATATTTTAGATAAAATAATAGTTGACAAAAAAAGAGAGGTCATTCTCAAGAAATCAATAATTCCAGTTTCACAACTAGAAGCCTCTGTTTTCTTCGATAGAAAAACTATTTCTTTAAGTCAAAAACTAAAAGCAAGTTCTACAGGAATCATTGCTGAACACAAACGTCGTTCTCCATCAAAATCGATTATAAACCAAAGCTTTACTGTTGAAGAAGTGGTAAAAGGGTATGAAAACGCAGGTGCTTGCGGAATTTCTGTTTTAACAGATGGAAAATATTTTGGAGGTTCACTTGATGATTTACTATTAGCAAGAGCATCTGTAAATATTCCGTTATTGCGAAAAGAATTTATTGTTGATGAATACCAGATATTAGAAGCTAAAGCTTTTGGAGCTGATTTAATTTTGCTTATTGCTGCTGTTCTAACAAGAGAAGAAATCAAGTCATTATCTGAATTTGCAAAAAGTTTAGGATTAGAAGTTTTACTAGAAGTTCATAATCAGGAAGAATTAGAAAAATCGATAATGCCAACACTAGATATGATAGGAGTTAATAATCGAAACCTAAAAACATTCGAAGTTAGCTTGGATTTCAGCAAACAACTGGCAGCACAAATTCCTGATAATTTTGTAAAAGTTTCCGAAAGCGGAATCTCATCTATCGAAGCTATTAACGAATTAAAACCATACGGTTACAAAGGATTCCTAATTGGTGAAAATTTCATGAAAACAGATAACGCAGGACAAGCAGCAACTGAATTTATTAAGAAGCTATAGGTAGTAAGCAATAGACATAAAAACGCATACAAATTTAGCCCAAAACTTTGCGAACTTAGCGTTTTAATGACATAGAATATAAAAACTCTTTGCGCCCTTTGCGGTAAAAAACACAACAAAATGAAACTCAAAATCTGCGGTATGAAATATCCCGAAAATATAACTGAAGTAGGTTCGCTCCTACCTGATTATATGGGATTTATATTCTGGGAAAAATCGGCTCGGTATTTTGACGGAATCATTCCCGATTTACCAAAGTCAATCAAGAAAGTTGGGGTTTTTGTAAATCAAAGTCAGGAAGAGATTCTAAGCAAAATTTCAAAATACGATTTGCAAGCCATACAATTACACGGTCATGAATCGGTTGAGTTTTGTCAGGAACTAAAAAATAAAATTGATCCTAAAATCGAACTTATCAAAGTATTTTCTGCCGATGAAAATTTTGATTTCGAAGTAGTAAAATCATACGAATCAGTTTGTGATTATTTTCTTTTTGATACCAAAGGAAAATTACCTGGCGGCAACGGAACCACTTTCGATTGGAGAATATTAAACCAATACAATTCTACAAAACCATTCTTCCTTAGTGGCGGAATCGGGCTTGAAGAAATAGAAACAATAAAAGAAATTTCGAAAACCAATTTACCTATTTATGCCATTGATGTAAACAGTAAATTTGAAATCGAAGCAGGATTAAAAGATAAAAACATATTATATAGTTTCAAGCAAAACCTTGCAACTTTAAACATTTAAACTTTAAACAAATGAGTTTTCACGTCAACGAAAAAGGCTATTATGGAGAATTTGGAGGAGCCTACATTCCAGAAATGTTATATCCAAACGTAGAAGAACTACGCCAAAACTATCTAAAAATTACTGCTGACCCAAGCTTCCAAGCTGAGTTCGATGCACTATTAAGAGATTATGTAGGCCGCCCTACTCCATTATATTTTGCCGAAAGACTTTCGAAAAAATACAATACTAAAATTTATTTAAAGAGAGAAGATTTATGCCATACTGGTGCGCATAAAGTAAACAATACAATCGGGCAAATTTTACTTGCAAAACGCCTTGGTAAAAACCGAATTATTGCCGAAACTGGTGCAGGTCAACACGGTGTTGCTACTGCTACTGTTTGTGCTTTAATGGGATTGCAATGCATCGTGTATATGGGTGAAATCGATATTAAGCGTCAAGCACCAAATGTGGCTCGTATGAAAATGTTAGGTGCAGAAGTTCGTCCGGCACTTTCGGGTTCTAAAACCTTAAAAGATGCTACAAACGAAGCCATCCGTGATTGGATTAATAATCCTGTCGATACCTATTATATCATCGGTTCTGTGGTTGGTCCACATCCTTATCCTGATATGGTAGCCCGTTTTCAGAGTGTAATTTCTGCCGAAATAAAAACACAATTATTAGAAAAAGAAGGCCGTGAAAACCCAGATCACGTTATCGCTTGTGTAGGTGGAGGAAGTAATGCTGCTGGAGCTTTTTACCATTTCTTAGACGAAAAAGACGTAAATATTATTGCTGTCGAAGCTGCTGGTTTAGGAGTTGACTCTGGCGAAAGCGCTGCAACCTCGGCTTTAGGAAAAATCGGAATCATTCACGGAAGTAAAACATTATTAATGCAAACTCCCGACGGACAAATTACCGAACCTTATTCTATCTCGGCAGGTTTAGATTACCCAGGAGTTGGACCAATGCATGCCCACTTATTCGCAACTGGCAGAGCTGAATTTATTTCGATTACCGATGATGAAGCCATGCAATTTGGTTTGCAATTATCCAAAACCGAAGGTATTATTCCAGCAATCGAAAGTGCACATGCCTTTGCCGTTCTGGAACAAAAGAAATTTGGTCCCGACGAAATTGTAGTTATCAATTTATCAGGTCGTGGTGATAAAGATTTAAATACATATATCGATTATTTTAAATTATAGTTAGGGCGTTACTGTCAAAAAAACGGTCGGGCTTCCCGATAACTATCGGAACGCTATATCTTTTTAAAGCTAAAAAAAGTATAAAAAAGGATGTCGCTTTTATACCCTAACGCAAACTCACATAATCAATAAGAAATCGCCCAGAAAAACAACAAAAAATTATTAAAATGATATTAGCTGCAGCTCAGACTAAACCAAAACGAGGAAATATCGATTCTAATTTATTAGATCATTATCGCCTTATAGAATTGGCAGTGACAAAAAATGCCGATTTAATCGTATTTCCAGAACTATCGATTACAGGTTATGAAAGAGAAAATGCAATTGAACTTACTTTCTCAGAAAATGATTCACGTCTAAATCATTTAAAAAAATTAGCTGTCGAAAATAAAATTGTAATTGTTGCTGGAGCACCTATAAAAATTAAAGACCAGTTATTTATTGGAGAATTTATTATTTCGCCCGATGATTCGGTTTCTATTTATACCAAACAATTTCTTCATGAAGGCGAAGATGTATACTATCAATCGTCATTTGATTATAATCCAACAATCGAATTAGAGAATAAAAAAATCTCTTTTGCTATTTGTGCCGATATTGATAATCCGTTACATCCAAAAAAGGCAAGCGAAAATAAAACTGCAATTTATATTGCTAGCATTTTCTTTAGTCCAAACGGAATCCCTGGAGCTTACAAAGCGTTGCAAAATTATGCTAGCACCTATAATATGAATGTGCTTATGTCTAATTTTAGTGGAGAATCATGGGGAAGTCCATCTGGTGGAAAAAGTGCTTTTTGGAATAACAAAGGAGAATTAATTGCTCAAATGAACGATTCAGATTCAGGATTGTTATTGGTTCAAAATCATAATGACATTTGGACTAGTGAAATTGTAATAGATTAAAAAAAATAATGCCACAGATTAAAATGATTTTCACAGATTAAAGAAAAGTGAAATAAATTTACTGCAGAAATCAAAGATGAAGCTTTTATCCCGATAGCTATCGAGAGTGGCAGAGAAAATTAATAATATACCTAATCGGTTTTTGAAACCTGTTAGGATAAAAAATAAAAAGATGAACAGAATAAATCAAAAACTACAAGAAGATAAAAAGATACTATCTATCTATTTTTCTGCAGGATATCCTAATCTTAATGACACTGTACAAATCATTCAGGATTTAGAAAAAAGCGGAATCGATATGATCGAAATCGGATTACCGTTTAGCGATCCTTTGGCTGATGGACCAACAATTCAGGCAAGTTCTACTCAGGCATTACATAATGGAATGACAACTCAGGTTTTATTTGACCAACTGGAAAATATTCGCGAAAGCGTAAAAATTCCATTGATAATAATGGGCTATTTTAATCCTATATTACAATACGGAGTTGAAGAGTTTTGCAAAAAATGTGCTGCAATTGGTATCGACGGATTAATCATCCCTGACCTTCCTGTAGATGTTTATGCAGAACAATACAAAACTACCTTCGAAAAATACGGAATTATAAATGTATTCCTGATCACACCACAAACTTCTGATGAGCGCATTAAGTTTATTGATAGTGTTTCAAACGGTTTTATATACATGGTAAGTTCAGCTAGCGTTACTGGTTCTCAATCTGGTTTTGGTAATACAGAAGAAAGTTATTTTGAAAGAATTGCAAACATGAATCTTAAAAGCCCACAGGTAATTGGATTTGGAATTTCGAATAAAGAAACATTCAATCAGGCTACTAAATTTGCAAAAGGTGCAATCATTGGAAGCGCTTTTATAAAGCACTTATCTGAAAAAGGCACACAACATATTGATGATTTTGTGAAAGCAATTAAATAATCCCATTTTTTTAATCTAATTTAAAATGGATTTAGCCTCACATTATACTAATTTGTTCACAGAATCCTGTGAGAAGATATCAAATGACAATTATGTTATAGATACACAAATAGATAATTTGAACGATAACCGTTTAGGAATTACATTATTAATTCGACCTACAGAAGAGATTAAAAATAGCATTCAACTTTTTTTAAATGAATTAAAAAAAGTTGATGCTTCTCAATATTATTACCCCAATTCGGATATTCACATTACAGTAATGTCTATTATATCTTGTTATGAAGGATTTGATATAAACAACATCACGTTACAAGATTATATTGCTGTAATAAATAAATGCATTTCTGGTTTAAACAAATCAGTAATTAAGTTACAAGGAATTACTGCCTCACCTTCGGCAATTATGATTCAGGGATTTCCAAGCGATACAAGTATAAACGACTTACGTGACAATCTTCGCACTGCGTTTAAACAAACTACACTCGAACAAAGTATCGATCAACGCTATTCGTTATTCACAACCCATTTAACCGTTTTACGGTTCAAAAACCCTATAAATAACAAGGATTTATTTCTAAAATTACTACACAAATACCGTGATTATAACTTCGGAAAATTTGAAATAAAAAAATTAGAATTAGTCCACAATGATTGGTACCAAAGAGTCAATCTCGTTAAACATTTATTTGACTTCAATATCAAATAATTTCTTAAACCCAAAATTAACTACATCGTTATAATCGATTCAAATCATTAAAAATCAGAATATTATAACAAAACGAACATTCACTTACAAATCATTATTTTAGTTAATATTATGTTAAATAAAAACTAAACAGCTGTTTAAATTAAACACTTGTTTAATTTTGTACCCGATTAGAAACTCACTCATGTCACACATCGAATTAAACGAGAAAAAGATTCAAATTCTCCAGGTTGCAGAAAAGCTTTTTTCTGACAAAGGATTTGAAGGAACTTCGATACGAAATATTGCCAAAGAAGCAAAAATCAACATTGCTATGGTATCGTATTATTTTGGTTCCAAAGAACGATTACTCGAATCGTTAATTATATACAGAACATCGGATCTTAAATTGCAATTAGAAAATTTACTGCAAGAAAATTTAGAACCTATCGATAAAGTAAATAAGTTAATCGAACTTTATATCAATAAGATTAACTGCAACGGAGGAATTTTCAGAATTATGCATTTTGAATTGACATCTAAAAAAAGAGAAAAAACTTTAAATCACTTTACAGAATTAAAGAAAGGAAATCTCAAATCATTAGAAAGTATTATCAATGAAGGTCAGGAGAAAGGTGTTTTCCGAAAAGACGTCATTATCCCTTTAATAACCCCTACTATTCTTGGAACTTTTTTTCATTTCCACATGAACAAAATCTTCTTTCAGAAAGTATTGAATTTAAGTACTGAAGCTTTATATACAGATTACATAAAAACACATTTAACAAAACACATTCAACAAACTATAAAAGCCTTACTTGTTTATGAAAATTAATCCAATTATGCTCTTTGGGGTTTTCCTAATCGGAATATCCTCATTAGAAGCTCAAGAAAAAACGAGTCTTACCCTAGATGATGCCGTAAAAATGGCATGGGAGAAGAGTGACGAAGTCACGTTGGCTAACACAAAAGTCAACACTAAAAAGTACGAACTTAGATCTACTAAAAACAATCAATATCCAGATTTAAAAGCTTCTGGACAATTTCAGAGATTGGCTGGTGCAGATGTAAATTTAAAAATGAATCAAGAAAGTGGTTCTGGGTCAGCTCCAAATGTTGATCAGTTAATGTTGGGGCAACTTAGTGCAAGCTTACCAATATTTGCAGGTTTTAAAATTCAAAATAGCATTAAGCTATCTGAAAATTTATACCAAGCCGAACTTGCAACTTCACTAAAAACTAAAGAAGACATTGCATTAAGAGTTGTAAATAATTATTCTAATTTATACAAAACTCAAAAAACAATTGAACTTTTAAATGAAAATCAAAAACAAGCGAAACAGCGTGTAACAGATTTTATTGAATTAGAGAAAAACGGAATAATCCCTAGAAATGATTTATTAAAATCTCAATTATTAGTTTCAAAAATACAACTATCAATAGACGAAGCTAATAAGAATTTAAACATTCTGAATTATCATTTAATAACATTACTTAAATTAGATTCTTCAACTAAAATAACTGTCGGGGAAAATGATTTTATTAATTATAAAACAGATAATATCCCTTCAAATGAGCAGCCTGCTTTAGAAAATCGTAAAGATTTAGAAGCATTGCGTTATCAGGAAAAAGCTAGTGAATCTAGTATAAAAATGGCGAAAAGTGCTTACTACCCTACTGTTTCTTTATTAGGTGGCTATGCCGCTGTTGATGTTAGAAATATTCTTACGGTGCAAAATGCAATGAATTTTGGAGTTGGCGTTTCATACGATCTTAGCGGAATATTAAAAAAAGGAGCTGACATAAAACATGCTCAAAGTAAAGCAGATGAAGTAAAAAGCTCAGAAGAAATTTTAACTAATTACATTAAAGTCGAAGTACAACAAGCAATAGAGAACTATAACTTAGCTTTAAAACAAAGTTCGGTTTACGACTTAGCGTTGGAACAAGCATCAGAAAATTATAGAATCTTAAAAGATAAATTCGACAACGGCCTTGCTGATACCAATGATTTACTTGAGGCAGATGTAGAACAACTTAGTGCTAAAGTAAACACAGCTACGTCTAAAGCCGATATAATTCAAAGATATTACGAAATGCTTTCAGCAACAGGACAATTATCACAATCATTCAATCTTACAAAAATATAATCGATAGCCCACATGGAAAAGAAAAAAACAAATACCAAATTTACAATTATACTAGTTATTTTGGTTCTGGTTGGAGGATCTTACGGAATCTACAAATACATGCACTCTCTTGCTCACGAACAAACAGATGATGCACAAATAGAGAAAAAAATGAACCCAATTATTCCAAGAGTATCAGGATATGTAAGTAAGGTTTATGTAAAAGATAATGACTTTGTAAAAAAAGGAGATACTTTATTTACAATAGACAAAAGAGATTATCAATTAAAAATTGACGAAGCAAATGCAGCCATATTAGGTGCAGAAGGTTCGTATGAAGCCGCAAAAGCAGACATCGGAAGTGCTCTTGCAAATATCTCAGTTTCGGATGCAAATGTAAGATCTGCAAGTGGAAACATCGAAAGTGCAAAAATTAGATTAGTACAGATAACAAATGATTACAATCGTTACAACAACTTGTACAAAAGCCATACAATTACAAAACAACAATACGAGAAAGCATTAACAGCAAAAGAAGAAGCTGAAAGCCAAGTACGTGTTTTGCAACAACAAGAAAAAGCAAGTTCATATCAAAAATCGGTTATTCAGGCAAAATCTAAAGCTACAGACAAACAAACAGAAGTAGCTGCTGCAAATATCAAAAAAGCAAAAACATTACTAGATGTTGCTAATTTAAATTTATCTTATACTGTAATCACTGCAGCAATTGATGGTCAGGTTTCTAAAGTTGACATTCAACCAGGACAATTGGTACAACCAGGGCAATCTTTATTTTATATCATCAATAACTCAGAAGCTTGGGTGGTTGCTAACTTTAAAGAAACGCAACTTGACAAAATGGTTATTGGTCAAAAGGTAACTCTTAAAGTAGATGCATATCCTAATTATGATTTTCAAGGAACTATTACTTCTTTTTCACCAGCAACAGGAGCACGTTTTTCATTACTTCCTCCTGATAATGCAACTGGAAACTTTGTAAAAACAATTCAACGATTACCTGTAAAAATCAACTTGGACGCAAGTAATGATGTTGAAAAAATAAAATTATTGAGACCAGGAATGAACGTGGATGTAGATGTACATTTAAAATAGAAATTACACTTATTAGGAAATTATTTTCCTGTAACAAGAATTATACATTCATTCATTTTTGAAAAGCATTCTAATAGAACAAAATGGTACAAGCACAAGATGATTTAGTAGAATATGGCTACAGACGAGTTTTAATTACGATAACAGCAGTGCTTTGCGCACTGTTGGAAATTGTAGATACAACCATCGTAAACGTAGCATTGACAGACATGAGAGGAAGCCTTGGTGCCACATTAACAGATGTTGCATGGGTAATTACTGCTTATGCTATTGCAAATGTCATAGTAATACCGATGACAAGTTGGTTGTCACAACAATTTGGAAGACGAAATTATTTTGTAACATCGATTATAATTTTCACCATTTCTTCTTTTTTGTGTGGTAATGCTACAAATATATGGGAACTTATTGCATTTCGATTTATTCAAGGACTTGGTGGAGGAGCCTTATTAGTTACGGCACAAACCATTATAACCGAGAGTTATCCTATTGCAAAACGAGGAATGGCACAGGCAATTTACGGAATGGGAGTTATTGTAGGTCCAACTTTAGGTCCGCCTTTAGGAGGGTATCTAGTAGATAATTATTCTTGGCCTTACATTTTTTATATCAATATTCCACTTGGTATTATTGCAACAATTTTGGCTATTTCTTTCGTAAGAAGCCCAAAATATGGCGAGAAACTAAAAGCCAATCAAGTCGATTGGTGGGGAATATTTTTCCTAGCCTCGTTTATTGGTTCTTTACAATTTGTATTAGAACATGGACAACAAGACGATTGGTTTAATGATTCATTGATTGTAACATTAAGTGTTGTAACAGTTCTTGGTCTAATATTATTTATATGGCGAGAACTCACCTATAAACATCCAATTGTAAATTTAAGTGTTCTTAAAGATGGAAACTTACGAATTGGTACTATAATGTGTTTCATCCTTGGTTTCGGACTTTATGGATCAACATTAATTATTCCAATTTACACACAATCTATCCTAGGATGGACAGCAACTGATGCTGGATTATTACTTATTCCGGGATCTATAACCACTGCTTTTATGATGCCAATTATTGGTAAATTAATTCAGCGAGGAGTTCCTCAAGGATATATGGTAGGCGTTGGATTCTTAATTTTCTTTTTCTTCACCTTTATGATGTATAATAATATGACACCTGATACTGGTGTAGAACATTTATACTGGCCATTAATTTTAAGAGGTATTGGTTTAGGATTGCTTTTTGTACCTATAACAACATTATCGCTTTCTACCTTACAAGGAAAAAATATTGGTGAAGGAGCTGCTTTTACAGGAATGATGCGACAATTAGGAGGTTCGTTTGGTATTGCAATTATCACCACCTTTATCACGAGATTCAGTCAGAAACATCGTGTTGATTTGGTAGCACACCTGGATACAACTAAATTCGAAGTACAACAAAGAATAGAATTACTTCAAAAAGGATTCATGTCAAAAGGTTTTAGTAGTAACGAAGCGTTGAATAAAGCCTACCAAGTAATCGATTATTCGGTAATGAAACAAAGTACCGTTTTGGCATATATGGATATATTTTTATATCTAGGTATCATGTTCTTACTGTGTATTCCAATTATATTTTTAATTAAAAAAGGGAAAAACAAAATTAATCCTGCAGATGCGATGCATTAGTATATAAATCATCGAATAAAATAGGATAAGTCTATATATTTAACCATTGTGAAAGTTTTTTTTACAATGGTTTTTTTAATTTTCACATACATAATTTGAGATAAAAACCAGCTTTATTATTGAAAACGAATCATATAATATTTACCCCCTATAATGAAAAATTATGGAGCATTCAGAAACACAATAAAGATTTATTTCATTGCGAAATAATATTTATAGAGTATATTTGCACTTGCATTTCAACAGCAATAAAAAACAAAAAAATAGTTAAGTTATGGTTTATAAATTTAGAGTAATTCTAGATGCAGAAGAAGATATTTTTAGAGATATAGCAATTCTTGAAGAAGATACTTTAGAAGATTTACACAATGCCATTTTCAATTCTTTTGGTTTTGACGGAATGGAAGTAGCTTCGTTTTATACCTGCGATGAAACTTGGAATCAAGAAGATGAAATTCCCCTTTTTGATACTGGAGATGTTCCTGGTGAACAAAAAACAATGAGTGACTACACTTTATCTGGTATATTAGACAAAGAGAATACTAAAATCATTTACGTCTACGATTTTATACATATGTGGACATTTTTGGTTGAATTAGCTGCAATAGAAGACCAAGCTATTGGAAATACTTACCCAGAAACTCTTTTCTCTCACGGAGAAATGCCAGATGATTCAGGCGAGAAAAATTTCGAAGCAGATATGCATGATGATATCTATGGTGAATTTGAAGATGATCTGGACGAAGACGATTTAGATATGTTTGAAGGAGACGATAGTTTCGAAGATTATGGATTTGAAGAGAATTGGAATTAGTTTCTTCAAAAGGTTCAAAGTTACAAAGGTTCATAGGCTCTGAGGTTTTATTTTAAATCTTATGATTTAAAATAGAGAGAATTTACTTATGTTTATGTTTTTAAATATAAAACATATGAATACTTTTAGAGACCTTTTGATTTGGCAAAAATCAATGACTTTGGTTACCGAAATCTATCAACTAACAAATTCATTTCCCAAAGAAGAAATATATAGCCTAACTTCACAAATTCGTAGAAGTTCAATATCAATACCAAGCAACATCGCTGAGGGATATGGTAGAGATAGAAATAATGATTATTTACGATTTTTAAACATTTCTATTTCATCATTATTCGAAATGCAGACTCAGCTTGAAATTTCTTTCAATCTAAAATACATAAACGAAGTTCAGTTTAATAAAATAAATGAAGAGAGCAGAGAAATAGAGCGAATGTTAAGTGCTTTTATCCGAAAAATAAAACAACGAAGCTAAAACCTTTGAACCTTTGCAACTCTGAACCTCAAAAATAAGCACCTTAAAAACATATGATAAACCTTTTCAACACCCACATCGACACGCTTGCGATTCACCGCGTAGGAAACAAGAGCAGAAACGAAGCAATTTTTTTATCAGATCAGCCATTTAATTTAAATGACGAAATCGTTCCTTTGATAAAAGAATACTTTTTTAAGCCTTTTAGAGAGAAAGAAGAAAACTATTACCAGTTTGCACACGAAGTCGATTTGGATTATAACGACATGTTTAAATATGCTACTGAGATTTTTGACAATCCAGGGAATTTACAGGAAGTTTCAAAAAGAATTACGACACATTTATATGAGCAGTCAAACCACCCACATATTAAAAACGGAGAGGTTTATGTAACATATTTAACCAATTTAAGTATCGATAATAATGTTGTTGATGCAATTGGTATTTTTAAAAGCGAATTACAAGCTGACTTTTTACAATTTGAAGAAAAAGACAGCAACCTTGAAATGATTTTACAACAAGGAATCAATCTTAACAAACTAGATAAGGGATGTTTGATTTTTAATTATAAAAAAGAAGAAGGGTATAAAATTCTAACTGTTGATAGCAACCGTTACGATGCTCGTTACTGGTTAGAGCATTTCTTATCAGTTGATGCATTTGAAGATGAAAACTTCATTACAAAAAAATACTTAAAATTCTGTCAGAGCTTCGCTAAAGATGTAGTATTACCAGCAGAAGACAAAAAAGAAGAGGTAATGTTTATGAACCGTTCTGTGAATTATTTTGCAAAGAACGACCAGTTTGAAGAAACGAACTTCCTTAATGAAGTATTAGATAATCCTGATTTAATTCCTGAATTTAAAAACTATAAAGTTGATAAAGGTGAAAAATACAGTATCGAAGATGTTACTACTTTCCCTATTGCCAACGCTGCAGTTTCTGATGCAAGAAAATCAATCAAAAACGTTATCAACCTAGATACTCATATACAAATCAAGATGGATTTTATTAATCCAGAAAGTGCTGAAAAATTTGTAGAAAAAGGTTGGGATGAAGAAAAACAAATGTATTACTATTTAGTTTATTTCAATAAAGAAGAGAAAAGCTAGTATTTATTCTTTTCAATTTCAATTTTACTTAAAATCAGGGCCTCAACTACATCAGTTGAGGCTTTTTTTATAAAATAAACCCTGAAAAGCAAGGCTTAAATTGCGTATATTAGTAATTTTGTATACTAATAAATAATAGTGCCATGAAATATCATTTATTCGACGAAAGTCCTTTTAAAACTCTAATATCATTTCATAAACTTATTGAAGCTTTAGAGAAAATTGCACAATCAGATATTGATTATCGCTCTAATTATGCCAAAGCACTTCTGAAGGAAGTAGAGAGCATTCCTGAATTACAAACAGGGATTGAAGATTTTTCTGTGATAAAAAAACATGAAACTATTATCAATCATTTATTAGCCGATTTATTCCCTACAGCATTAACAAATAACGAAATTAAAGCTGTTACTATACCGTTTCAAAACTTCACATTTAATTACACCGAGAGATTTAAAAAAATACTCAAAGATGCAGGTACAAACTTTGATGTATCCATTCGTGATTTCGACGAACAACAATTCTATATTGCTAATTGTTGTTTAATTCTTGGTACTTACTACAAACAAAACATAGATTTCAATAAACCTTTTTTTTATGATATTCCAGATTCTAATGGAATCATAAATCACTACCGTATTTTATACAATGCTGATTTCATGGAAATAATTCCTTCTGAAAATGCACCAAAGTTGACACAAGAAGATATCGATTTATTGATTGACAATTATGATGATATTGCTTTATGGAAAGAAAAATTCCCTATTGAAAGTTGGATTCTAAAAGGATTTGGTATTATTATTTTATTTGATGCCACTACAGAAAATGCTATTTCTAATCTAAAAACTAATTTATTAAAATCAGATACAAAAAAAGCAACTGAGAGTAAAAATATTGAAAGCATATTTAGATCTATTTTTAAAATTCCAAATCTTAAAGTTGGTTTTTTAATTTACAACCCAGAGCAGGAAAAATTTATAAAACCTCCACAGCTAGAAAAAGATAGTGAATTATCCAGCTTCTTACTCCCATTTAACCATGAAATGGATTGTAAAAATGCCGTATTCGGTTGCTCCTTTGAAAACTTACTAGAACACAAAGAACCACTGATAATTTCGAATGTTGAAAAATTCATAGAACAAAATGAGAATATAAAACTTGGAGAACTTTTACGTGGTCAAAATATAAACAGTTGTGTTTTTGCTCCAGTTATAAAAGACAATAAATTATTAGGCGTTGTCGAATTGGTTTCTGCAACTCCAAGGGCACTTAACACAATAAATGCAAAAAAATTAGATCTAGTTCTACCGTATCTAGTAGACACAATCGAGAGATACAATAATGACATGCAACATCAGATAGAAGCAGTAATTCAGAGAGAATATACCACAATCCATCCGAGTGTTTATTGGAAATTTAGAGAAGAATCCGAAAAATATTTTCAGAATAGCAATCACACGAAAGATTATATTTTTAAAGAAATTGTCTTTAAAGAAGTATTTCCATTATACGGACAAATTGATATTAAAGGCTCATCGGAGCATCGAAATGAAACTGTAAAAACCGATCTAAAAAATCAGCTAAAGATGTTATTGCAAATTTTTGCAAGTCAAAAAGAAAATACAAATTTAATTCTTTTAGAGCAACGTAAATTTGAATTACAATCACTTCTTGAAGAACTTGATTCGCCTTTAAAAGCAGATTCAGAACAACATATACAACGTTACATTGAAGAGGAAATTCATCCTATTTTAAAAAATACTAAAAGTAATTCTGAAGCAGAAAAACTAGAACAAAAATACTTTAAAGGTTTAGACGAAAAAACAGGTTTATTTTATCAGGAAAGAAAAAAATTTGACAATGCAATGTCTATTATCAATAAAAAACTAGCTGTTATACTTGACAAAAATCAAATCGAAGCGCAACAAATATATCCTCATTATTACGAACGTTTTAAAACAGATGGTGTAGAACATAATTTATACATAGGAGCCTCTATTGCGCCTACAAAACCATTTGATGTAATGTATCTCCACAATTTAAGATTATGGCAATTACAAACATTATGCGAAATGGAATTAGCACACCATCAGCTTAAAGCTTCATTACCGTATGAGCTTGATGTAACATCTTTAATTTTAGTATTTAGCTCCCCTATTTCTATCCGTTTTAGAATGGATGAAAAACGTTTTGATGTAGACGGAACCTACAATGCACGATATGAAGTTGTAAAAAAACGTATCGATAAGGCTCATATCAAAAATTCTATAGAGCGCATCACAGAAAAAGAAAAAATCACAATCGTATATTCACATGCTAGTGAAGAAGCCGAATATTTAAAATATATAAAATATTTACAATTTAAGAAAATACTAGATCCTCAAATAGAACAATTTGAAGTAGAAGATTTACAAGGTGTATCCGGATTAAAAGCCATTCGAGTAAAAGTCGTAAACAACACGCTAACAGCTAAAAAAATAACATATCAGGATTTATTAGATGAATTAAACTAGTTTTAAAGACTTCTAAATGCTATTATAAACGCCAGTACTGTTATGATGATACCAATCATAAAAAGGTTGTAAGCAACCCTTAACAAGCGATATTTTCTTTCGAGTACAATCCCTAGAAAATATAAATCTTTAATCATAGTACCGTATAAGTAATCTTTGTCTTTCATCATCTCGTTCATTGCCCACTCATACTCGTGTAAAGGCATTTTATAAAAATTCCCAAAGAACAATAAATTTATTTTTTTTGCTTCAATATCTTCGCGTGTAAACACTCCGGTGGTAACTTTTGGTCTAGTCGAAAGTATAGCAAAAACAATAGTAATAACACTAGAAATTAACATTATAAAAGTAGGAATAATTAAATGCGCATTCTTAGGGCTATCTAGTTTGGGGATAATTGTGGAAAGTGCTATAGAAATAATTATCGCATTTACAGACAACAAGATATTAGCTTTACTATCAGCAATTCCACTTAATCGCGTATGATTTCCTAATGTTACTCTAAAAAGAGTATCAATCCCTCGATCTGGTTTTTCTATCTTATCTTTCTTTTTCTTGGTAAATTCACCAAATTCGTTGGTGTTTTTTGATTCTTGCTTCTCCATTTTTTTATGAATCCGTTTTAAGTTTTTTTCTTTTAAAGGCTGCCATTTTTCTTTAGCATAATCGGTATAAAATCGATGTATGTTTTCTAAAAAATTTAAATTTACTGTCGCCCACTCTTCATTCGAAAATATTTTATGCTCCGTATTCTCCCATTCCGTTCTTAAAAGTTCACAACTGGTAGCATATTCTCTAGTTGTAAGATGAATATAATCAGCATCTTTTATTATTTTTTCTAAATGCGTCAGAGGCTCATGAAATTTTGCTGTAGCGGCAATTAATTTAGAAATGTTTTCTATATAATCAGGAGACTTATTCTTATCACTTAAAAATTCGGTAACAATTCGCACACTTTCTATCTCATGATTTTCATAACCTTTTATATACCCTGTATCATGAAACCATGCAGCAATCAAAAGTTTTTCTTCGTCGTCACTCTCAATATTTTCATTAGCACACAACTCTTTAACGGCATTTACAACACTCGTGGTGTGGCAAAAATTATGGTACGAATATAGAATAGAAAGTTTATCTTTGAGTAAGTTATAAACAAAATCTTCGGACTGCTCTAATAGGTTCATAAACATATTTTTATACGACTAAATTATGAAATTGTTTTCGGATAATCATTTTACAAATAAGATTAACACATATTTAATTGGAATTTTAAGCTTCTTTTTGACTCAATCTTGTGCAACACATCATGCTCAGTTTGGGAAAGACGTAGAAAATCCTATTTCACAAAACGCATTAGATACTACAAAAATTGCCCATACTTTATATTTAGTTGGAGACGCAGGAAATGCTGACGAAGAACAAGCACAACAAACTCTTGAACTTTTGCACAAAAGGTTACAAAGTTCAGATAAAAACTCGACACTTTTATTTTTAGGAGATAACATTTACCCTTACGGATTTCCTAATCCAAAAGACATAGATGCTACTGCTCTTGCAGAAAAAAAACTAACAAATCAGTTAGAATTAACTAAAGGTTTCAACGGTAAAACAATTTTTATCCCAGGTAATCATGACTGGTATAGCGGAATTGAAGGAATCGAACGTCAATCAAAATTTGTAACGACATACTTAAATAATAAAAAAGCATTCTTACCACAAAAAAGCTGTGCCATCGAACAGTTAAAAATAAACAAACAAACTACTTTAATAGTTATAGACAGTCAGTGGTTTCTAGAAGACTGGGACGACAATCCTACAATGAATGATAATTGCGATATTAAAACCCGTGAAGCATTCTTTGAAGAATTGGAAAGTATTTTAAATAAGAATAGAGAAAAAACTGTTCTTATAGCTGTCCACCATCCTTTAATGAGTAATGGTACACATGGAGGTCAATTTTCCTTAGAAAAGCAATTATTCCCTTTAGAGCAAAAAATTCCACTACCTGTTATTGGTTCAGTAATAAATTTACTTCGTAAAACATCTGGAGTAAGCCCACAAGACATACAAAACAAAGTCTACACACAGTTTGTAAAAAGAGTAAAAACCCTTTTACAAAGCCAAGATAATGTTATTGTTGTTTCTGGTCATGATCATAATTTACAATATATCAACAAGGATAATATAAAACAAATTATAAGTGGTGCTGGTTCAAAATCTGAAGCAGCAAAGGCTGTATATCCAAATGATTTTTCATATGGTGGCAATGGATATGCTTCATTAACTCTTTATAAAAACGGAGATGCCAGACTTGCTTTTTACAGTAATGAAAACAAAAAAGAAAAACTGTTATTTGATCAAAATATTATCACAGTAAAAGACACTGTATATCATGAAAACTTACCGGCCAAGTTTAATGCAATAACAAAGGCATCTATCTACTCAAGTGAAATGACTAAGAAAAGCATTTTTCATAATTTTTTATTCGGAAAACATTACAGAAAATATTACAGCATGCCTATTGAAGCTAAAACAGTTTCTTTAGACACTCTTTTTGGTGGTATTACACCAAAAAGAGAAGGCGGAGGACATCAATCAAAATCATTACGAATTGTAGACAAAGACGGTAAAGAATATGTGATGCGTGCTTTGAAAAAAAGTGCTTCACGATTTCTTCAATCTGTAGCTTTTAAGGATCAATTTGTACAAGATCAATTTGATAATACCTATGCCGAGAACTTTTTACTAGACTTCTATACAACTTCTCACCCTTACACCCCATTTGCTGTCGGTAATCTAGCAGACAAAATCGGACTATCTCACACTAACCCGGTTTTATATTATATCCCTAAACAAGAAATCCTTAAAGGATATAATTATAATTTCGGAGATGAATTATATATGGTGGAAGAACGTCCATCTAGCAGTCAAATAAGTTTAAAAACTTTTGGAAAACCGCTGAATATAATCAGTACTGATGATGTGATGAAAAATCTCCATAAAGATGAAAAATATACCATTGACGAAAAAGAATACATAAAAGCCCGATTATTTGACATGCTTATTGGTGATTGGGACAGACACAGCGACCAATGGCGTTGGGGTGAATACAACGAAGGAAATAAAATTATTTACAAACCAATTCCTAGAGATAGAGATCAAGCTTTTACAAAATATGATGGCGCATTACTTTCTCTTTTAATGCAAATGCCAGCTCTTCGTCATATGCAATCCTTTAAAGATGATATTAGAAACGTAAAATGGTTTAATCGTGAACCTTATCCTCAAGATATTGCTTTCTTAAAAACTGCTCATGAAAATGATTGGATAGAACAAGCCAAATTTATACAAGAAAATCTAACCGATGCTGATATAGATGCTTCTTTTAATAATTTACCAAAAGAGGTGCAAGATGAAACTATCAAGGATATTAAACGTAAACTAAAACTAAGAAAAAAGGAGCTCCAAAAATATGCTACCGAATATTATAGAGTACTACAAAAAACAGTTTTAATAGTTGGAACTGATAAAAAAGATAAATTTATAATTACACATAAAGCAAAAAACAAACTTGATGTAGAAGTATATCGCATTAAGAAAAATGGTGAAGAATTAATTTACACGAAAAATTTAACAGCTGGCAAAACCAAAAACCTTTGGGTTTATGGATTAGATGACGATGATGTTTTTGAAGTAAAAGGAGACTTTAATTCTCGAATAAGTATTCGTTTGATAGGTGGTCAAAACAATGACACCTACATGGTTTCCAACGGAAAAAGAGTAAAAATTTATGATTTCAAATCAAAAAATAACACTTACGATATAGATTCTAAAACCAAAACAGCACTTACTGATGATTACCAAACGAATCTATACGACTATGAAAAACCAAAATATAACGCTTTCTCAGGCCTACCAAATGGTGGTTATAATCCTGACGATGGTGCAAAATTAGGTATCGTTGCTAATTATACAGTAAACAAATTCAATCAAAATCCATATACACAAAAACACATTTTAAAAGCCAATTACTTTTTTGCAACCGATGGATATGAACTTATTTACGACGGACATTTCCCTAAAGTGTTAGGTAAATGGGATTTTGATGTGCAATCAATTTTAACCAGCCCAAATTTTACGATAAATTATTTTGGTTATGGTAATGAGACTGTAAACAATGATGAAGATTTAGGCATGAATTATAACCGTGTGCGTATGCGTGCTATAAGAGTAACTCCATCTATTAAGAAAGTAGGCAAATATGGAAGTGAGCTTAATTTTGCCACATCTTTTGAGAAAATTAGAATCGAAGAAACCTCAGGCAGATTCATAAATACGCCAGGAGTAGCTAATCCTGATGTATTCAAAAGTCAGCAATACGCTGGAGCAACAGTAAAATACAGTTATGAGAACTACGATTTGCCATCATTCCCATCTATGGGATTTGGGTTTTCGATAGCTGGAAACTGGAAAATCAATCTGGATGACAACAAGCAAAATTTCCCATCATTAGAAAGCAAAATTAATTTCAATCACAAAATTGATTCAAATGGTAAGTTTGTTTTTGCAACTATAATCAAATCAAAAATACTCTTTAATAATAATTTCGATTTTTTCCAAGGAGCAACTTTGGGTGGTGATTATGATTTAAGGGGGTATAGAAATCAACGTTTCTTAGGAAACCAATCTTTTTATCAAAGTAGCGATGTTCGATGGAGTTTAGGAAAAATAAGAAAAAGTATCTTACCAATGTCTTACGGGATTCTTGGAGGATTTGATTATGGTCGCGTTTGGGCAACAGGAGAAAACTCAAACAAATGGCACCAATCCGTAGGCGGAGGTTTATGGCTCAACGGATTGGATGTAATCACTGCTAGACTAACTTATTTTAAAAGCGTTGACGAAGAAGCGAGAATTGCGTTTGGTATTGGATTTGGTTTTTAATTATTTTTTAAAAGTAAATTCATATACCTTACCTCCAACTTTTTTTGTCTTTTCATCGGCTATTAACAATGTCTTATTATCTTTAAAAGCAACAGCTTCTTTTTGAGAAAAATGGTCTAAATCAATCTCCGTTTGTGTTCCTTTATGGAAATTATCTCCTTTAAATCCTTGAAAAAGGACTAATTTATCGTGACATAAAACAACCACTTTTTTCATATCTGGGCTAATTGTGGCACTAGTAATTGCACAATGATTGTAATTACTACATGTTTTAAAAGTTCCTATTAAAGTAGCTTTTTGTGCTCCTGCAGCATTTGGTATTTTATAAATAGATGCCGTACCATCAAAATTCTTGCTTCTGTTTTTTGTAAATAAATAGAAATTATTTTTAAACTCAAAGAATCCCTCAACATCATAAAACATTTGTGTTTTCTTAGGAGGGAAATCTTTTTGTTCAGGATATGCAAATGAAATTTTATAGCTTGAAACTGCATTTTCTTTCCCTAAAGCCGATTTATCGATTCTATAAATACATAAATCTTTACGGATATTATCATTGTTTCCGAAATCGCCAATGTATAAATTACCTGCTTTATCCTTAGTAATATCTTCCCAATCGATATTCGTAGCATTTGCAATTGTAATTGTTTTAGCAATTTCGCCTTGAGCATTTAACCCATAGATTTTATTAGCATTACCACTATCTTCTAATGCCCAAAGCATACCCGTTTCGGGGAAATAAGTAATTCCAGAAACTTCTTTAAGTTTTTTAGGTAATGGGTATAACGTTTTCAATACACTGGAATCTTGCTGACAAGCCAACAAAATAAATGCAACAATAAGAGCGATATAATTTTTCATATTATAAATTTAAGATTCTATATTAGATTTGTGTTTTTGAAATTTCTAGTAATAAAACCAAATGCCGCTGACATAACATGCCCCATTGATTTTGCGTTTTTAAAATTCAAATCATTAGTATAACGATATAATTCCATTTTTAGTTGATTTAAATTTGCTTCTGGCGAAATAGAGTCCTCACTCATAATATGCAATAACTTTTTAATTCTGTTATCAGCAGAATGAATACGTTTTGCTAAAATTGCACGTTCCTCATCTTTGTACTGCACAATGGATCGATCTTCTAGTTTATCCTTAACCAATTCAATCATTGGGTAATTTTCTTTAAAAAACTGAGGTCGATACACTTTAAAATTCCCCTCATAACATTGCTGATCAAAATCGATTGGGCGAATTTTATATACTACCTGATCAAAATCGTGAATCGGAACAATTACATAATTATACGCTCGCATATCACCCAAAAGCCTAATCATACAACGTTCATTAAACTTTACAAATTCTTTAGCAATTTGAGATTTCTCCGTTTCAGTACAATTTTTAAGTAACGTACTCATAAAAATATCCCCTGGAATACCAATTATGTGTTCTTCGATCAAAGTGTCCTTATATACCAAAAAGTTAATTTTATCAGGAGATAGTATTTCCTCTAATTCCAAACCATAAATTCGAGAAGCATCAGCCTTTTTAATATAAAAATGAACATAATTGTCATTTAAAATATTTCGAACTTTTATTCTAAAAGGCTTAGAATTTCCAAACGTACAATAATCAATTGCATCAACATTCAAGAATTGAATAATATCAGTGTTACCATCCGAATGCAAAAGTGAATAGATTTTTTTCAGATTCAAATCAATTTCATTTCTTTCAAATTCACTATAATAAACTCGAATCCATAAGGTATCTTTATCATTTTTATCATATACATTTATAGCACCTGAAAAACGCAATAAATCATCATAAAAAACCGAAACTTTTGAGATTCGTTCATAACGCTCCAAGTAATCTAACAATGGATTTGTTAATGGATACGATGGCTTTTTAAAAAACATCAAAGGTTCACTCATTTTAAATATATTTGATACAAATTTATATTAAATATAAACCATTCAGTAACAAAAACCAAACTGAAACGTCTTACTAAAAACTAAAACTACTAATAAATTTGGAAACAATACTCACAATACAGAACCTACACAAAAGATATGGGCGGGTTCAGGCTCTGAAAGATATTTCATTCGAAATAGAAAAAGGTCGCGTTTATGGAATTCTAGGCCCAAACGGAAGCGGAAAATCTACAACATTAGGAATCGTTTTAAATGTAGTAAACAAAACTTCTGGACAATACAGCTGGTTTGGTGGTAAAATACAAACACATGATGCATTAAAAAAAGTAGGTGCAATTATCGAAAGACCAAACTTTTATCCCTACATGACTGCTGAAGAAAACCTAAAATTGGTTTGTAAAATCAAAAACATCGATTATTCTAAAATAAATGAGAAGTTAGCATTAGTAGGTTTGAATGAGAGAAAAAACAGCAAGTTTAGTACTTTTTCATTAGGAATGAAACAGCGTTTAGCTATTGCATCAGCTTTATTAAACGACCCCGAAATATTAATTCTTGATGAACCAACAAATGGTTTAGATCCACAAGGAATTCATCAGATTCGTGATATCATAAAAAAAATTGCCTCTCAGGGAACAACGATATTACTTGCCTCACATTTATTAGATGAAGTTGAAAAAGTATGTACTGATGTCGTGGTTTTAAGAAAAGGCGAAATTTTATATTCTGGTCCAGTTGGCGGCATGTCTGCAAATGAAGGCTTCTTTGAAATACAAGCTGATGATACTGAAAAATTAATTGCAGTGACAGAGACTCATCCTGCTGTTGACCGTATAATAAAAGAAAAAGAAATGATTCTGGTTTATTTAAAAAACGATTTAAATGCCGCAGATTTAAACCGCTTTTTATTTTCACAAAACATCACCTTAAACCATTTAGTAAAACGTAAAAACAGTTTAGAAGAACAATTTCTTGAACTAACCAATAACGCTTCTATAAAAAATAAATAAGCCATGAACAGACTTCTCTCTATAGAACTACAAAAAATTTGGAAAAATAAAGCCAGCCGTATATTAACATTAGCCTATTTTATTCTTCTTACTTTTATTGCATTAATTGCATCTATAAAATTCGACTTAGGTGCCTTTAAATTTCATTTGGCTGAAATGGGAATTTTTAATTTTCCTTTCATTTGGCATTTCAACACTTATATCGCTGCTTGGTTAAAATTTTTCTTAGCAATTGTAATTGTCTCTATGATGGCTAATGAATATAGTTATGGGACTTTAAAGCAAAACCTTATTGATGGTTTAAGTAAAAAAGAGTTTGTTTTATCAAAGTTCTACACCGTAATCTTATTTTCTTTTTGCTCTACTGTTTTCGTATTCATAATGAGCTTACTATTAGGATTATGTTTTTCTTCTTATACCGAAATTGGAATTATTTTTTCTGGCATGGAATATCTTTTTGCTTTTTTCATAAAACTAACAGGATTCTTTTCATTCTGTTTATTTTTAGGAATATTAGTAAAACGTTCTGCATTCGCATTGGGATTCCTACTTGTATGGAGTATTCTTGAAGGCATTATAAAAACTGTTCTAACTTTTATAATTTTCCCTGAAAGCAAAATTGCAGATTATTTCATTCGATTACTTCCTCTTGAAGCCATGTCTAACTTAATTGTCGAACCATTTACTAGATTATCGGTAATAAAGAATATTGGGATACAAATGGGAGTTGAAAACACAAAAAACTATAATGTTGATTACATTTCAGTTGTGATTGTTTTGATTTGGACATTCCTTTTCATTTTCTTCTCTTATAAATTACTAAAAAGCCGAGATCTATAGTATATTTGTTTTTACTTTTTTTTGTTACTAATGAAGGCAGTAAAAATAATTATATCAATAATTTTCATCTTTTGGCTTGGGATAAAAGCCAATGCACAATCTATTATCATTGATGAGACAAAAAGCACTCAAGAATTAATAGAAAAAGTACTAGTCAATAGTTCCTGTGCCACAGTAACAAACCCAGAAGCAACTGGAGACGAATATACTCCTGGGAGTAAAAGTTTTGCTTATTTTAATGCTGGAACGAGTAATTTCCCATTTAAAGAAGGGGTAGTACTTACTACTGGGAGCAGTCGTAATTCGATTGGCCCAGTAATAAAAGATGATGGTGGTGGTGGAAGCGACTTCTGGTTAGGCGATTCTGATTTAGATCAAATATTAGGTATAAATTCTATAAACGCTACCGTTTTAGAATTTGATTTTTCACCATTAACAAATTTCATAAGTTTCAATTATATTTTTGCTTCTAATGAATACCAAAATGTATATCCATGTTATTATTCTGATGGTTTTGCTTTCCTCATAAAAGAAAAAAACAGTACTGAACCCTATAAAAATTTAGCAGTATTACCAAACACGAACACGCCTGTTTCATCTAGGACCGTTCGTCCAAAAATCGAATCCGTTCTTGACAATAAAGGCAATTTAATTCCTGGATGTGAAGCCGTAAATGAAATTTACTTTAACGGATTAAACACTGTAGGAACGGGCGCAACAAATTACACTGGACAAACTATTGTAATGAAATCTGAAACTAATGTAATTGCTGGCAAAACATACCATATAAAATTAGTAATAGCCGACGATAGAAATGCATATTATGATTCGGCTATTTTTCTTGAAGCAGGGAGCTTTACTTCTGAAATAGATTTAGGAGAAGACCGAGAATCAAGCAGCAATAATCCATTATGTTATGGAGATGAATTAGTCCTAGACACAAAACTAAATTCTCCTGCAGGCTCTAATTACATTTATGAATGGTATAAAGATGGCATAAAAGACAATACAGAAAAAGGCCCCACATTTACAGTTAAGGAAGCTGGCACATACAAAGTAAATGTTCTAATGGCTCCTTCGTCCTGTTCTGCTACAGATGAAATAAAAATTGAATACGCCTCAGAAATTACAACAACAAATACGACCTTAATTCAATGCGACATAGACTCAGATAACAGTACTACATTTGATCTGACCAAAGTTGATGCAATAATAAAGAACAATGACCCAAATTTAAGCATTGTATATTACAAATCATTAGCAGATGCTCAAGCAAAATTGAATCCAATTACTGATCCTAAAAACTACACTAATAGTTTACCTACAGAAATTATTAATGCAAGAGTTGAAAATAAATATGGCTGTGCAAAATATGCAACCCTCCAATTAAAAATATCAAACAACATCATACTCCCACAAAATCCTATTGCAGTTTGTGATGAAGACACGGATGGATTGTATGAATTTAATCTAAACACTCAAGTTACTCCACAGCTTATAAATGGGCTACCTCCAGGATTGTTAGCAAATTATTATCTAACTGAAAACAATGCCATCACAGAGACAAATCCTTTGCCTAATAACTTCAAAAATACAATTGCATTTAATCAAACCTTATATGCCCGTATTATTAATGGCCCAGACTGTTACGCTGTGACTCCAATTAAGCTAATAATCAATGTATTTAACCCTCCTAATTTTGATACTGAAACCTTCTTTTTATGTAAAGATGCAATAATTGATCTAACTGTTGCCACAGGGTTTGAAAGTTACAACTGGAACACAGGGTCAACCTCAAATACTATTTCTGTAAATAACGCTGGAAATTATTCTGTTACAGTATCCGATATAAATGGTTGCGAAAAAACGAAGAAATTCAATGTTGTTGCCTCTGATGTCGCTATAATTACAGGAACTAAAATTAAAGATTTTTCTGCAAATGAAAATTCAGTTTTAATAGAATATAATGGGATTGGTAATTATGAATTTTCGTTAGACGGAATAGATTATCAAGATAGCCCATTATTTAAAGGCATATTAGCTGGAATTTACAAAGCATATGCAAGAGATAAGAATAAATGTGGAACGACTATATCGTCAGTATTCTACGTTCTTGATTATCCAAGATTCTTTACCCCTAACGGAGATGGCTATAATGATACCTGGCGAATTAAAAATTTAGATCAGATGCCAGATTACACTATCTCAATTTTTGATCGTTATGGAAAATTAATAAAACAAATGAATTCTACAAACGCAGGATGGGATGGAAATTATACAGGTCGCGAACTCCCCTCTGATGATTATTGGTTTACTTTGATGTTTGAAAACGGAAAAGAAATCAAAGGACATTTTAGTTTAAAAAGATAACCATCTATAAAATCATTATTTTTTGAAGCTTGTCGTTATTCAAAATATCATAGAATAATATTTATCTAAAAATTACGAGCATAAAAAAAGCCATTCACATGTGAATGGCTTTTTTAGTATTATATATATCTGATTAGATTTTAAATCTTTTTCTATCAGTTTCAGTCAAATAGATTTTTCTCAAACGAATAGATTTTGGAGTTACCTCTACATATTCATCTTTTTGAATGTACTCTAAAGCTTCCTCTAATGAGAAAATAATCGGAGGGATGATTCTTGCTTTTTCATCATTTCCAGAAGAACGAACGTTAGATTGTTTTTTCTCCTTAGTTACGTTTACACACATATCATCAGCACGAGAGTTTTCTCCAATTACCTGACCTTCGTAAATTTCAGCATTTGGTTCAACGAAGAACTTACCACGATCTTGTAATTTATCGATAGAATAAGGAATAGCTTTTCCTTTTTCCATAGAAATCAATGAACCTTTGTTACGTCCAGAAATTTCACCTTTGTAAGGCTCGTATCCAATAAAACGGTGTGACATAATAGCTTCACCAGCTGTAGCAGTAAGCAATTGATTTCTTAAACCAATAATTCCACGTGAAGGAATATTAAATTTAATAATCATACGCTCACCCTTAGTCTCCATACTTAACATTTCACCTTTACGAACTGTTACGAACTCAACTGCTCTACCTGAAAGATTTTCTGGTAAATCGATTGTTAATTCCTCAATTGGCTCACATTTTTTACCATCAATTTCTTTGATGATAACTTGTGGTTGACCGATTTGTAATTCGTAACCTTCTCTTCTCATTGTTTCAATAAGAACAGATAAGTGAAGTACACCACGACCAAAAACCATGAATTTATCAGCAGAATCAGTTTCACCTAACTTCATAGCTAAGTTTTTCTCTAATTCTTTTGTCAATCTTTCTCTAATATGACGAGAAGTTACAAATTTACCCTCTTTACCAAAGAAAGGAGAATCATTAATTGTAAACAACATGCTCATTGTAGGCTCATCAATAGCAATTGTTTGTAAAGCTTCTGGATTTTCGTTATCAGCAATAGTATCACCAATTTCAAAACCTTCTACTCCAATAATCGCACAGATATCACCTGCAATTACTTGCTCAACTTTTTTACGACCAAGTCCTTCAAAAGTGTGTAATTCTTTGATTCTTGATTTTATAACTTTACCATCTCTTTTTACCAAAGAAATAGCCATACCTTCTTTTAAAATTCCTCTTTCAAGACGACCAATAGCGATACGACCTGTAAATGCAGAGAAATCTAAAGATGTAATTAACATTTGTGGAGTTCCTTCAGAAACTTTAGGAGCTGGAACATTAGCAATTACCATATCTAGTAAAGGCTCAATGTTTTCTGTTTGATTTTTGTAATCATCAGACATCCAGTTATTTTTAGCTGATCCATAAACAGTTGGGAAATCCAATTGTTCTTCTGAAGCACCTAATTCAAACATTAAGTCAAAAACTTTTTCATGTACTTCTTCTGGAGTACAGTTTTCTTTATCAACTTTATTGATAACCACACATGGCTTCAATCCTAAGTCAATTGCCTTTTGTAATACAAAACGAGTTTGTGGCATTGGTCCTTCAAAAGCATCTACTAGTAAACATACACCATCGGCCATGTTTAGTACACGTTCTACTTCACCACCAAAATCGGCGTGACCAGGAGTATCGATAATATTGATTTTAGTTCCTTTGTATTGAACCGAAACGTTCTTAGAAGTAATAGTAATACCTCTCTCACGCTCTAAATCATTATTATCAAGAATTAAATCACCTGTGTTTTCGTTGTCACGAAATAACTGACAGTGATACATAATTTTATCAACCAAAGTGGTTTTACCGTGATCGACGTGGGCAATAATTGCAATATTTCTAATAGATTCCATCTGAGATTTTTAATGGGTGCAAAGGTACACTTTTTTTTAATATAAAAACTATTTCGGGAATAGTTTACATATTCTTAACTGATTACGTACAAAAATTAGCTTTATTTCAAGGCTTTTAAATATCTTATAATCGATGTTTAATAATTTGGTAATTATTAATTATATTTGAGTAATGAAAAACAAAACCAATCAAATTACATTAATTTACTTTGTCATTTCTCTATTTCTGGCAATCATTTGCCACAAATACCTGCTTAACAATATCTCAAATACTCAATACTACTATTTCAGTTTCATAAAAGATCTTATTTTCATTATTTTAACAGGCCTACTCTACAGGTATATACTATCGAAAAACGACGCCAGAAACATTACAGTATTCGAAAAACTAAAAAAATCGAATGACGAAATTAAAGAATCAAACGAAAAATATAACATAGTTGCTAAAGCGACCAGTGACACAATTTGGGACTGGAAAATTCAAGAAGACAACATTACCTGGAACAAAGGAATTGAAAATGTTTTCGGATACAAACCAGAAGAAGTTGGCGATAGCTCGAGATGGTGGTTTGACAAAATCCACCCTGAGGACAGCATCAGAATGTCAGTAAAACTATATTCATTTATAGAACAAAAAACAGAAAAATGGCAAGATCAATATCGATTTAGATGCGCTGATGCTACTTATAAATATATCCTTCATCGCAGTTTCCTTTTAAAAGACGAAAATGGAAGAGCGATCAGAATGATTGGTGCCATACAAGATATCACAAAACAAAAAGAAGAAGAACAACGATTAAAACTACTTGAAACTGTAATTACTCAATCTCGAGATTCCATCCTGATTACCGAAGCCGACTCACATGATGGCAAAATACCTAAAATCGTATACGTAAATCCATCTTTTTCAAAAATGTCAGGATACCAATCTGAAGAGATAGTAGGAAAATCACCTAATATTTTTAAAGGTCCAAAATCTGATTCCAGCGAGCTCCGAAAACTAATAAAAGCAATAAAAAACAAAGAAGAGTGCTCAATAGAAACTATTAGCTACACCAAGAACAAAGAAGAGTACTGGGTTCGCTACTCAATGATCCCTATTTTCAATGCCGAAAACGAAGTTTCTCACTGGATATCAATACAAAGAGACACTACTGAAGAAAAAAAATTAGAAAAAGAAAAAGAGCACCTTATCAGAGAATTAACCCAAAACAACAAAGACTTAAAACAATTCTCCTATATAACTTCTCACAATCTCAGATCACCCTTATCAAACCTAACTGGACTATTAAACCTTATAGAAGACATTCCAATAGAAAATGAAGAACTAAAAGAAATATTAAACGGTTTCAACAAATCAACTCATTTACTAAACGAAACCATCAATGATTTAGTGAAAGTTATCATAATTAAAGACAACCCATCAATCCAAAAAGAAGAAGTTTTACTAAACGAAGTTTTTGAAAATGTATTCAATCAGCTAAGTTTTCAAATTGAATTACACAAACCAATAATAAAACTAAATTTTGAAAAAGTAACAGTATTAAATATCAACAAAGCCTATTTGGAAAGTATATTATTAAACCTATTAACCAATTCAATTAAATACAGATCAAAAGACCGTAAATTAAAAATCACCATTTCAGCCAATCAAACTGAAGACAACATAATAATACTAACCTTTAAAGACAACGGAATCGGAATCGACCTTGAAAGAAACAGAGATAAAGTTTTTGGGCTTTATCAAAGATTTCACAATTACCCCGATAGCAAAGGACTTGGATTATACCTGGTAAAATCTCAAGTAGAAACAATGGGAGGAACAATCAGTATAGACAGCGAGGTTAACAAAGGAACCTCATTTACTCTAATATTTAAAAACAAATAAAATGTTTGATCAAATTTTATGCATAGACGACGACCCCATAGCGCTAATGTTATGTAAAAAAGTAATCACAAAAGCTGAATTTTCTAAAGAAATAATAACCGCACAAAACGGAGAAGAAGCCTTATCATACTTCAACTCTCTTAAATACAATACTAAGCCTACCGATCTTAACACTAAAAAACCACGACTTATTTTCCTAGACTTAAACATGCCTGTAATGGGAGGCTGGGAATTTTTAGACCACTTCTCTACACCTAACTACTCCGACTTCAACACCACCAACATAATCATACTATCCTCTACAATTGATCCAGAAGACCTAGAAAAAGCAAAAAACTACCCAATGATACTTGACTTTCTCTCAAAACCAATCACACTGCAAATGCTTGAATACATAAAAAACAAAATGAGCATTTAACAGAAAACTCCTTAAATAATTAAAACAATTACTTAAGGAGTTTTTTTTAAAGCATAAAAAAAGCCCTCTAAAAGAGAACTTTTTTATATATTTTAAGCAAATTGTATGATTACAATTTAGCTACATGTTTCGTTAATTTAGATTTTAAATTAGACGCTTTGTTATCATGAATGATATTCTTTTTCGCTAATTTATCAATCATAGAAATTACAGTTGATAATTTTGAAGTAGCATCTTGTTTATCAGTAGCTATTCTTAACGCTTTAATAGCATTACGAGTAGTTTTGTGTTGATATCTGTTAAGAACTCTTCTTTTTTCGTTACTTCTGATTCTTTTTAATGCTGACTTATGATTTGCCATTTTTCTTTTAATTTTAGATGTAATAATTATAAATACTAGTTAAAAAAGAAAAGCCTCCCACAATTGTAAAACAATCACTTTAGCTTTAACTAATAAAACAAAAACCGAGACACCAGCTCTTATTTTACAAAACTTATTCACAACTAATTTTAGTAGTCCGTAAGGGAATCGAACCCCTGTTACCAGGACGAAATCCTGAAGTCCTAACCCCTAGACGAACGGACCAGTATTCTTCTAAGTTTTTCAATTTAATAAAAATTGAATTTGTAGCCCGTAGCGGAATCGAACCGCTCTTACATGGATGAAAACCATGCGTCCTAACCGATAGACGAACGGGCCATTTTATTATTCAATCTTCAAATAACTTTTAACACGCAAAAAAAGTAGTAGCCCGTAGCGGAATCGAACCGCTCTTACATGGATGAAAACCATGCGTCCTAACCGATAGACGAACGGGCCTGCTTCCCTAATGCGGATGCAAAGATACACCTATTTTTGAGTTCTACAATAGCTAATGCAAAAAAAATATTTTTTTTTAATATGCCTTAGCAAAAAGCACTCTTCTAGAAGAAGGACTACCAGTAAACACACAGCTTCCAGCCTCTTCTACACCATCCAAAGGAACACATCTAATAGTTGCCTTTGTCAAGTCTTTAATTTTCTCTTCTGTAGCTATAGTTCCGTCCCAATGTGCTGATACAAAACCACCTTTATTCTCCAAGACATCTTTAAATTCATCAAAATTACTTACTTCAGTAATATGTGAATTACGGTAATCTAATGCTTTATTAAATAAATCAACTTGAATCTGAGCTAATAAATCATTCACATAAGTAACAATTCCATCTTTCGAAACTATTTCTTTTGTCAAAGTATCTCTTCTTGCAACCTCAAAAGTTCCATTTTCTAAATCCTTAGGACCTACCGCAATTCTAATTGGCACTCCTTTTAATTCATATTCATTAAACTTAAACCCTGGCTTCTGTGTTGTTCTATCATCATATTTCACAGCAACGTTAAGCTTTCTCAATTGAGAAACCAACTCATTAACCACAACCGAAATTTCATCCAACTGCTCATCTGTTTTATGAATAGGAACAATCACCACTTGTATAGGAGCTAAATTTGGAGGCAGAACTAATCCTTTATCATCAGAATGTGTCATTACCAAAGCACCCATTAATCGAGTAGATACTCCCCAAGAAGTTCCCCAAACATATTCCTGCTTTCCTTCTGCATTAGCAAACTTCACATCAAATGCTTTAGCAAAGTTCTGACCTAAGAAATGTGACGTTCCTGCTTGTAACGCTTTCCCATCCTGCATTAGCGCTTCAATACAATAAGTTTCTTCTGCTCCTGCAAATCGCTCTGATTCTGTTTTAAGACCTTTCACAACCGGAATTGCCATAAAACCCTCAGCAAACTCTGCGTATACATTCATCATTTTCTCAGACTCCTCAATAGCTTCACTTCTTGTAGCATGAGCAGTATGCCCTTCTTGCCATAAAAATTCAGCCGTTCTCAAAAATAGTCGAGTTCTCATTTCCCAACGAACAACATTTGCCCATTGATTGATCAACAAAGGTAAATCACGGTATGATTGCACCCATCCTTTATAAGTAGACCATATAATAGCTTCACTCGTTGGACGAACAATTAATTCTTCCTCTAACTTAGCATTAGGATCAACCATTAATTTTCCGGGTTTATCCGGATCATTTTTTAATCTATAATGTGTAACAATAGCACACTCTTTTGCAAATCCTTCGGCATTTTTCTCTTCCGCTTCAAACATGCTCTTAGGAACAAATAAAGGGAAATAGGCATTTTGATGTCCTGTTTCTTTAAATTTTCGATCTAATTCAGCTTGCATTTTTTCCCAAATAGCATATCCGTACGGCTTAATAACCATACATCCTCTAACTCCTGAATTCTCGGCTAAATCCGCTTTTACAACCAGCTCGTTATACCATTTCGAATAATCTTCTGATCTTGTAGTAAGGTTCTTACTCATAATGAATAGTTTGGCACAAATTTTGTTTAACTTATTTTAACTAAATAGTTCCACAAAACTAACTATTTTTGTAATGTCCAACAATAAAAAAACCCACAGATATGAAAACTAATATTTTTCTCAAAAAAAACACAGCCCTTTTTTCAACTATAGGCGTACTGTGTTTACTAGTAACTTCGTGTGGTTCTTATCAAAATAGCTCTTATTACGACAATGACGGAATATACGGAGCATCTTCTAATAATTACACTGAAAGAGTTACTACAACAGGCACTAATAATCAATACAAAGAATATTTTAGTTCCCTACAAAACAATGATGAACCTACAGAAATCTTCACAAATGTTGACAATTATGGTTCATACAATGAAGCCGACGACAGCATAACAAGTTCAAGCATAAGTTATCCTGCTTGGGGAAGCAATGTTCAAGATGTTTCTGTAAACATATACCCTAACACTTGGGGATTATCATTTGGTCTAGGATTTGGATACCCATACTACGGAGGTTTCGGATACGGATATGGCGGATGGGGCTATCCTTATTATGGTGGAGGATTTGGATGGGGCTACCCTTCATACTATCCTTACTACGGATACAGACCTTATTACGGATACCGCAACAACTACAACTACTCATACAACGCTGGCCGAAGAGGTGCTATTTATAACAATAGCATAAATAGAAATAATTATTACTCAAACAGAAGTTACTCTAACAGAAACTCTGATTACTCTGTAAACAGAAGAGGCAGTAGCAACAGCAACTACACTGACAGAAGAGGCAATTCTCAAAACTCAAACTTCACTAACAGAAGAGGAAGTAGCAGTACTAATTATACAGATTACAGAAGAAACGACTCTTACAATACAACTAGTAGAAACAATGGTAATTCTAATTATACTAGAAGAGATCAATCTTCAAACAGCACTTACGCACCAACTCGTAGAAATCCAGCTTCAGGCTCACAAAACAACAGCTACGCACCAACCCGCAGAGACAACAGTAGTAGTGCACCTAGTAGAACATATAGCCCGAGCTCTAACAATACTCCATCGAGATCTTATACTCCAAGTTCATCAGGTCGTTCATACGATGGCGGTGGCGGAGGAAGAACTTCTGGCGGTGGCGGAAGATCTTCTGGCGGAGGAAGAAGATAATTTACTTCTCCTTTAAATGAACTAAAATTTACCTGAATTATGAAAAAGTATATATTCCTAGTCCTTACTGGACTATCTATAAGCGCAGTACATTCACAAGATATATCTGATGCAATGCGCTATTCACAAGACAACTTAAACGGAACTGCTCGTTTCCGCGCTATGGGAGGTGCATTTGGAGCACTTGGTGGTGACTTATCTTCTTTGAACATTAACCCTGCTGGTTCTGCAATATTTGCAAACAATCAATTTGGAGTAACATTAAGTAATTACAACACTAAAAATAACTCTAATTATTTTGGAACAAAAACTAAGGATAGCGAAAATTCATTCATACTGAATCAGGCTGGTGGAGTTATGGTATTTAAAGATCCTCGCCCAAGTAGCAATTGGAAAAAACTATCTATAGCTGTTAATTACGAAAACACCAACAACTACAATAATAACATTTTTTCTTCAGGTGTAAACCCAACAAACTCTATAGATAAATATTTTCTAAGCTATGCCAATGAAGGCAATAACGGTGCACCAGTACCACAAGAATATGTTATTACAAAAAATGGAGAATCTATAAGTCGCTTATACCGCTTCCTTGGCAGTAATTTCCCAAACCTTCAATACCCTGGATTAACAGGTTATTCTGCTCAACAAGCAATGTTAGGATACCAAGGCTTTATAGTCGAACCAACAAATGAAAATAATCCAAATAGTCCATACTACTCGCTTGTTCCTGCCGGAGGAAATTATTATCAGGAAAATGAAATTCATACCAACGGTTACAATGGTAAATTATCATTTAATGCAGCAACTTCATATAAAGACAAATTATTTATTGGAATAAACTTGAATTCTCATTTCGCTGACTACACAAGAAACACAAGCTTTTATGAGGACAACACCAATAATAACAGTACAGTTGACCAAATAAACAGATTGCGTTTTGACAACCAACTGTACACTTACGGGAATGGTTTTTCTTTTCAAGTAGGTGCTATTGCAAAAGTAACCAACCAAGTAAGACTAGGACTTGCATACGAATCAAATACTTGGTATAAATTATACGACGAAACCACACAAAAATTAGTCAGCGTAAGAAGCAACAACACTGGAGAATTAGGCCCTACTATAGTTGATCCACAAATCATTAATGTATATGAGGCATACAAACTGCAGACTCCTGGAAAATGGACTGCCAGTTTTGCATACGTTTTTGGAAAAACTGGATTATTAAGCGTAGATTATGCTATAAAAGATTACGGCAACACTAAATTCAAACCTACTAACGATATCCATTTTAGAGGCGTAAATAACACAATGAGCAATGAATTAACCAACAGTAGCGAAGTACGAGTTGGTGCTGAATACAAAATCAAACTACTTAGCTTAAGAGCTGGTTATAGATACGAACAAAGCCCATACAAAAACAGCACTACAATTGGTGATTTAAACAGCTATTCTGGAGGTTTAGGATATAATTTTGGCGCAACTAAAGTAGATTTAGCCTATTCTTACGCAAAAAGAAATTCTCAACAAGCATTCTTTAATCAAGGATTTACAGATACCGCTAATATCAATTCAAAATTCAACAATGTTTCATTAACAATGTTATTTGAATTATAACAAACCATTGACACACGTATAAAATCCGTCTGATCTTTATCAGACGGATTTTTTTTTTAGCTCTAATAAAAACAAAACCTTTTTTCTGTTCATCAAGGAAATAGAAAAGATAAAGCAAACACTTAATCCCAATAACTATCGGAAAGCACCTAAAACCAACAACACCAACTTCAGAAAAAACAAGGAATCATGGTGTTTCTAGGAATAAAAAATGTAATTTTGCACTCCAATTTATAAAAGTATGAGAACCAAGTCTTTAAAAAAGAATAAAATCAACGTAATCACTCTTGGGTGTTCGAAAAATGTATATGATAGTGAAGTACTTATGGGTCAACTTCGCGCTAACGGAAAAGAAGTAACACATGAAGCTCCTGCTGCCGAAGAAGGCAATATTATTGTTATAAATACTTGCGGTTTTATTGATAACGCTAAAGCGGAGTCAGTAAACATGATTTTAGAGTATGCAGACAAAAAAGAAAAAGGACTAGTCGATAAAGTTTTTGTAACAGGATGCTTATCTGAACGTTACAGACCTGATTTAGAAAAAGAAATCCCAAATGTAGATCAATTTTTCGGAACTACTGAGTTACCTCAATTATTAAAAGCATTGGGTGCCGATTATAAACATGAATTATTAGGAGAGCGTTTAACAACTACTCCAAAAAATTACGCTTATTTAAAAATTGCAGAAGGTTGCGATAGACCTTGTAGTTTTTGTGCGATTCCTCTTATGCGTGGAAAACACGTATCTCAAACCATTGAAAAATTAGTTAAAGAAACTGAAGGATTAGCTAAAAATGGTGTAAAAGAATTGATTTTGATTGCCCAAGATTTAACTTATTACGGTCTTGATATATATAAGAAAAGAAATTTAGCTGAGTTACTTGAAGCGTTAGTAAAAGTAGAAGGCATTGAATGGATTCGTTTACATTACGCATTCCCTACTGGTTTCCCAATGGATGTACTAGAGGTTATGAAACGCGAGCCTAAGATTTGTAACTATATTGACATTCCGTTACAACACATTTCGGATTCAGTTTTAAAATCAATGCGACGTGGCACAACTCAAGAAAAAACAACCCAATTATTAAAAGATTTCCGCAAAGCTGTTCCTGGAATGGCTATCAGAACTACGCTAATTGTAGGATACCCGGGAGAAACTCAAGAAGATTTCAATATTCTTAAGGACTTTGTTCAGGAAATGAAATTTGACAGAATGGGATGTTTCGCCTATTCGCATGAAGAAAACACACATGCTTATTTACTAGAAGACGATGTCCCAGATCAAGTAAAACAAGATCGTGCTAACGAAATCATGGAATTACAATCTCAGATTTCATGGGATTTAAACCAAGAAAAAGTTGGACAAACCTTCAAATGTATTATTGACAGAAAAGAAGGCGCTCATTTTGTTGGAAGAACTGAATTTGACAGCCCTGATGTTGACAACGAAGTATTAATCGATGCCTCTAAACATTATGTAAAAACAGGAGAATTTGTTAATATTAAAATAATAGAAGCTACAGAATTTGATTTATACGGCGAACCTGTTTAAATTTACAATACATTTTTTTGATTTTTTGATTTTAAAGATATAAAACATGAAAACAATTCAAGCTGCAATAGTTTTTGCATTTATTTTATTTTTTGCTAATCCAGTTTCTGCACAATACGGAAATGGATATGGAAATGGCTACGGTAATGGATATGGTGGTCGAGGTGGCTACGGAGGCGGAATGAGTCAAGGCATGGGTGGCATGGGACCATCTGCAAACACTTCTAAGCCAAAAGAAATTCCTGTTGAAGTAACTGTTGCTAAAATAATGGAAAACATGAAGCCTGAACTAAATCTTGATGCTCTTCAAGAAATTGCAGTATCGAATGTTCTTATCGAAAGCATTAAAGAACAGGGCATACTTTTGAAAAATGAAAGCAGTAGTCAAGACGAAAAAATAAAACAAATTCAAGCACTTTCTGATGCTACAGATAAAAGAGTATCCGATTTTTTAAGCAAAGATCAAAAGGAAAAATACACTCTTTATATGGAACAACTAAAAGATCAAAGTAGTTCTAAAAAATCAAAAAAGAAGAAGAAAAAAGAAAAAGAACAGTAATTGTTAGTAAAAACATAAAACAATTTTTAAGACATGAAAAAGTATTTTTACTGTTTGACCATAGCAATTGCAATTACTTCTTGCTCTACGAATCCATATAAAACAAGTGAAAAAGTATACGATCAGCAACTTAAGTCTCTTGAAGATAAAATTACAAACAAAGAAGCGCATCCTATACCTCCTCCTGTTACAACTATAAGCATAGACACGTCATATGCAAATCAGTTACACATTTATAAGGACTCGCTTTCGCAAACTGGATCTACTTCGCTACAAAATGGCATTAATACGCAATGGATAGGTACTGTAAACTTTAATTTACGTAAACCTAACTTTATCATTATCCATCATACAGCACAGGATTCTTTACAACAAACCATAAATACATTTACTAAAACAAAAACACAAGTAAGTGCTCATTACATTATCTCGAGAGACGGTAAAGTGGTCCAAATGTTAAATGATTATTTACGTGCGTGGCATGCTGGTAATGCTACATGGGGAAAAAACACCGATCTTAACTCCTCTTCACTAGGTATTGAACTTGACAACAACGGAGTTGAACCTTTCTCGGAAACACAGATGAATAGCTTAATTGCCCTTTTGACAAGGCTAAAAAAGGAATACAACGTACCAACACAAAACATTTTAGGTCATGCCGATATTGCTCCAGGCAGAAAACAAGACCCAAGTAAATTGTTTCCCTGGAAAACACTAGCTGGACTAGGATTTGGAATCTGGCAAGATGAGATACTAGAAGAAGCTCCTTTCGATTTTAGAATTGAACCTGCCTTGCGAATTATTGGCTACAATACTAAAAACCTTACAGCTGCAATAACAGCTTTTAAACTACATTATATCCAAACCGAAGTTGATAATGTATTAGACAGAAAAACAATAAATACAATTTATTCTATTTATAAAAAACAATAAAAAGACATAAATTCATATTACATAAAAACACGCTTTAGACAACTCTAAAGCGTGTTTTATTTTTTATAGCAATAGCTGTAAATTAAAAAAACTGCCAAAACATTATTATGTTTTGACAGTTCAAAAAAAAAAAAAAAAATATCAATCTTAATATTTTAAAAAGAATAGGTAGCTGCAACTAATGCAAAGGCCATCTTTCCTGTTGGAGCAGAATTACTGTTAAGAAAAACATCCTCAGAAGCATTATCTAGTCTTATCTCTGGAATTATCGTCATATTTCCAACTTTATAATTAAGTGATACGGTATTTGCAAAAACATTTGAACCTGCAACTGTTCCTAAACTTGCTACAGCATCTTTTGCATTAAAATATTCCATTCTATAGGCTAATCCAAGATTCTCTTTAAACTTATAATAAGCATATCCAACTAATGAAAACCATTCTCCATCAAGATCACTATCATAATCATTAGTAGTTTTAGCATACGTTGCATTGAGTCCTAAAGAAAAAGCATCACTAAGAGCCTTTGTCCCCACAAAATCAAATTGTGTTTTATTTTCTCCTGTTGGCACAACCGCAGTACCAGGAGTAGAATTCGTACTTCCTGAAGTGAAATTCAAATAAGCACTACCTGTATCGGCAATGTAAGCCAATTGTCCTAGGTATGTTTTTTGACTAGAACCAGCTTCCATCACTGATTTAAAATCAGTAGGATTAGTAACACCTAACATAAAACTAAACTCACCAGTTACGTATTGCACCTTCACTCCTGTATTAAAAAAAGGCCCATAGGAAAATGCATATGACATACTATAATTCTTATTATCAACAGCATCCAATAATTCATACCCAATATGAGTACCAAAACTACCTGCAGTTACAGAAAAACTATCGGATAAATCATACTTAAGAAATAATTGTTTTATCAAAAAAGAAGCCTTATTATTATTGTACTCATTATAAGAGAACTCTGTTGCTCTTGTACCAAATCCTAAATCTACAAAAGCAGAAGCTTTTCCAAATTTATGTGAAGCTTCTATAGAAGCCATTCCTAATTCGAATGAGTCCTGTGAATTTGTAAAACTAGTTAAACCGTTTTGTTGTTTAGAAAAATCATATTTGTAATAAACATCTGCCGACCCTCCAAATACTGTCACTGGAGCAACCGTTTCTTTATCTTCCTGGGCAAGAGCAAAAGAACTCGTTAACATTAAAGCTAAAATATGTATTACTCTTTTCATGTTTTAAATGGTTTTGGTTAATAATTGGTTTGGTTATTTTTTTATGAATGCCATTTATATTCTATATAATATCAAAGAACTGCAGTACTGATTTATACTAATAAATAGCCTTGGTAAAACATGTTTCTGAGGCGAATTTATTAACTTTTAGATTAGATAATCTTAAAAAATTTATTTTTTTGATCTGTTTCAGAAAGATTTACGGATTACAAAAATTACGACACCTAATTATCACTATTATACATTTTAGAGGTATGTTTTTAAAAAAATCAATAACCTATAAAATAGAAAAACTGAACTAAAAACACAAAACAAAACCACATACCCTATCAAAAAATAATAAAATAAACTTAAAAATACTAAAAAGAACACATAACCCCACTAAAAAATAGGGTAGATTAATTTTACATACAAAATAACAAAAAACAAACAACATCATAAAACGCAATCAGAACAGAAAAGAAACTAACAATTACAGTCCTACAAAACAAACAGCCAAAACAAGTTCGTACACATCGTAAAAAGTCCGAAAGTCATAGACATCAAAAAAGGCTAAAATCACTAATAAAACAACTGCAAAACCAAACAACCAAACAAAGACTCAAAATCAATTAACCTAAGAGGAAGCACTAAAACCATTAAAAAAGGACAACTACTAAGACAAGAAGAAAGTTTCCTTAAATTATAGACAAAAAAAATCCCAATCCGTTATTTCGGATTGGGACTTAGTATATTACTTAAAGCAGACTATTTCTTAGCCAAAGCTGCACTCATTTCCATAGAAATTGCAGAACGCTCCATTTTTAATTTTCCAGACATTGTTTCGATAACTACAGTTGTTTCTGCAAGCTCTGAAACTTTTCCATGAAGACCACTTTTTGTTATAATTTTATCACCTACTTTTAGGCTATTTTCAAATTCTTTTTCATTTTTCGCACGTTTTTGTTGCGGTCTAATCATAAAGAAATAGATCACTACAAACATTAATAGAAACGGTGCAAATTGAGTTAATTGTTCCATAATTTAAATTCTGTTTTTATTTAATAATTATTACATTAAACCACGACCAGCTTTAATTAATTTCTTGCTAGCCTCCAGTTCTTTTACAAGATTATCTAAAATCCCGTTGATAAAAATACTACTTTTTGGCGTAGAATACTCTTTTGCAATTTCTAAATATTCGTTAAGAGTTACTTTTACTGGAATTGATGGGAATTTTAAAAATTCACAAATTGCCATTTTTAAGATAATAGTATCTATTTCTGCAATACGATCACTATCCCAGTTTGGAGTTTTATCTACATATTCTTTCGCAAATTCAGATTCATTTAAAACTGTTTTTCTAAACAAGTCTTTTACAAAATCTCGATCCTCATTATCTTTATACAATTTAGGAACTCTAAAATTATCGTCCTCTCCAGCAGTAATACCTTTTAATTGTTTGATGATATGTGTATTTACCACAGGAATATCATCTACCCATGTAAGCTTATCATCTTCTAAGTACTCGTATAATTTTTCATTAGGAACGATTACTTCTGTGAATAAATCAACAATAAACTGTTTGTCTTCTTCAAACGTGTTTACTGAATTACTCATGTATTTTGCATACTGCTTACTTGCCTTAATATCATTAAGAAGTAATATAATATAATCATCATTTAATGACCAATTAGTGATTTTACGATTCTCCAAAGCTATACTAAGAGAATTATTCTCAGCTAGGATTTGAAAAATAGCATTCTTAATAAATTTTTCGTTTGGATTACGCTCTTCAGGAGTCGCAAGATGTTTTTTACTTGATAAGTGTAAAAAAATTGTCTCTTTTTTACAAATTTCGATTAACGAAGAAACCATTACAAGATATAAATCCTGAATATTATCAATACTATAAAAAAGAAACTTCTCTTCTTTTTCAAGATTATCAGAACCGTTTTGATGCATTGCATAAATGGACTGCATTACTTTAACGCGTATGTGTCTTCTATTTACCACCTTGTAAGAACATTTAAAAATTAATTTGCAAAAATAAGTATTTCATACCTTATAATGAAATTTATACTTAGTTTATTTAAGAATAATTTCAAGCTTATAATCATTGCTTTTTATGCATAAAAAAATCTCAGTTCTCAATCTCAACAAACACTTAAGAGCTGAGATAGAAAACTGAGACAAAATCAAGCTCGTTTTTTACTTTTTACTATTCTCGATTCTTCTTAAATCGATACGATTTTGAGCAATCGTTAAAGCTGCATGATGTGTAGTCATACCGTTTTTAACAGCAAAATCAAAAATCTCAAGCGTAGTATTGTAGATATTTTCAGTCTTACGCATGATTTCCGCTTTACCATAATGCTCTAATTCTGCATAAACATTAATGATTCCACCTGCATTAATCAAGAAATCCGGAGCATATAAAATCCCTCTTTCTTGCAATATAGCACCATGAACATTTTCGTTTGCCAATTGATTATTAGCTGCACCAGCAATAACCTTAGCTTTTATCTTACTTACAGTCGCATCATTTAACACTGCTCCCATTGCGCAAGGCGCATAAACATCAACATCTGCACTGTACAAATCATCACCTGCAAAAATAGTAGCACCATATTTTTTAGCTACTTCATATAATCTTTCTTCGTTGATATCTGTAATAGTAACTATTGCACCTTCTTTAGTTAAATACTCAACCAAAGCTTCACCTACGTGACCAATTCCTTGTACTAATACTTTTTTACCATCTAAATTATCTGATCCAAATTGTTGTTTTACAGCCGCTTTCATTCCTAAAAACACACCGTAAGCAGTAACTGGAGATGGATTACCAGACCCCCCTCTTTCTTCAGAAATCCCTGTAACATAAGGAGTAACATCTCTTACAATGTCCATATCCTTAGTTTCCATTCCAACATCTTCAGCAGTAATATATCTTCCGCTTAAAGAATGTACAAATTCTCCAAACTTACGCATCAATTCAGGTGTTTTTTGAGTTTTGGCATCTCCAATAATAACGGCTTTACCTCCACCAATATTCAATCCTGTGATAGCAGATTTATATGTCATACCTCTAGAAAGACGTAAAACATCGTTTAATGCTTCCCATTCGTTTGCATAATTAAACATCCTTGTCCCTCCCAAAGCAGGCCCCATAACTGAATTATGAATACCAATAATTGCTTTTAAACCTGTATCTTTGTCATTACAAAATACAATTTGTTCGTGATCATCAAACGATAGTTGACCAAAAACGGGATCCATTTTTTGAAGTTCCTTTCCAGTTGCAAAAGCTGCATTCATAGCAAATAATTTTTGTTAGTTAAAATTATGAATTTGTCAAAAAGACATTTCAAATTTATACAAAAAATATACATACATCATTTTTTTAATTAAAAAATAGCAATCCAACAATTGAACAGTCTTTAATAAGCACATTGAAAATTATCCAAAACAGATGTTTTCCAATAAAACAAAATCATTTCAACACAGAATATCTTAAAAAAATGAAAGAATTACGTTATTTAAACAAATATTTTATTAAATATAAATATAGTTTTTCCTTAGGGATTTTTATCACAATAATCGCACAAATATTCTCGCTATTTACTCCTAAACTAATAAGTAAGTCATTAAGTGCTATTGAAACGTTTGACAAACTCCCTGAATCCCAGAAAGCATCAGAGGCAGTTTTATCTTTTTACAGAGAAGGACTAATACACAATGTTTTATTAATTATCGCCACAACAATCGTTGCCGGGTTCCTTACTTTTTTAATGCGCCAAACCTTAATTGTAATGTCTCGTCACATTGAATTTGACTTAAAAAATGAGGTTTTTCAGCAATACGAAAGACTCTCTCAAAACTTTTACAAACAAAATCGTACAGGTGATTTAATGAATCGTATTAGCGAAGACGTTTCTAAGGTTCGAATGTATGTAGGCCCAGCAGTAATGTACACCATCAATACTTTTATCCGCTTTGCAATCGTAATCATATACATGTATAGCGTTTCGCCGCTTTTAACTTTATATACTATATTACCATTACCTATATTATCCTATTGCATTTTTAAATTAAGCACCGAAATAAATAAACGAAGCACTGTTTTTCAGCAATATTTATCAAAAGTATCGAGCTTCACACAAGAAATTTTTTCAGGAATCCGAGTTATAAAAGCCTATTCATTAGAAAATCAACATCAGAATAATATGATTGATCTAGCAAATGAAAGCAAAAGTAAAAGTTTGAATCTTGCTAAAGTACAATCTTTATTTGGCCCACTGATGATTGCTTTAATCGGAATAAGCAACCTTGTAGTAATTTATTTTGGTGGTGTAATGTACATTAACGGAAGTATTAAAAGTCTTGGAACAATAGCTGAGTTCATTTTATATGTAAATATGCTTACGTGGCCAGTTGCTTCACTTGGATGGGTTTCTTCAATGGTACAAGAAGCCGAAGCATCTCAAAAAAGACTTAATGAGTTCTTAAAAATTGAACCTGAAATTAAAAACAATAATCCAAACCACTCTACTATCGAAGGGACAATTTCTTTTGAGAATGTAACCTATACTTATGAAGACACCAATATAACCGCTCTTAATGATGTTACTTTTACAGTAAAAAAAGGTGAAACTTTGGCTATTTTAGGTAAAACTGGTTCTGGAAAATCAACTATATTATCTTTGATATCTCGCTTGTACGATGTCTCACAAGGACAAATTACCATAGATGGAATTGAAATAAGTAAATTAAACCTCAACGATTTACGTAACAATATTGGTATTGTACCTCAAGATGCTTTTTTATTTTCTGACAGCATTAAAAACAATATTAAGTTTGGTAATCCAAATGCGACTGATGAAGAAGTTATCGAAGCTGCAAAAAACGCTGTTGTTCATGACAACATTATTAACTTTAACAAGCAGTACGACACTATCTTAGGCGAAAGAGGAATCACTCTTTCTGGCGGACAAAAACAGCGTGTTTCTATTGCCAGAGCAATCATAAAAAATCCTGCTATTTTACTTTTCGATGACTGTTTATCTGCTGTAGATACTGAAACTGAAGAAACCATTTTAAATAACTTATTTGAAATTTGCAAAGACAAAACTACCATAATTGTTAGCCATCGAGTGTCATCTGCCAAAAACGCTGATCGAATTATTATACTTGAAGAAGGAAAAATCATCCAACAAGGTTCTCATAATCAATTGATAAATCAAGAAGGGTATTATTCAGCATTATATTTAAAACAACTTTCCGAAAAAGAATCACTTTAATTGTTGTATAATAAATAAATTTTTATGATTTTTGATTGCTATTAAATAAAAAAATCGATAGAACGGATTATGAGAGAAAATGACATGTTAGAAAAAGAAGAGATTTTTTCTAAAGTACTACGAGCAGGAAGAAGGACCTATTTCTTTGATGTAAGAGCTACAAAAGCAGACGATTACTATATCACGATTACCGAAAGCAAGAAATTCACAGAAGAAGATGGATCGTTCCATTTTAAGAAACATAAAATTTACTTGTACAAAGAAGATTTTAGTGCTTTTGCAGAAATTTTAGGAGAAATGACTTCTTATGTTTTAAACCACAAAGGAGAGGAAGTAATCTCTGAAAGACATCAGAAAGATTTCAAGAAAGAATACAGTTCTGACAAAGAAGAACCAGTATTATCACATAGGTCGAGTTTTACAGATATTGATTTTGATGACATCTAATCAATTTACTGTTAAGAAGTAGAAAGTCCAAAATCTAGTCAATTTTTGGGCTTTTTTTATATCTCTTAAATTTCAAAAATTCCAACAATGGAAGTAAATTTATTAATATTACCTGGCTTAGGAAATTCTGGTGATAAACACTGGCAAACTTATTGGCATAATAAATTCAAAACCTCAATTCGTTTAGTTCACGACAATTGGGACGAACCTATCCGTGAGGAATGGATTAAAAGACTAAACGAAGAAATTTCTAAACTTGACAAACCAACCATCTTAGTTGCCCATAGCCTAGCCGTTTCTCTTGTTATGCATTGGGCAAAAACGAATAATAATCCTCATATTATAGGCGCATTACTTGTTGCTCCTGCCGATGTAGACTCCCCTCAACACACTCCTGAATGCATACGGAATTTTTCTCCTATGCCAATTATCAAATTACCATTTCCCTCAATAGTTGTAGCAAGTGAAAATGATCCTTACGCATCCTTTGAAAGAAAAGAATATTTCGCTAAGATGTGGGGCAGTGACTTTGTAAATGTTGGAAGAAAAGGACACATCAACTCCGATTCAGATTTAAAATACTGGGAAGAAGGTCAATTAATATTAGAAGAATTGATCGCAAAAACTGACTTAAGATAAAAATTTTAGTCGCAGTACTCAATCTCAGTTTACACTCCAGCTCTACAATCTCAGCTTGAGTTATCGCAAACTGAAACAGCGACTGTAAACTAATTAACCTATCCTTAACCCGTTTTCGATTTTAAAATCCGGCGCTAACAAAACAACATCTCCATCCTCTCCTACTGCTCCAATTACTAAACATTCGCTCATAAATTTCCCTATTTGTTTTCTAGGAAAATTAACCACACCCACGATTTGTCTAGCTATTAAATCTTCTTTTGAATATCGTTTGGTAATTTGCGCCGATGATTTACGAATTCCGATCTCTGTTCCAAAATCAATTGTAAGCTGATAAGCCGGTTTACGAGCCTCTGGAAAATCATCCACTTGCATGATTGTTCCCACTCTCATTTCTACTCTTTCAAATTCTGACCAAGTTAAATCCATGTCTTATTTTACTAAATTATTATTCCGCAATCTATTAATATTGTAAGGATTACGACTAATTCTATAACGTATATTTTTTTTATAGCTTTTACTTTTACAAAAATCTAATAATCAGCTCTAATTTTAAAAATATAAAAATGGAAAATATTCAAACTAACCCTAGCGAATCTCTAAGAGATTCACAGTTTAACTTAACTCAACCATCTACAGACAAATATATAGAAACTGCCCCAAATGTAAAGCTGTATGTAAAAGATTATGGTCAAGGAAAACCTGTTATTCTTATCCATGGCTGGCCACTTTCTAATGAAATGTGGGAATACCAAATAGACTTCCTTGTTCAAAATAATTATAGAGTAATTGCCTATGACCGTCGCGGATTTGGTAAATCTTCTCAACCTTGGGACGGATATGATTACGATAGTTTAACCGATGATCTAAACGAAATTATAGAGCAATTGGAGCTAGAAGACGCTACTCTCGTAGGTTTCTCGATGGGCGGTGGTGAAGTAGTGCGCTACTTTAGCCGTCATGGCGGAAAAAGAGTTACCAAAGCTGCTCTAATTTCTTCGATTATTCCCTTTTTATTAAAAACTGATGACAACCCTGATGGCCATCCAAAAGAGAAAAGTGAAGCTACTGCAACCGCTATTAAAGAGGATAGAATAGAATTTTTAGATAATTTCGGAAAAACTTTTTTTGGAGTTACAATCATCAACCGTCCATTAAGTACTTCGTTATTGGAGTATTATAAAATGTTATGCACATTTGCTTCTCCTCGTGCTACATTAAAATGTGCAGAATCATTTTCGACAACTGATTTTAGAGATGAACTTGATAGCATAAATGTACCAACCTTAATTATTCATGGTGATGCTGACAAAATAGTTCCAATTGACCTTACTTCAAAAAAAGCTGCTGAATCAATTCAGAACAATACTTATATCATTTATGAGGGCGAACCACATGGATTATTTTATACTGAAAGAGACAGGCTAAATTCAGATTTACTAAATTTTTTAAATTCATAGATCACTTATAAATACCCCAAGCACTATTTCCTTTTAAATAAAAGCTTCTTGGGGTATTTTTTTTACACTTATAGTCTCTTATGCAGATTTTTAAAGCTAAATTTGAATAATTAATTTTTCTATAAAAATGGCTAAGACTCTTTCAAACATGTTACCTCTTGGTACTTTGGCTCCACAATTTAAACTAAAAGATACTAATTCTAATTTTGAATATTCTTATAGCGACATAAAAGGTTCTAAAGGAACTCTTGTTATGTTTATATGCAATCATTGTCCGTATGTACTGCATGTAATAGAAGAAATTGTTATGATTGCCAACGATTATCGTGTACAAGGAATTGGCATTGTAGCCATTTCCAGTAATGATGTGACTAAATACCCTGAGGATGGTCCCGAACTAATGACGGAATTTGCCTTTACACATAAAATAGATTTTCCATATCTATATGATGAAAGCCAGGAAGTAGCCAAAGCTTATGATGCAGCATGTACACCTGACTTTTACTTATTTGACAATCAGGATAAATTATTTTATCGCGGACAGCTGGATGATTCAAGACCAGGAAACGGAATTACTCTTAGCGGAAGCGATTTAAGAAACGCTATAGATTCCTTAATTTACAACCGAAATATTAAAAATCCACAGAAACCAAGTATGGGTTGTAATATTAAATGGAAATAAAAGCTAATCATTAAATAAGTTTGATTAACTTTGCAAATCATAATAAATCATCTCATGTTGAGCATTATACAATTGACGGTTATTTCGTTGTTGTTTTCTTTTACAAGAAAACCACGTGTCGTTGTATTAAATTCGCACACCAAGGCCTTCGTTAATTAGGCCTCCGTCTATTTCAATTTCTTCTTTCAGGCGGAGGATTACATTTTAAAATTTAGTTATTTTATTCTATTTACAAAGACTTCTTTCTTTGCATTAAAATTTCTACGCATTTTACAATTTCATAAATTTCGCATTTACAAATAAACATTAATCTGTATTTTAATTTAAAAACAAATACAAGGATTTTGAGATTGCCTAAAACAAAAATCTCATTCAAATAAAAACACACAATAGATATGAAACCAACACCCACTTTCTGTACAACAGATTATCAACTCTTAAGGGAATTAATTTTAAAGAGTAAAAACTCAACAAACTCTAAAGAAGCTGGTCAACTTGCTCAAGAATTAGACCGAGCTATTATTAGCAAAGGAGATACCTTAGACGAATCAATCGTAAGAATCAATTCGCACGTTACCATTGAAGATGTTAAGGCTAAAAAGCAAATGAAAATTCAAATTGTCTTACCTTCAAATGCTGACGTAAAAGAAGGAAGAATTTCTATTCTAGCTCCTTTAAGTGTTGCTATAATTGGCTTTAAAGAAAATGACGAAGTAGATTGGGAATTACCTGCTGGAATAAAAACTTTAAAAATAATTGCTGTATCTAACGTACTACCTGTAAGCAATCAATAATTTTTTAAACACCTCACTTGTGAAGGTGTTTTTTTATGTCTGATTCAAAACAAAAAAACTATCCAGATATCTCACCGAATAGTTTTATAATACTGATTATATAAATGCTTTTACAACTGTGAAGTAATATAATCTGAAATCGAAGCCATTTGTGCATCATCGAGATGTGCTTTCTTTTGCATACGTACCAAGATAGGTTTCCAGTCTTCTTTCGAAAAATCTGTTGCTTTAAATAATTTATGGCATTTGCCACAATTATTATCATATAAATTTTGCCCTCCAGCTACTGTTGGAGTAACATCTGCTGTTTTAACTGGCTCTGTAGTTTCTACAACTTTTACAGTTTCTTTTTTAACTGCACACGAAAAAACAATCACTGCTAATGTTGCTATGGTTAGGATTCTTGATTTCATTTTTTAGTTTTTTTTCGTGTAAATATAAAAAAAATCCCAAAACTCTCATTTTGGGATTCAAATACTGCAAAATATAATTTTGCTTATTTTTTTATTATTTAACGTCCATTAATTCTACGTCGAAAATTAAATTTGCGTTTGGTGGAATAACTCCTCCTGCTCCAGATGGACCGTATCCTAAGTGAGATGGAATTACAAAACGTGCTTTATCTCCAACTTTCAATAAAGCAATTCCTTCATCCCAACCTTCGATAACCTGACCTTGACCTAATCTAAATTCGATTGGTTTTTTTCTTGGGTAAGAAGAATCAAACACCTTACCGTTATCTAATGAACCTTCGTAGTGAACTGCAACTGTTTTTCCGTTTTCAGCTTTTTTACCATCACCTCTTTGGATAAATTGGTAACGTAAACCACTTTCTGTTTTTTCAAAACCTGCTGCCAATTTTTCTATTGCAGCTTCAGCTTCAGCTTTCATAGCAGCATCACGTTTGTTACGTTCTCCTTTAAAAGCAATAAAAGCTTCGATAGCATTCCATTTTTCAGCTTCTTCTCCTACTCTTACAATTTCAATACTAGTTAATTCATCTCCTTGAGCAATTGCATCAACAATATCCTGTCCTTCTACTACGTGACCAAAAACAGTATGTTTTCCGTCTAACCAGCTTGTTGGAACGTGAGTAATGTAAAATTGAGAACCATTAGTTCCAGGTCCTGAATTTGCCATTGCCAAAACTCCTGGACGATCATGTTTTAAACTTGGGTGAAATTCATCATCAAATTTATATCCAGGACCACCAGTTCCAGTTCCTTGTGGACAACCACCTTGAATCATGAAATCAGGAATTACTCTGTGAAATTTTAATCCATCGTAAAACTTATTTCCTTGTGGTTTACTCTTATTTTCTAAATTTCCTTCAGCTAAACCTACGAAGTTACCAACTGTTCCAGGTGTTAAATCGTGAGCTAATTTTACTAAAATCGAACCTTTACTAGTGTTGAATTTAGCGTATATTCCGTTTTCCATTTTATATTTTTTTTATTTGATGAGCAAATTTACGAATTAATTTGATATTCGTTTATCCTTTCTATTTTTTAGATTTATATGTTAATCCATAAACCGTTAATGCCAATAATGCTAAAACAGCACATCCTATAGCTACAGCATGCCATCCTCCTAATTTCCACAAAAACAATCCGTAAGCTGAACCTGCCGCTGTTCCTAAAAAGCTAAACGACATAAATACTGTATTTAATCTATTTCTAGCTTCTGGCAATAACGAATAAACTCTGGTTTGGTTAGAAATATGAACTCCTTGAATTCCTATATCGATACAAACTATTCCTATAATGATTCCTACAATGCTACTTCCTGAAAAGTAAAAAATAATAAAACTAATTAACATCAATAAACAACCATATCCTACAGCTATTCTTGAGTTTCCTTTATCTCCTAATCTTCCGACTAATGGAGCTGCCAAAGCGCCCGATGCTCCAACAATACCAAAAAGACCTATCGTTGAACTGCTAAAATGAAACGGAGCGTCTGATAACAACAATACCATTGTTGTCCAGAAAGCCCCAAATTGTGCAAAACAAAATGCATTGATTATTGTTGCTTCTCGTAATAAAGGTTGTGTTTTTATAAGTGTAAAAAGAGATTGCAATAATTGTCCGTATGAACCATGAAATACTGGTTTATTATATGGGAATTGTCTTTGCATAACAAAAAACATTAGTAAACATATTCCGGCTGCAATCCAGAACATAGATCGCCAACCCCAAAGATCACCTATAATTCCACTTAAAGTTCTAGATAATAAAATCCCGACAAGCAAACCACTCATGATCGTTCCCACAACTTTACCTCGCTGGCTAGGTTCACTTAAAGAAGCTGCCAAAGGCAAAATTAACTGAGGAACTATGGAGGTGATTCCGATAAGAAGCGATGCAATTTCTAAAACTAAAAAACTTTGGGCTGTAGCCGCTATAACCAAGGCAACTACTGTTGCAAGTGTGGTTATCAAAATTTGTTTTTTACGCTCTATTTTATCACCAAGCGGTACCATAAAGAAAAGACCGATGGCATAGCCTGCTTGAGTAAGATAAGTTATTGTTCCCGCATCAGCTTCAGGGATTTTAAATTCATTGGCAATTAAAACAATTAAAGGCTGACAATAATAAAGGTTTGCAACTATAAGTCCAGTGCAAACTGCCATAAACATGACACTAGTTTTGGATAAATTCATTTTGCAAAAATACTACTCTAATCTTTAACAAAACTTAAAAAAAAACATAAAATTCCCCAAAAGCAATTCTACCAAGGCTTAAGCTTCTGTAATTCTGAAGCCTAGATTAGTTCTTTTGCTATGAATTCATAACTTGTTTTTATTGACTGAATTTCGTTGGGTTTATAATTAGTTTCTTGCTCTACGAAGAAATGTTTCATCCCTGATCGTTTTGCTTCTGCGAAAATAGATTTAAAATCTATTCTTCCTGAACCGATCTCTGCATTTAAAGCTTGATTATTTTTATCCATGTCTTTTACATGCCACATCGTAAAACGTCCCTGATTTTGTTTGAACATTTCTATGGGGTCAATTTTAGAATACGTCATCCAATATAAATCCATTTCAAAATAGACTAAATCTCTATCAGTCTCTTTCAATAGAATTTCATAAGCTGTTGTATCTCCATATTTCTTAAATTCAAAATCATGATTATGATAAGCTAATTTTAATCCTGATTCCTTACAGATTTTTCCAGCTTTGTTTAGTAACAAAGCTATCTTTATATAATCATCTGCACTTTTTCTTAACGTTTCATCCAGCCAAGGAACTGTTATATACTCACTTTCTAAAACTTTAGCTGCTTTTATTGCTGCTTCAAGTTCTGTAGTATTTCCATCAAACAAATAGGCACCTAATCCGTAATGACCACTCACTGCCCTCAATCCATTTGCGTCTAGCAGTTTCTTTAACTCTTGAGCTGACAATCCCCAAAATTGATCTTTAATAGAGAATCCATATAATTCAACTTCAGTATATCCAGCTTGTGCCACCTTTTCTAAGGTTCCTTTCACATCTTTTGGCAATTCATCCCTTAAAGTGTACAACTGTAATCCAATTCTTTTTTTATTAGAAGAAAATGCAAATGATGGAATTAAACAAACTGTGGCAGTTGCCATACTAGCATTGATTATAAAGTTTCTTCTTGTCACCATATATTAGATTTTTTTTGAATTGTGACTCTTTAACCTTTTATGAAGTCTTCTCTAATTGGACTAAAAACATCTGTCAAAAGTCCACTTTCTAAACAAACCACTCCATGTATTGCATGTGGCGGAATATAAAAGCTATCACCTTCTTTTAATATTTTTGTTTCATTATCTATTGTTACTTCAAATTTTCCACTGGCTACATATGTAACTTGCGAATGATAATGTTCGTGCAAAACTCCAACACCTCCTTTTTCAAAATGTACATTAACCAACATAATCTTGTCATCGTATGCCATTATCTTGCGCTTGATTCCTTCTCCAACCACTTCCCATTCTATTTCATCATTAAAAAGGAATTTTTTACTTGTTCCGAAATCTTGCATAATATCTCAATTTTTAGTTAAGCCTTATCTAGTTACTTTTTTAGTCCGTTTAAGTTTTTAGTCTAGTGACAAAGCAAATTTTACTGCTGCATCTGAATGGATTTTTGTTGTGTCAAATACTGGAACTGAAACATCATTCTGACTTATAATCATTGGTATTTCGGTACATCCAAGAATAATTCCTTCCGCACCATTTTCTATCAATTTATTAATTACCATAATATAAGCTCTTTTGGTCTGCTCATTGATTATTCCTCTTCCTAATTCTTCTTTTAATGTTTTCTGAATATAATCACGCTCATCTTGAAGGAAAGGAACAATTGTCTCAATATTATGTTCGGCAAGTTTGTCTTTATAAAAATCCATTTCCATAGTAAATTTTGTACCCAACAAACCTACTTTTTTCAATCCTTTTTTATTTATTTCTTTTGCTGTAGCTGTTGCAACATGAATAATAGGCAGTGAGATTTCTTTTTCAACCCTTTCAACCACTGCATGTGCTGTATTGGCACATAAAATAATTGCTTCAGCTCCGCTTTTCTCTAAACTTTTACATGCATTAGTTATCAGTTCGAATGTTACATCCCAGTTATTGGCTGTGTTATTTCTTTGAAAATCATCAAAATTCAAAGAGTAGATAATACACTCTGCAAAATTAAGTCCTCCTAATTTTTCATTTATTCCTTCATTTATAAACCGATAATAGTCTATTGTCGAAACCCAACTAATACCTCCAACAAGTCCAATTTTTTTCATAACTAGTTTTTTTTTTACTTATTTCAAACTTACGCCAAAGCAAAACGGTTTCAAGCGATTATAAAATAAGTCTGTGACTCAAATCGTTTGAAACCGTTATTGTAAAAGTATTTTTTTATTCTTTAATAGCTAAGTTATCTTTGGTATTTTTTTTTGAACTGCAATTGCTCCAAATATCCCTAATAAAAATGCAAAAGCATAAAATCCTTTTTCATTTAATACCATTTCAGCTCTAGCAAGTCCTACTAGATAACCAATAATTCCTGCTCCCATAGCAATCCAAGATACTGCAACAAATGCATTTGACGTTTATTGTATCATTTTTAAATTTAATTTATAGTTGAGTTAATTTATTTTTAGAAATATTGCTATTTGCAAATACTTCTCGGCGGTTGGTTCCTAATTATTTAGTTTCATATTTTGCAAAAATAGCGGAGTCTATTGGTGTCCAAAAACAACACCTTTGCCCACTTGCTTTTAGTGCATTATTTGCCCAGGTATGCAAGTATGAAGCAAGCTATAACTTCCTGTTCCTTCATAAAAAGCATCTCTTTTACCGTAATTCTGATCTGTTTTGATGTGCATCAATCGCCCGTTTTCGTCTTTCTTGAAACTATTTTTTATATAATCAACTAAGCGAACATATTGTTCCTTACTGATTATAATTTTTTTACAGCTTTCATTTTCTTTTATATTCGAAAAATAGGTTGCATGTATTGCTGTATTACTTAATCCAGATGCTGCTTTAAGTGCAGTCGAAGCTTTTAAATCTGACCAGTTTGGAGTTTCAAGATAAAACCCTTTATCTCCCCATCCCATTGCCAGGTATTGGTAAGTTGTATCTTTAGAGATTGTATTTTCATACTTTACCTCTTTACTCCAGTCCATAAATTCGTTACGAGTAGGAACTACAATATCGGTGTGAACACCATTTGTCATGATATAAATCATAACTTCTTCTTTAGTATCTGGTTCTCTTTCGACTGTAATTCTCGAAATAGAATATGCGAGAACGACGTACAGTAAAATAAATGCTACGAATGCAAGTAGTATTTTACCAATAATTTTAAAGGCTTTTTTCAATGTGGTTAAGATGGTTAGTTAATTTTTCGCTAAAATAGTAGTATTTTATTTAATAAAACAAAAATATTTTTAAATAATAAATACTTCTAAATATACTTGTCAATTCTGAATACTTAGCAAAAAGAAGACCAAAAACTTATCTTTTTTGAATATTTTTTAATGCCGCTTTGGTTGCATTAAGTCGCACTGCTATAAAATCATCTTGACTCGTTTCTTTAGTTGGTTCTATGTTTGTTGCAAAAAAGTAAACGCCATCCTTATTTTCAAGGTAACCTACAAACCACCCGTTGCGTTTAACTCCATCTACAGACAAACCAGTCTTCCCTCTTAGAACATAATCGTCCTGCTTTTCAACTATCATGATATCTTTCATTATCAATTCAGTTCTTTTAGAAATAGGCAATTCGGAGAAATACAATCTTTTTAAGAAATCAATCTGTTGGAATTGAGAAATTCTAGATTTTCCTTCTAACCAAAAATTATCAATCGTTAGGGTATCAAAAACCATTGTATTGTAATCTAATTTTTTTAGATATTCTTTCATTCGTTTCACACCTACTTTTCTTGCGATTTCCTGATAGCAAGGAACACACGAAACTTTAAACGCTTGCTTAAGTGTTAAATCTTGTTCCCAAGCTTCCATCCATCGTTTTTCTCCATTCCATTTAAAAACTGTCGAATCACTTTTTACTACTCCAGTCTCAAGGGCAATAATCGAATTAGGAATTTTGAATGTTGATGCTGGAATATTTCCTCTTTTTGCCCAAGTAAAATCATTAGAATAATAGGCCTTTTTATTGCTATCGTAAACCAATATTGAACCTTTTACTTTTAAACTGTCGAGTATTTTGCCAAACTCGGCAACAACAATTTCTTTGTCTTTTCCTGTTTCTTTTTTAGTTTCAGTCTTAGTTTCTTTGTTTTTAGATTGACAACTTACATTTAGGTTCATCAATAAAAAGAGAGATAGAATTAGTGCTGGAGTTTTCATTTTTTGTTTTTTTTTGATGGTGATTTTATTTTAGGATGCAATACATTAAGCTTAAGAAGAACGTCTTTAATATTAAATTAGTACTAAATAAACCTCATACAAAACTGCTAACTCACTAAATTTACATAGTAGCATAGGTTCTTATTATTTAGTTTTTATTGAATCTTCTCTAAATCTTTCTTCATTAATTGAGTTGCATCGTTGAGTTTGACTTTCTCAAAATATTTTTCTAATTCGACTAACCTTTTCTTATTATCATACTTTATACCCGAATTTAATTTTCTCTGACAAGCTGAACATAATCTAATGGCACTGTTATCTGTTTCTGGCAAACTAATTGTTCCATTCATTACGCAATCTGCCACTATACAATGATACAATCCGAACATATGCCCTATTTCATGGGAACAAGTTTTTAATAATCGCGATAAACATAAATCAAAATTAGCAGGTGTTAGCACCTCATCTTGTAATCTATAAATGGAACTCACTCCTATTTTATCTCTGTAAGATGCTAATCCAAAAACGTAATTCCATTCGGGTTTAGGAAATAAATCCTTTTCTGTTAATGCCATTAAAGCAACTCTATTTAATGGTTTTTCTTTTTTAAGTACACTATCTAAGATATAACCTGCTAAAAACTGTTCGTTATCTTCGTATCCAATTCGTCTGGCTGAACTAGGAATTATATCGTTAGAGAATTTCTCCAAAGTTTTGGTTTTTAATTGAAAGAAAATCTCAAGATATTCTCTAACTAATTCGATTTGCTTCTTTTGCAGAGTAGTAAAATTCCCAATAGGTCTAATATAAATAATATTAGAATTATTTGTTGGAACTACATGTCTGGAATTTATAAATTGCTCGAAACTTTGCCCCTTCTCTTTATGAGTATAAAGCCATTCTCCTTCAACAGGTTTCGATAGTTTCACATCATTATCTGCTATATCATCAAAGTATTGATTTCCCTTGTTCTGATTACAAGAACAGAAAGTCAGAAATAATAAGAGTATTAGTTTTTTCATAAAGGTTTATGCTATTTTTTACTGGAATTATAAATTCTTTTACCCGTTATAATTCATTGACATTATTGTATGGTTTATTATCTCAATATCTAACAAATGATCTTGATAAAAATCATCTCCTCCTGAAATGGAACAAAAAACAGCTCCTGATTCTTCAATTACTATTTGAGTTCTATATACTACTAAAGTATCATACCAATCATCATTTGCTCTGTCTTCATCATTTTCCTTATTATAAAAATCGATTAATTCCTTCTTACAATTCCCTAACCAGTTAATATAATTAATGATTTCTTCTAAACAATTCTCAATATGCCCGTTAGGCAGATAAACGGAAACTTTATCTGCTAATTTATTAAACACTATACTATTCTTATTCGTGATTTTAAACTTATTGTCGTTACTCTTTGATTTAACAAAATCGCTTAACTCTAGTTTAGGTTGCTCTTTCTTTTCTCTATATTTTCTAATATCTTTTATGATGAAGTTATTTTTGTGTGATTTGGATTTCTCTTCCATTACATACAACTTTGTTGCCTCTTTTCTATTGTTTAAATCAGCAACTTCCTTGAAAACTTCGAATGCTGATTTATGAAACCCCAACAGGCTATAAACATTTGAAAGTACTAAATCATCTTGTTTTGTTCTGTTAGCATTTTCTAATTCATAAAGTAAATCATAAAGCTTCTCGACACTTTCTGGTGAGGCATTCGATTTTCTAAACTCTTTAGATAGCTCTACATAATCTTTTTTATAATGGCTGTTCATTTTCAATATCATCTTCACTTATTAAATTATAAAAATCATTAAATACATCTTCCACCTCATCTGCTTTTTCATGATCCCATAACACAATTGGGTAATTGTTATCCTCTTTATTTCTATTGCTATCAAAACAGAGCAGTCCCCAATCACTCCAATTAGCAAAGGGAATATATCCTTTTTCAATTAAATCATCCTTTAGATTTTCATGGAAAATCATTTCTCCCAGAGATTCTTTCCAACTATTTACTGGATGTTTAAAAAATGAAGCCTCTAAAATATAAAGCTCATAAAAGTGTTTGTGTTTTAAAAATATTTTATAATCTTCGGGGAATTCACAACCAAGTCGATTTTCAAATTCTTTAATTTCATTATCAGTTACTTTACTAGCAATAGGAAACCATATTCTCCACTCTTCGTCTTGATTTTGATTGGGATCAGCCATTTCAGCTTCAATTTTATTTGGTAGTGTGTTACCATTAACCTCAACAAACTTTTTCAAATAAAAATCAATTATACTTGTTATTTTCTCTTTATTCATCATACATCACTTTTAAAACACTATCTAATAAAAAACATAATACCTATGAAAATAGCAGTCATTATCTTTTACAAACAATAACAAATTCTCATAATTAACACAAAATACTTAAATTAATTTTCTATTCTTTATAACATTTAATCTCCTAACAACTCTAGTTCAATTTTTTTATTTATTAGAAAAATCAAAACTCCTTTAAATTCAATAATAGCAGTAGTCTTCAATTTGTTTTTATTCAAATCTGTTGTTTCAATATATTTATCTATAATTTTTACTATTGTCAATTGATCTCCTATAGTAAGTTTTAAATCTCCATATTGATCAATCATGATCCCTGTCCATTGGGTAAATAATTCAAAAATTTCAGATAAAATTCCAAACTTCTTGTCATCTATTTGGAATAATAATTCCTTGTTATCGAATCTATGAAAATCTAATGCCATTACTTTCTTTTTTTAAATTCTTACTTAATAATAAATAAGCTCTAACTTTATTTGCTAATGTATTCAAAAAACCTCTCTCCCTAAATATTATTTTGTAAGATTTGTTAATGCTTAAATTTTCCAAATCATATCCAACCAAAAAAAAGAACCTCTTATATGCTAAAAATATGAGAACGTAAAATATATCATACAAGATACATATTATGTGTTTTTGCTTAATTTTTAAATCTCTTCTCTATTTTTTCTAAATCTTAATTCTATATTCTATACTCTATATTCTATACTCTTTAATCTATATTCTTTAATCTATATTCTTTAATCTATAAATTTCTCAAATATTTACTTTGTATCTTTGCAGCCTAGAACCTTTTGAAAATAAAAAATGCGCATAGATATTATTACTGTTTTACCTGAGTTATTGCGAAGTCCATTTGAAGCTTCGATTATGAAACGTGCTATTGACAAGGGTATTGTCGAGGTTCATTTTCATAATTTACGCGATTATACAACCAATAAACAGAAGAGTGTTGATGATTATCCTTTTGGCGGTGGTGCTGGAATGGTTATGACGGTTCAGCCTATTGATGCTTGCATCACGCATTTAAAAAGCGAAAGAGAGTATGACGAGATTATATATATGTCACCTGACGGAGAAACGCTAAACCAAAAAATGGCTAACACGATGTCAATGTATGAAAACATTATCATTTTGTGTGGACACTATAAAGGTGTTGATCAAAGGGTTCGCGATCATTTTATTACCAAAGAAATTTCGATTGGTGATTATGTTTTATCTGGTGGCGAATTAGGTGCTTTGGTTTTATCGGACGCTTTAATTCGTTTGATTCCTGGTGTTTTAAGTGACGAAACTTCAGCCCTAACTGATAGTTTTCAAGATAATTTATTATCTGGCCCTATATACACACGCCCTGCAGATTATAAGGGATGGAAAGTTCCTGATGTTTTAACCAGTGGCCACTTTGCTAAAATTGACAAATGGAGAGAAGATATGGCTTATGAACATACTAAAAACAGACGCCCTGATCTTCTTGAAGAGAAGTAAGTTTTTAGTATTCGGCCTCAATTTACAGTTACAGTTTACAAACTGGCGTATTAAAAATTGAGAGTAAAGACTATAAGCTTAAAGTCGTGACTCAATAACACAGCTGATTTACTGCAGTCTGATTCTTAGGATTATAACTAAATATTAAGACAAAAAACTTTAAACAATAAAAACTTTAAACTTTAAACATTTTTTCTATCTTTGCACCCAAATTAGACCAACCTCTGGCGAAATCCGTGTATGTTGCTTTATTACAAAACCATAATTAAAGATATCATGGCAGATTTAATGAAATTCGTTAAAGACGAATTTGTTACTAAAAAAGATTTCCCAGTTTTCGGAGCTGGAGATACTATCACAGTTTTCTACGAAATTAGAGAGGGTGAAAAAACAAGAACTCAGTTTTTTAAAGGAGTTGTTATTCAAAGAAGAGGTTCTGGTAACACAGAGACTTTTACTATTCGTAAAATGTCTGGTGCTATTGGTGTAGAGCGTATCTTCCCAGTTAACTTACCAGCTTTACAAAAAGTTGAAGTTAACAAAAGAGGAGCTGTACGTAGAGCTAGAATTTTCTACTTCAGAGAACTTACTGGTAAAAAAGCTAAGATTAGAGACAAAAGAAGATAATTTTTTATCTCTTTACCATAAAGATCCCGATTCATTATTTATGAATCGGGATTTTTTTTGTTCTAAACAAAATATCAAAACAGTAATTCTTTGGCTTGAAAACCATCGATTTGTCAATTATACCTGCTTAAAATGGCAATCTGTTAATTTAAGGAATTCTGTAAAAAACGCAACCGTTTTCGGACTGTTTTACTTATATTTGCTTCGCTCATTTTGAGCCGACCATTCCTTTACATCGTCATTTTTTTGACGATACGATTATATTAAAAAAGAAAAAAAAATGACACAGAATTCAAAAATTGTTTACACCTTAACTGATGAGGCGCCATTATTAGCGACTTATTCTTTCTTGCCTATTGTACAAGAATTTACTGCTACAGCGGGTATTGCTATTGAAACTAGAGACATTTCGTTAGTGTCTCGAATTTTATCTAATTTCCCGGAGTACTTGACCGATTCTCAAAAAACAGGGGACGCCTTGGCTGAGCTAGGACAACTTGCTACTAAACCGGAAGCAAACATCATTAAGTTACCAAACATCTCTGCATCGGTTCCTCAATTAAAAGCTGCCATTGCCGAATTACAATCTCATGGATATAAAATTCCAAATTTCCCTGAAGATCCACAAAACGATACCGAAAAAGAAATTAAAGCTAAATATGCTAAAGTATTAGGTTCTGCTGTAAACCCAGTTTTACGTGAAGGAAACTCTGATCGTAGAGCACCAAGAGCTGTGAAGAATTTTGCAAAAGCAAATCCACACTCTATGGGAGCTTGGTCAGCAGACTCAAAAACTCATGTTGCATCTATGCCAAATGGTGACTTTTACGGAAGTGAAAAATCACTTACTGTTCCTAACCCTACTGATGTAAAAATTGAATTCGTTGCTAAAGACGGAACTACTACTGTTTTAAAAGAAAGTACTCCTCTTAAAGCAGGAGAAATTATTGATTCTGCTGTATTAAACTTAAATGCTTTAAAAAGCTTTGTTGCTACAACTATCGAAGAAGCAAGAAAAGAAAATATATTACTTTCAGTTCACCTGAAAGCTACAATGATGAAAGTTTCAGATCCAATTATTTTTGGTGCTATTGTAGAGGTTTACTTTAAAGATGTATTCGAAAAATACGCTACTTTATTTAGCGAACTAAATATTGACACAAGAAATGGATTGGGTGATGTTTATGCTAAAATTGCAGGAACACCTCAACAAGCCGAAGTTGAAGCAGCATTAGATGCAGCTATCGCTAACGGTCCGGCACTTGCTATGGTAAACTCTGATAAAGGGATTACGAACTTACACGTTCCATCGGATGTAATTGTTGATGCTTCTATGCCTGCAATGATCCGTACTTCTGGACAGATGTACAATAAAGAAGGAAAACAACAAGATACTGTTGCTATTATTCCAGACCGTTCTTATGCTGGTGTTTATACTGCAACTATCGATTTTTGCAAAAAACATGGTGCTTTTGACCCAACTACAATGGGAAGCGTACCAAACGTGGGCTTAATGGCTCAAAAAGCAGAAGAATACGGATCTCATGACAAAACTTTCCAAGTTAAAGGTGATGGTGTTGTTCGTGTTGTTGATGCTAATGGAACTGTATTAATGGAACAAACTGTTGAAGATAAAGACATCTTCAGAATGTGTCAGGCAAAAGACGCTCCTATTCAGGACTGGGTAAAACTAGCTGTAAACAGAGCTCGTTTATCTAATACTCCTGCAGTTTTCTGGTTAGACGAAAACAGAGCACACGATAGAGAATTAATCGAAAAAGTAAAAACTTACCTTAAAGATTATGACACTACAGGTTTAGATATTCGTATCATGAATCCAATCGATGCTACAAACTTCACTCTTGAAAGAATAATTAAAGGATTAGACACTATCTCTGTAACTGGTAACGTATTGCGTGATTACCTTACAGATTTATTCCCAATTCTTGAAGTTGGAACTTCTGCTAAAATGCTTTCTATCGTTCCTTTAATGAATGGTGGTGGATTATTTGAAACTGGTGCTGGAGGTTCTGCGCCTAAACACGTTGAACAATTTACTCAAGAAGGATATTTACGTTGGGATTCATTAGGAGAATTTTTAGCTCTTGGTGCTTCTTTAGAGCATTTAGGTCAAACTTTAAACAACTCTAAAGCAATTGTTCTTGCTGAAACTCTAGATGAGGCAAATGACAAATTCCTTGCAAACGATAAATCTCCAGCTCGTAAGATTGGACAAATCGATAACCGTGGTTCTCACTTTTATTTAGCGTTCTACTGGGCTCAAGCTTTGGCTGCTCAAAATAAAGATGCTGAATTAAAAGCGATCTTCACTCCTATCGCTGCTGAATTTGCTGAAAACGAATCTAAAATAAATGCTGAATTAATTGCTGCTCAAGGAAAACCTCAAGATATTGGTGGGTACTACCAACCAAATCCTGAATTAACTAGCAAAGCAATGCGTCCAAGCCCAACATTTAATTCAATCTTAGCTAAAATAGCTTAAACAATGTATTTAATTACATTTCTACAAATACATATTAAAAGACAACCAGAAATGGTTGTCTTTTTTTTAACGCATATTTAACATTGGTTTTGTAATATTTCTTCCCTTCTAACGTCTTATAAAGTAATTCAAAATTTAAACAATGATTTCAAAAAAAGTTAGTTTATTACTTATTGTATTTTTTGCTACTTTTTCTTCAATAGCACAAGAAAAATTTACTCTCAGTGGTACCATCTCCGACTCAAAAAATAATGAAACCTTAATTGGAGTTAATATTTACATCCCTTCACTAAAGATAGGCACAACAACCAACGAATATGGTTTTTACTCCATTACAGCTCCAAAAGGAGAATATCAGATAGAAATAAGTTATGTCGGATATCAATCTTTTGAACAAAACATTTCTTTGACAAAAAATATTAAAAACAATTTCTCACTTAAAGAAGGTGGCGAAGAACTTAAAGAAGTAGTCATTACTGATAATAGAGGAAAAGCCAATACTCGTACTCCCGAAATGAGTGTAAACAAACTTTCTATAACATCCATAAAGAAAATGCCTGTTGTTATGGGAGAAGTTGATGTTTTGAAATCAATTTTACTGCTCCCTGGTGTTACCAATGCTGGTGAAGGAGCATCTGGTTTTAACGTACGCGGTGGTGGAGCAGATCAAAATTTAATACTTCTTGATGAAGCTACTATTTTTAACTCTTCACACGTTTTTGGATTCTTCTCTGTATTTAATCCAGATGCAATTAAAGATTTAAAACTATACAAAGGGGGAATTCCTGCTCGTTACGGCGGTAGAGCCTCTTCAGTTTTAGATATTTATCAAAAAGATGGAAATAGCAAAGATTTCCATATGAATGGCGGAATTGGTTTAATTTCTAGCCGACTTCTTGCAGAAGGTCCATTAGTAAAAGATAAAGGATCGTTCTTAATTGGAGGAAGAGCTTCTTACGGACATTTATTCCTAAAACTAACTGAAGACATGAAAGATAACTCTGTTTATTTTTATGACTTAAATGCTAAATTCAGTTACAAACTAAATGACAACAACAGCTTGTACCTATCAGGTTATTTTGGGCGTGATGTATTTAGTATTGCCAAAAGTTTCGCAAATACTTATGGAAATACAACTTTAAACTTGCGTTGGAATCATTTATTTTCCGACAAGCTTTTCACTAATCTATCTTTAATTTATAGTGATTATTATTACGGTCTAGATTTAGATTTAGTAGGATTCAAATGGGATTCTGGCATCAAGAATTATAATATCAAATACGATTTCAAGAATTACATTTCAGACAAATTCAAGTTAAATTACGGTATAAATGCTATTTACTATGATTTCAACCCAGGAACTATTAAACCTACAGGCGACGAAATTAGAATCAACCCAGAACAACTAGACAAAAAATATGCATTTGAACCTGCAATTTATATTGAAGCAGAAAATCAAATCGCTAAAAAGTTAACACTCTCTTACGGACTTCGTTTGAGCATGTTTTCCCGTTTAGGCTCTTCGACAGTTAACCTATATGAGAATAACAATCCTGTTATTTTTGATCCTGTCCGTCAGATTTATGAAAAAGCAACTCCAATAGGAACTCAATATTATAGCAAAAACAAATCTATTTATGATTATAAAAATTTAGAACCTCGTTTTTCTATTGGATATCAAATTAACGAAGACCAAGCTGTTAAAGCTAGTTATAACAGAATGGCACAGTACTTACAATTAATATCAAATACCTCTTCTCCTACTCCACTCGATGTATGGATGCCAAGTGATCAGTTTATCAAACCTCAACTTGCAGATCAGGTAGCTTTAGGTTATTTCAGAAATTTTCAAGATGGAGATTACTCTCTTGAAGCTGAAACGTATTATAAGAAAATCAAAAATAGACTTGATTATATTGATGGTGCCGATTTAATCGCAAATAACGCTATTGAGCAAGTACTTCTAAATGGTCGTATGCGTTCTTATGGTATAGAGCTAATGTTTAAAAAGAATACTGGAAAACTAACTGGATGGGTTTCTTATACGTTATCTAAATCAGAACAACAAACACCAGGAAGAACTCCAGAAGAAACAGGAATTAACAACGGACAATGGTATAATTCAGTTTATGACAAACTACATAATTTGGCTGTAACAACTGCATATACCCTAAACGAAAAATGGTCATTTGGGGCTAATTTCGCTTTACAATCAGGACAACCAGTAACTTATCCGACTGGATACTATGAATATCTTGGTGTTAAGGTTCCTCATTATGGTTTACGAAATGAAAATAGATTACCAGCTTATCATCACTTAGATATTTCAGCAACATTAACTCCTAGATCAAATAAGGACAGAAACTGGAAAGGCGAATGGGTTTTTAGCATTTACAATCTTTATAATAGACGCAATGCTGCTTCAATTAATTTTAGACAAAATGAAGATACTGGATACAATGAAGCTGTAAAAACATCTATTTTCGGAATGGTTCCTGCAGTAAGCTATAATTTTAAATTTTAATTCACTTCTCCAAAAAGAGAAATAAAAATATATTCACATGAAAAAAATAAACCTATTAATTCTATTTTTTACAGCACTCTTTTTTACAAGTTGTGAAGAAGTTGTAGATGTTGATTTAAAAACAGAACCTCCCAAATTAGTAGTAGAAGCTGTCATTAATTGGACAAAAGGTACAACGGGAAACCAACAAATGATAAAATTAACTACAACAGCCGATTATTACAATCCCCAAATTCCAGTTGTATCAGGAGCTACTGTATCTATAAAAAATAGCACTAATAAAGTATTTACTTTTATAGAAATTCCTAAAACTGGTCAATACGTTTGTACAAATTTTGAACCTGTTATTAACGAAACTTATGTTTTAACCATTATTAGTGGAGGAAATACCTATACTGCAACCGAAACTTTAAAATCAGTCGCGTCTATTACTAGAATAGAACAAAAAAACGATGGTGGCATTATGAAAGATGAGATTGAAGTAAAAGCATATTTTAACGATCCTGCTAATGAAACAAATTATTATTTATACCACTACACGTACTCTAATAAAATACTGTCAAGTTATTCGGCTGTAGAAGATAGATTCTTTAACGGAAATGAATTCTTCAGTTCCTCGAATAATGATGATTTAAAAACTGGTGATCAAGTTGAGATAAGTCATATCGGTATCTCTAAGAGTTATTACAATTACATGAATATCTTAATAAGTATTGCTGGTGATAATAGTGGTGGACCATTTCAATCTCCTCCAGCAACAGTAAGAGGTAATGTTATAAACACAACAAATGCAAGCGACTATCCTTTAGGTTATTTTTCACTTGGAGAAATAGACACTAAAAAATACACAATCGAGTAATTCTGAATATGGAACACAGAGTAGAAATTTTAACCGAAAAGAAAATTGTTGGAAAACGAATTACAACCTCTTTTTCTGCCAATAGGACAAAAGAACTTTGGCAAGGTTTTATGCCTAACCGAAAAGAAATACAAAACAATATCGGTTCAGAGTTATATTCTATTGAAGTGTATCCAGAATCTCATTTTGCTAATTTTAGTCCAAACAATCAATTTGAAAAATGGGCTGGCATAGAAGTAACAGATTTCCTTTCGGTTCCTGTTGGTATGGAAACCATTGTAATTCCAAACGGACTATACGCAGTTTTTATTCACAAAGGCGCTGCAAGCAACGGACATAAAACATATCAATATATTTTCACTGATTGGTTGCCTAAGTCGGAATACTCACTTGAGAACAGACCTCATTTTGCCGTAATGGGCGAAAAATACAAACATGAAGATCCAACATCTGAAGAGGAAATTTGGATTCCGATTAGATATAAAAAATAAAATTCATAAAAAATGCTCTCCCAACTGAGAGCATTTTTTTTGCTTTATTTTTAAAACACAAAGCTATCAAGTCTCAACATATGTAAATGTTTAAGAATTAGAATTAGGCAACCTTTGCGAATAATTAATTCAAAAATTAAAATCATGAGACACTTACTTCTTTCTCTATGTTCGCTATTTGCATTTAATGCAAAAGCACAAACTTTCAAAAATCCAGAATCTTTATTTGATCCTACCCCCTATGGCTTTAGTCATGCATCATCGGTTTCTGCAACTGGGGAATTGATTTACATATCTGGGCAAAGTGGTGGCTTGGGCAAAGAACATCTTTTAAGTAATAACTTTCGAGAACAAACACAAGTAGCATTACAAAATATTGTAACAGTACTGGACAGCTACAACTTAAAACCACAGAATCTTATAAAAATTACTATTCTAATAGTAGATCATTCCCAAGAAAAACTAAAAATATGGAATGAAGAAATTAATAAAGTATGGAAAAATAAGCCATTCCCAACCAGTACATTAATTCCAGTTCCAAAATTAGCCATAGACGGAATGTTAATTGAAGTCGATGCAGTTGCTTACAAAGCAAAAAAATAACTTTTTAAGATTCTTAAACCATTAAGAAATTATGTTTAATTAAGAATCTTTGACAAAGAAAACCAATCATATAAGTTATCTAAGCTCATTTAAGTAAAACAGTCCAAACTTATATTTTCTTAAATAACTTATATGGCAAAAATATCGTTGCAACTTTTAGACAACACAAATAATCCTTTTAATCTTTATAATCTGTCGCTGAAAAAAACTTAATTACTTAATCGTAGAAAAACATTTACTTTTTACTTTCGTACATTTACAGCACATTTTAAATCTTAACAATAAATGTCCTCACATCATATCGTACGCGACGACCAAGAACCTGCATTAATCATAGCCAACGGAGCGGCCTGTAATCCCGAATTATTAGGACAATTATTAGAATGGTCTCCTTTAGTAATCGTATTAGATTCAGCAATTGAGCGCGTAGTCGATTTAGGTATAAAAGTCGATGTCCTACTTGGTGATTTCGATCGTGGATTCGACCCGGAAATATATAAAACGACACAATACCCAATCGAAATTGTACATACTCCAGATCAGGACAAAACCGATTTAGAAAAAGCATTCGATTACTTAATCGAACGCAAAATACCTGCTGTAAATGTAATTTGGGCAACAGGAAAAAGAGCCGATCACACCATTACAAACCTTACCAACATTGTTCGCTATCGAAATTTGTTAAAGATTGTCATCCTCGACGATCATTCTAAAATATTTTTATTGCCAAATAAATTCGAAAAATGGTACACCGCCAACACCCCGATTTCACTCATCCCAATTGGAGTCGTAAACGGTATTTTTTCGGATAATTTAGTATATCCTTTGCATAACGACACACTCACAATAGGCTACAGAACTAGTAGTAGCAATGCTGTTTCCAAAGATGGAATCGTTACAATTACACATACTGATGGTGATTTATTGTTGATGGAATGCTTCGATTAATTCTTTTTTTTCAGGAGCTAATTCCCGCTTTCGCTTCAATCTTTTAGGGCAAAAAAAGCCCAAAAAGGATACCAACTCAATCGGGGCTAAACCAAATAATTTCATAATAGTAATATAACTTATTACCAAATTAGGAATGTGTACCTTTGCACGGAAATTAAGAATAATGAAAGCTACAAATAACGCCGAGAAAACAAGTCTACATCCTAGAAATCCGCATCGTTCCCGCTACGATTTTGAACAACTAATTGCAGCTTGTTCCGAATTAAAGAAATACGTGGCGATAAACGAACATGGAATCGAAACGATTGATTTTAGTAATCCCGAAGCAGTAAAGGCACTTAATAAAGCCTTATTAATTCATTATTACGACATACAAAACTGGGACATCCCTAAAAATTATCTTTGCCCTCCAATTCCAGGAAGAGCTGACTATATTCATTACCTAGCCGATTTATTAGCCACAACAAACAATGGTGCTATTCCAGAAGGCGAAGCTGTATTAGGTTTAGACATTGGTGTAGGTGCCAATTGTATTTATCCAATATTAGGAAATGCAGTTTATGGATGGAGTTTCGTGGGAACAGATATCGATGAAAAAGCTATTGAAAACTGTAGTAAAATCATCGAAGCCAATCCTAAACTAATTGATGCTATTAGTTTACAACAACAAACAGAATCACGTTTTATATTCAAAAATATAATTACACCCGAAGATAAATTTACATTCACGATTTGTAATCCGCCTTTTCATTCTTCCTCAGAAGAAGCTAATAAAAGTGCTGTTCGAAAAGTAACAAGTCTAAATCCAAAAGCAAATAGAAAAGCAGCACCTGTTTTAAACTTCGGTGGTCATAATGCCGAACTATGGTGTGATGGAGGAGAAATTGGGTTTATAACGCAAATGATTTACGAAAGTGCCAAATACCCAATGCAATGTTTATGGTTTACTACATTAGTATCCAAAAGAGAAAACTTATCAAGTATCTATAAAACATTAAACAAGGTAAATGCTTCAATCGTAAAAACAATCGATATGGCGCAAGGTCAGAAAACAAGCCGCATTGTAGCATGGTCTTTCCTTACTGAAGCACAACAGGGCAAATGGAAACTTTCAGAATCATAATTTCTATTTTTGTTTTGTAACTTTACAGTACCAACAATTCTAATATAAATAAATGAATTTTCAAGTAGTCTCAGATTATAGTCCAAAAGGAGATCAACCGCAAGCAATTGAAAAATTAACCCAAGGTATAATCGATGGCGAAAAATACCAAACGCTACTTGGGGTAACTGGTTCAGGAAAAACATTTACAGTAGCCAATGTAATACAGGAAGTGCAGAGACCAACATTGGTTTTGGCACACAATAAAACATTAGCAGCACAATTATATTCAGAATTCAAACAATTTTTCCCAAACAACGCCGTAGAATATTTCGTTTCATACTATGATTACTATCAGCCAGAAGCTTTTATGCCAGTAACTGGAGTATTTATAGAGAAAGATTTATCTATTAACGAAGAGTTGGAGAAAATGCGTTTAAGCACAACATCTTCCCTACTTTCAGGACGACGCGACATATTGGTCGTAGCTTCAGTTTCTTGTTTATACGGTATCGGAAATCCTGTAGAATTCCAGAAGAATGTTATTGCAATAGAGAAAGATCAGGTTATTTCGAGAACCAAATTATTACACAGTCTGGTACAAAGTTTATATTCTAGAACCGAAGCCGATTTTAATCCTGGAAGTTTTAGAATAAAAGGTGATACTGTTGAGGTATATCCTAGTTATGCAGATGACGGATATCGAATTCATTTTTTTGGTGATGAAATCGAAGAAATTGAATCCTTTGATATAAAAACTTCTCAGGTAATTGAGAAATTTAATAAACTTACTATTTACCCTGCCAATATGTTTGTAACATCACCAGATGTACTGCAAGGAGCAATATGGCAAATACAACAAGACTTGGTAAAACAAGTAGATTATTTTAAAGAAATAGGAAAGCATCTAGAAGCCAAACGACTAGAAGAACGCACCAATTTTGATTTAGAAATGATTCGTGAACTGGGTTACTGCTCAGGCATCGAGAACTATTCTCGTTATCTTGATGGAAGAGAAGCAGGAACAAGACCATTCTGCTTACTAGATTACTTTCCTGATGATTATTTAATGGTAGTCGATGAAAGTCACGTAACATTATCACAAGTCCATGCTATGTATGGAGGAGATAGAAGCCGTAAAGAAAACCTTGTTGAATATGGTTTCCGCTTACCTGCTGCAATGGATAACCGTCCTTTAAAATTTGAGGAATTTGAAGCCATGCAAAACCAAGTAATTTATGTATCGGCTACTCCAGCAGATTATGAATTGCAAAAAACAGATGGTGTGTATGTAGAGCAGGTAATTCGTCCAACAGGATTATTAGATCCAATTATCGAAGTACGTCCAAGTTTAAATCAAATTGATGATTTAATCGAAGAAATTCAGATACGCTGCGAGTTAGACGAACGTGTTTTGGTAACCACTTTAACCAAAAGAATGGCCGAGGAATTAGCCAAATATCTAACCAAAGTTAATATTCGTTGCCGCTATATTCACTCTGATGTAGATACGCTAGAACGTATCGAGATTATGCAGGATTTACGAAAAGGAATTTTTGATGTTTTAATTGGAGTAAACTTACTTCGTGAAGGTTTGGATTTACCCGAAGTTTCACTAGTAGCAATTCTTGATGCTGATAAAGAAGGATTTTTGCGTAGTCATAGATCATTAACCCAAACTATTGGTCGTGCAGCGAGAAACCTCAACGGAAAAGCAATTATGTATGCTGACAAAATCACAGCAAGCATGCAAAAAACTATTGACGAAACCAATTATCGCCGTACAAAACAAATTAATTTCAATCTAGAACACAATCAGGTTCCACAAGCATTAAACAAAAAAATCGACAGCGCATTTACCAAAAATCCATTGGTAGAATACGAATTAGGTCATACTTTAACTGAAGCTGCCGAACCAGATACAGCTTACCTTTCTAAAGCTGAATTAGAGAAAATGATTCGTGAGAAACGCAAATCAATGGAAAAAGCAGCAAAAGAACTAGACTTCCTTCAGGCGGCAAAATTACGTGATGATATTAAAAAGCTACAGGAGCAGTTAACTTAATTATGTTGCTCCTGAAAAATCTTCAATAATACCTCAGGATCAATCATTGCATTTGGAGCATTCTTCATTAAATTAAGAATACGCTTAGTAGCTATAGGATTTAATCCCATATCAATAGCTATTTGCTGTATTGCGGTCGCTTCTCTAATATGTAATATACCATCGCAATGCATAATTAAAGCCAATCTATAAAATTGCTGAATACGCTGAAACTCAGATTTAATAACTAACGAAGGAGTTTCTTGATGAAATAAATCCTGAAAAGTTACTTTGTCAATACGCAATTCATTAGCAACCAATGACAAAAAATCATACTCCCTTTTATGCAATTCTCCATCAACAGTTGAGAAAGATATTAGCTCTAAAAGTAAACTTATTTTTTCTGCATTAGTATTCATCAAATTCATATTTTTAGCTAAAATATTGCTTTTAAATTTAAAATACAAAACGGCGGCTATGCAATTAATCATCAGAGCATACAATCTAAAATTAAAACACACTTTTAGGATTTCAAGAAAAACAATTGATTTTCAACCTACGGTAATTGTCGAATTAAAAAAAGATGGATATTCGGGTTTTGGTGAAGCAACATCCAATCCGTATTATAATATTACCATCCCGATACTAGAAAATGATATCGAAAAAATTCGTCCAATAATAGAAACAATTGAGGATGAAACTCCTGAAGAATTTTGGGCAAAAATAAATCCATTATTAAAAGAAAATAAATTTGCGTTATGCGCCTTAGATAATGCTTACAATGATTGGTATGCAAGAAAAAAAAATATAAAACTATATCAGCTATGGAATTACTCTATTCAAAATAATCCATTGACAAATTACACCATTGGAATTGATTCTATCAAAAAAATGGTTTCTAAAATGGAAGAATTACCATGGCCTATTTATAAAATAAAATTAGGAACTCCCGAAGACATTGCCATTGTAACTGAGTTAAGAAAACACAGTAACGCTATATTTAGAATTGATGCCAATTGCGGATGGGGTGTTGATGAGACAATTAAAAATGCTATTGAGCTAAAAAAACTTGGAGTCGAATTTCTAGAACAACCGCTCAAAGCAGATGATTGGGACGGACATCGAGAAGTTTTTAATCATTCCGTCTTACCTATTGTAGCAGACGAAAGTTGTATTATAGAAAGTGATATTGCTAAATGCCACAACCATTTTCATGGTGTAAATATAAAATTGATGAAATGTGGCGGTATAACTCCAGGACGACGAATGCTACAGGAAGCAAAGCAATTGGGATTAAAAACAATGATAGGCTGCATGACAGAATCTACGGTTGGAATTTCTGCAATTGCCCATTTATTACCCGAACTCGATTATGTTGATATGGATGGCCCTTTGCTATTAGAAAAAGATATTGCTAGTGGCGTTATCATACAAAATGGAGCCGTAAAATATGCCGAAGGTAACGGAACTGGAGTTATCTTGTATTAATCACAATTTCAATATAAGGAAAGTGGCAATTCAATTACTTTTAAAACGTACCTTTGTAAAAAATTAAACGATGACAAATAACGATATCCTAAAAAAACTACGCGTAGCCTTAATGCTCCGTGACGACCAAATAGTTGAAATATTAGAATTGGTAGATTTTAGAATTTCAAAATCAGAGTTGGGTGCTTTTTTCAGAGCCGAAGACCATGAAAACTATATGGAATGTGGGGATCAGGTATTGCGTAACTTCTTAAACGGATTAGTAATTCATTTAAGAGGAACAAAAGAAAATCCTAAAAATCCTAATGATGTTTTAGCGAAACACAAAGCTGAAATACCTGCTAAAGGAAGTACTAAAGAAAGGCCAGAGTTTAAAGCCAAATCTAAAGATGAGGAAAGATCTAGAGGAGATCAAGCTCCATCTAAATCTGGAACTGCTACAAAAAAACCTTTCAAAAAGAACAACAGTAAATCTACTCCAAAAATACAAGTAGTTGAAAAAGTAAAATTCAACTTCGGTAAAAACAAAAAATCCTAAGCTCACACTTAGGATTTTTTTTATCAGATATGTTAAAGTAAAACCGTTTTTGTGTTTTCAATCTCAATTCTGAATTCTTTTTGAATTTGAATCTGTATTTTTGTATAAAATTAGATTTTAAAACATGAAGAAAATTATTTTATTTTTAGCACTTGTATTCGTTACTCAAATAAATGCACAAGAACGTCCAAAACTAGTAGTTGGAATTGTTGTAGATCAAATGAAGATGGAATATCTCTATCGTTTCTCAGATGATTTTACAGCAAATGGTTTCAAAAGGCTTATGAATAATGGATACACGTTTCAAAACATGCATTACAATTACACGCCTACTTACACTGCACCAGGGCATGCTTCTATTTACACAGGAACAACTCCTGCTACACATGGAATTGTAGGTAACGAATGGTTTAGCCGAAAATTAGGAAAACAAACGTATTGTACCGATGATGCAGGCGTAGCAACAGTAGGTGATGGTACAAAAGAAGAAGGCGCAATGTCTCCAAAAAATTTATTAAGTACGACTATCACTGACGAACTTAGAATGGCAACCAATTTTAAAGGAAAAGTAATTGGAATAAGTCTTAAAGATCGTGGTGCAATTTTGCCAGCTGGGCACTTTGCTAACTGGGCTTTTTGGTACAGCAAAACAGGATCATTTATTTCAAGTACATTCTATGGAGATAAATTACCTGATTGGGTAACTCAATTTAATAGCGAAAAACACTATTTACCATACATAAACAAAGGTTGGGATTTATATAAACCAGTTGCTACTTACAACAAAAGTTTACCAGACAACAATCCATACGAAGGAAAATTGTACAATAGTGAAGCACCAGTTTTTCCATACAACTTAAAAGATATGTATGATAAAAATGATGCTGGAATTATCCGTTCTACTCCATTCGGGAATGATTTATTAGCAGAGTTTGCTATGAAAGCAATCGAAAAAGAAGAATTAGGAAAAGATAATATTACTGATTTTTTAACTGTTAGTTTTTCTTCTACAGATTACGTTGGACATTTATTAGGACCACGTTCTATGGAGTTACAAGATACTTATTTACGCTTAGATCAAACTATTGCCGATTTCTTAACTTACCTTGACAAAACTGTTGGTAAAGATAATTATTTACTTTTCTTAACTGCTGATCATGCTGGAGCTGAGAATGTAAATTATCTTAAAGACAATAAATACAACGTAAATAATATTAGCCCTAAAGATATCCGCAAAAACTTAAAAGATTTTTCAGTAAAAACTTTTGGTGCTGACTTGGTTTTAAATTATTCAAGCTTCAATTTATTTCTAAATAAAGAAGTTATCAAAACTAAAAAACTGGAATTAGTTAAAGTAAAACAAGCATTCAAAGAGTATTTAATGGCTCAGGATTATGTAAAAAGAGTATATACTGAAGAAGATATTTTAAATGCTACTGGTAATGATTACTATTTAAATTTCATTGTAAAAGGATATGATGTGACTCAAAACGGAGATTTAATTATATTAGACAAACCAGGTTATATCGAATATCAAGGAACAGGAACTTCTCATGGAACTCCTTATACTTACGACACACACGTACCAGCAATTTTTTACGGATGGAATATTAAAAAAGGAGAATCATATAATAAAAAAGTGATTACTCAAATTGCTCCAACAATTGCACAAAAAATAAAAGTAACGTTCCCGAACGGAACCGAAGCAAATGTTCTTGAAGAAGTTTTAGATAAAAAATAATTTCTTCTTAACGCATAAAAAAGAGGATGCCTGAAAATTACTTTCGGACATCCTCTTTTTATTTAAAACTATCTTATTTAAATTGCTCGAATATTTATAATAGTGCGAAATTTTTTCTGTACCTGCACTCCATTCCAATAATCAGACATCAAGTTGATACTACCAGAGATGTGATATATTTATAGCAATCTCAAGAAAAACCAAAATATCGCTACGCTGTAGCAATTATCTATCCTATTTTCTAAAACTGTCCAAAAACAAAATAAACTGTTTGAAAAATACTTTTCGAACAGTTTATTTTTTAAAACATCCTAATATTGAGTTAGTTTATCCTCTAAATCTATTTCTTACAATAATGTCTTTAAGCTTGGCTTTTAAATCTTCACCAGTGTCATAAACCATTTGTTCGTTATTAGGAAATGGCATAGCACGTCTATTAAAATAACTCATGTAACTATCCTCGCAAGCACTCTTATCTCCTTTGTAAGTTGCATAAACATAATCAAAGATGAATTCGCTGGTTACTGGAAACGATTGCATTAACTGATTGGTCTTTAAATCAACGTAATCTACCTTTGCGGTTACCTGACAAGATTTAAATTGTCTGAACTCGTATATATTTGCTCGAAGCGTTCTATAATTATCAACTTTTATTTCCCGACCTAAGCTATCTTTTACAGGCTTACCTCTACCATCCAAAAGAGTTCTCACTCCATCTTTCACCTGCTTTTCTTTAATAAACTCTTTCTCTTTAATTTGCTCTGGCGAAATAAATATCTCTCTAAAATTCAAAATTAAACTATAGTCATAAACAACACTTTTTTGTCTGACACTATGATAAACAGTCCATTTATCATTTAATCCGTACGTGCTGAAATCTAATAAATCATTTTGAAGCTGTTTTGGAATAACCATATTCGTTTCGTTTTTAGCATAAACATCTACAAAATCGGTGCCTTTAAAAAGGGCTTCATCCATTAATTTTTTCGCATTTTTATATCCTGGATTGATATTTTCCAGATAAGCAAAATCATCATATGCTTTTCTAAAATCTAGTTTATTCTTAGATTTTAAAAGTGCCGAAGCATTTTCATATAAATATTTTGATAATGCATTTTTGCTACTTACAATTTGCGAAGAATAATTATCAAACGGAAAATAAGCATTCTTACCTTGTTTCATTAACTGCAATGGCAACAATGGTCGTATTTTTTCCTGACGATTATTTAATTGTATGTACGTATTGTAAACACGCTCAATGTTAGCTGGATTAGCCTCTTTTGCCATCAAATCAAGACTGCGTAAATCTCTCTCTTTGGCTTTAGCAAAAGCTTCTTCTAACAAGTAAACATAATCTTGTTTTCCTTTAGAATCTTTTTTAGTTCTTAATCCTTCGACCGCACGATCAATAGCTCCATCATAATTACCATCACTTAACATTGACTGAGTGCTTTTTACACCACACGAAGAAAGTGCTAAAAACAATATTGAAAAAAGTAGTATAATCTTTTTCATTTTATAAATTTTAAAGTGCAAATATATCTGTTTTAGATTGATTCAGATAAGTCGCAACTCGATTTTAAATTTAAGAAGCAGAAACTTTCAATTTCAGAATAATCTCCTCCGCGATAGCTATAAGAACTTGGTCAAATTAGAGCATTTACTATTTATAAAAAGTTTTAACCAAATTTATTACTAAAACTAGAACGTCAAGAGCCATAAGTCATCACTTTAAATTCGATTTTATCTTTTCTATTTTTTCATTTTGCAATTTTAAAATTTGTTTCAATTCTTCAATAGTTTCGTTCCGCTTTTCCAATTCTATAATTTTCTTATTCTGATCGATTGTGTACAATGTCAATTCTTCAATTTTTTGCAGTAACTTAGAAGTTAGTACTCCCAAATCTGTTCCATTTTCCTCCATTTCATTTGCAGATTGTATTTCAGGCAAATGCTTTTTATTTTTAACAAATTTCTCTAATTCACTTAATGGCATTAATTTATAAGTTTCTTCAAAAACAAAATCAGCACCATTAAGATCTACTTTAATTTCTCTTGCGCGTATTGTTCCTACAACATCAAGTTTATAACTTGGAGAAATTGTCCCTATACCGATATTACCTTGATTATTTATTACTAGCCTATATAGCATATCATCACCAATAGAAAATTCACCATTACCTAATCGCCCTGGATGCAAGTACCAAGAAGATGTAACTCCATCTGTTTTACTTAGATGTATACCTGCGTTCATTCCTGCCCCCTGAATATCAAGTTTATATGTAGGCGATGCTGTACCAATTCCTACTTTATCGCCTGTATCAACAATTTGAGCATTTATTGTAAATATTGAACTTGTTAATAATAATACTAAATTGATTAAAATTTGCTTCTTCATTATTTGTTTATTTTTTTAGTATAAAAAATTTGTTTTAAAAACATTAGATTTCCATCTCACCTATTATTTGAATAAATTTAAAGTTTCTTATCTGATCCAAAGTAAATACTAAGTCCTGAGAATCATTTGAACTAGAAAAACTTCATAATTACTATTGTGATAACAATCAGGACTGTTTCTTCATTCTTATTTGATAAGCAATTTCCCAAAAGAATATAGATAAAAAAGCATTAGCCATTAATGCAGTTTTGATTCCGTAAGCATCATATTTTGGAAATAGATGCAAATCTCCAAACTTCAATGCTACGTATAAAGCTAAAAATGCAATTATAGCAGAGTACACTATATTTAATAAAGGTTTCCATTTTAATACCAAAAAAGAGAAAATTAGATTGATAAGAAGAAAACCACAACCTAAAGTTATAAATCTATGATCTTTTAATTTTTCTCCCAATGCCAATAAATATGAAGTTGAAAAGCTATAGGTAAAGAATAATATTGAATAGGCAAGAATACGGATTTGTAATTTCATTTTTTAATTTTTTAGTTTGCCGAAAATACAAATTAAAAATGAAGCTTTGATTAGGTTGGCTATAATATGGACAAAAAAATGCGCAAAATCAAAAAGACATTTGCGCATTTTTCTTTATAAAAAACTCTATTTAGAGACTATTATTTTCCTTTTAGTAATTTTTCCAAATATTCATTTTTTTCTTTTTCAACCTGAACCAAACGTTCGTAAAGTTCAACTACTTTATCAAGAGGATTGAAATTACAAATATTGTTATGACCAAAATTGCTGTTTGAAACAGATTCGTTAAAAGTGTTAAAATAATTAAACACATTTTCTTCAGAAAAACTCTTTATTGCTTCTGTAGTCACGCCAAGCGCTTTTGCAATTTCCACAAGTTTTTTATCATCAATTTCCTCACTTCCTTCAATTCCGGAAATAGCTTGCTGATTTGTACCAATTGCTTGTGCAAGTGCTTCTTGTTTCATGCCTCGAAGTTCTCTGATTCGGCTTATATTTCTGCCAATGTGTTTTGGTTTTGTGTCTGTACTCATATTTCAAAGGTATTTAAAATTCTTTAAAAAAATAGTAGTTAGTGAAAAATATGATTTTTTGGTGAGGCACTACTTTATGTTTTTTTTGCATAAAAACGTTTCCCATACAGTAATAAATTGGTTCGTTTATATTTTATTTGATATTTTTTTATATTTAGAAAATCACTTGTCTCTATGAATTGTAACAACACCATTATGCTACCAATTTTTTGAAATAATTCTCAATCAGTTCTCGAAGTTTCTCAATATCAGCTTCGTAAAATTTAACGTCGACATTTTCATTAAGTTTTTTAATTCTTAACTTTATATATTCAACTTCAGCCTCAGAAGTTTGGTATAGAACTTGAGGATCTGATGAACCATGATGTTCTTCAATTTCTGACAAAAGTCCTGTTTCCAAACGACATAATGCATCTATTTTCTTGAATTTTTCATGTATGATTCTAATTTGTTTTACAATTTCATCAGTTAGTAGTATTTTATTTCTATGACTATAATTTATAACATGTAAAAAGTTCACTTGAAATGACTCTATATTCTTTTGTAAATCTTCATGGGTCTTATATGACGGAGCAATTAAATTTGTAAAGCTGAAATGAAAAGATACAACTAAGTCATACATTTTTTTTAAGCATTCAATTTGTAATTCTGCATGTCTAGTAAATTTAAATTCTTTTTTTGTAAGATCGGATTTGAATGTTTCAATTGCTTTTGTAAGGGAAATATTTTTCAAATAATTTACTATTCCAATTACAATAAGCACTAGTAATAAAATCCAAGATGTAACATCTTTGTAATCGACGATTACATTTTTCGCAAGTTCTGTAGTTGTCTCTATCATTTAGTCTTTAATTGACGGTTTCTTTTAATCTTTTTTCAATTTTAAATATAAGATTGAATACAAATTTATAATATGGAAACGCTTGTAAAGTTGCATACTCAGTCATATGCAATGCTTGAAACGTAGGATTAATTTTAGTATTCAGAAACACTTCTCTTACTTCATTTGGATTTGAAAAACTACCTTGAAACATTTTATATTCATCTGGTAAATCTTTTAGAATTTTACTGGAATCAGCATGTGAAAATCCATTTCTTAATAGTTTTCGAATCCTTTCATGCAATATACACTCTTCATCATCCGTAATTAAATCAAATTCTCTACATTTTTTGATAGATTTTTCTAAAGTTATATCACCATACTTCCTATTTGGTTCTTTAAAAATATTATCTAAATCATTAAGGTCTTCAACTGGGCCAATACCAGCTTCATTATAAATTAGGGCAATCTTTAATAATCTTTCTAGAAGATAATTTGTTAAGGTTATTGTCGCTTTATGTAAATCTAAAAGTACACATGTGTTTATCTCGTAAATTATTGTGTTCAATTCACTGCAGATTTCAAATTGAGGATTTAAAAAATTCGAAACCTCATTATAATTTTTATTAACCCTCTTTAAAATTCCTTGTTCGATATTCGATTTACTCATTTTTTTATTTTTGAAGTTAAATATAAATGTAGTCTTTAATTTATTTTTTCGCATTCAATTTCTAAAAATTATGATTAGCATGTTGTGCGAAGTCTCCCGACTTCATACAACAAAATATATTAAAATTTTACTCTTGTTGAATCCATTCGTATTTTCCGTCTTTTAAATAAATTACTCCACCACCGCAACTTTCTTCGGCATGAATAAATATTCCGTCATTCAATAATTTTATTTTATCAGCCTCATTAACTTCTTCATCCGCCATTATTTCGCCATCTTCATTTACATTATTCCAATATAATTCATTCTTGGGCGCTTTTTCGAATATTCCAGCCCAATCTATTTCATCAAAACCTTGCTTGAGAATATTATTTCCCATTCCTAAATAATCTATTCTTTTTCCATTTCCGAATATGATTCTTAAACCACTTTTCTCATTTTTGGTACTTCTTACGATTTCAACAGTTTCATTCAATCCATCTCCATCCAGATCACAAGAAATTTTGTTTACTTCATGTTTTTTAGAAACTACAATTGTATCCGAATTATTAGCTTGCTTTTCTTCAGACTTTTGTATCGCATCAACTTTTAAATTTTCAGCTTTTTCGTTTTGTGATTTTTCTTCTTTTTTACAAGAGATAAAAGCGATTGCAATAACTATTAAAATTCTAATTTTCATGTTTCTAATTTGTGTGTTTTCATTTTACAATATTCCGTTTTTATAACCTTCTGATTATTTAACTACTTAAATAACGAATTAAATGTTACATAGATATTCCCCGTTTCACTCGCTTTTCTTCTTTTTTTAAATAATAAATCAGGAAGGGTAATTCTATTATCCAATATAGCAAATAAGTCAATTCCATCCATGATAATTATTGATTTAAAATCAGAAGAGATTGCTTCCGCAGTAACTCCATCTATAGAAATTAACAATCCCGCTGCATTTTTAAATTTTGTTTCCACTTTAAAACAAAACGTAGCTAAATCACTTCTATTAACTTCAGTTGCCCACTTTGCTTCAAGTAAATAATCTGTGTTTTGAAAAGTAAAGGCACCATCTATTTGTTCTCCATATAGTTTAAACGCACCTTTTGGATCTAGATCGAAAAGTAAAAACAACTTATAAAGAAATTTTTCAAATTGAAACCCGCGTTGTTGGAAATTTTTATTTACGGCTATTTTATTAAATTCTTCTTTTAATTCAAAAAGCTCTTGCTCTAATGACAAAGCTTTTTTGGTTGTTTGTTCGACTTTAGCCTTTCTTTCTTTTGCTTCTGCTTCTTCTATAGTTATTTGAATAAATCCTTTGGTAAAACTTCTTAAATTATTTACAGCCTCTTTTGCTCTTTTAATTTTAGAACCATCTTCATCCCAATACTTTAAATTACTAAAATCATTGAAATCTGTAACAGCTAAAGTTAAATTCATAAGTTCATTCTCGAAAAGATCTAAACGATTTGTCATTCTATTAAGTAGTTCTTTTACAATTTCTCTTTTAGTTGCAGTCCAATTAATAGTTCCTATTATCGCAGGATTATCAAGAGTAAGTTTTATAAATTGTTGCAAATCTTCTTTTTTCCAATAAATAACTGATAAAGCTTCCTGCAAAGATAAAATTGCTTGTGGAGAAATTTTCTTTTTTGATTTCATTTTTTTCTTACTTACTTATTATTGATAACGTTTCGCATCGAATTTATTAAAGTTTCATTCCCTTCTATGATTTACCTTTATTGGCAGTTATTTCCCTAAAATGTAGTTTTTAAATCTCTATCCCTCTTAAGTTTTTATATAATTTCAATGCAAAAATATCTGTCATTCCAGAAATAAAGTCTATGATGTGCATAACCTTTACATAAGGGTTACTAGATTCGTCAAATGAAAATTGTTTTGGTAACAATTCAAGTATTTTTTTTTGTTCATTATCTCGATTATCTTTAGGAGTTAATGCCGAAGAAACAAAATCTTCTACCAAACTAGACATAATTCTAAAGCCAGCAATTTCTAATTTAACAACTTTACGGGCATTATATATTTTTTCAATAGATATTTTTTCAATCTTTTTCATCACAGATTCTAGTTCTGGAATATCTTCCAGTAAACTTTTTTCATAAGTTCCTTTTAAAATTTGGTCTCTATTTTCCCAAAATACTTTAGAACATTTGTGAATAAGTGTGTTAATTGATTTGGCTCTTAAATATGAAATGGATTCATTAGGGTCACCTTTTAATATTTCAGCTTGTTCAGTTACCCATTTAATATCGTAGTCTGGGTTTTCTTTAATTATATCAAGGAAGATAGTACTTACTTCTTCATAAGTTAATATTCCTAATCTATGAGCATCTTCAAAATCAATGATATTATAAGAAATATCATCAGCAGATTCAACAAGATAGACAAAAGGATGCCGCTTATAAGTAATTCTTGATTCTACATTATCAGGAATCATGTTTAATTCATTAACAATATCAAGAAAAACTTTTTCGTCAATTTTGAAAAAACCATATTTTTTTCTGTGTAATATTTTTTTTTCAGAGGCTAATGATTCGCATGGATATTTTAAAATTGAACCAATCGTACTGTAAGTAAGTCTAAAGCCTCCTTTACTTCTATCTTGCTGTTGCATTGTTAAAACTCTTAAAGCATTTGCATTTCCTTCAAAAGTTATTAAATCTTGCCATTCAGCATCTGAAAAATTATTTTTAAAATTAATGTCTTCTATTTTTTGAGTATCTCTTTTTTTAAAATATTTTGAAATAGCCTCTTCTCCAGAATACCCAAAAGCGGGATTGCCTAAATCATGAGCTAAACAAGCTGAAGCTATCACACTCTTGAGACTGTTTCTATAAAATGGTCTTGCTTTATTATCATTTTTGACTTCCTCCAAATCAGAGATTTTCTTACCAATTATTTTACCTAAAGATCTACCAACACTTGCAACTTCTAAAGAATGAGTTAATCTATTATGGACAAAAACTTCTTCTGGAAGAGGAAATACTTGAGTTTTGTTTTGAAGCCTACGAAATGGACTAGAAAAAATAATTCTATCCCAATCTCTTTCATATTCACTTCTTATATCTTCTGATGCATTTTCCATTCCAAATCTTTTAGGAGAAAAACAATTATTCCAAGTCATTTCCATTTATTTTAGTTTTATTATTTAATAAATTCTTTGATTTAGTTAAAAAATATTTTTGTAATATATTCTTTTCAAATATAATATTTTTATTACAACAAACTACTTCTAATGAAAACGATACCGCGTGAAGGATAGTAGCGATATCCTTTTATGAAGTGAAACGGAATAAAAGATATAGTGAATAGCCCGACCCGGAGGGACACGTCCGAAATATTAAAAGTTTCGGAATTAAACTGGTTGATTAAAGATTACACACCAATTATGTCTTTTCTGTAAAGATAAGATTGCACTGAGACTTCGACTCCGCTCTGCCTGACAGTTGGAGTCAATATAAAACAAAAAATCCCATTCACCTTTCGGGAATGGGATTTCTATAATTGACATTTTTTTTTATTTTAAACTACTGCCGCAACTTCTTGTGGCAACGGAATTTGATTTTTAAGAAGATCTTCGAATGTTTCGGCTTGGCGAATTAATATTCCTTGACCATTCATCCATAAAACTTCGGCTGGTTTGTATCTTGAATTGTAGTTTGAAGCCATTGAGAAACAATATGCTCCTGCATTTCTAAAAGATAAAATATCACCTTCGGTAATTTGTGCGATTCTACGGTTGTTAGCAAACGTATCTGTTTCACAAATGTATCCTACTACTGAATAAAAACGCTCTTTCCCTTTTGGATTTGAGATGTTTTCGATATGATGAGAAGAACCATATAACATTGGACGAATTAAGTGATTAAAACCACTATCGATTCCAGCAAAAACAGTTGATGTTGTTTGTTTTACAACATTTACTTTTGCTAAAAAGAATCCTGCTTCACTCACTAAAAATTTACCTGGTTCGAAAATCAAGGTTAAATCTTTACCATATTCTGCACAGAAAGAGTTGAATCTTTTTGATAATTTCTTACCTAATTCTTCAATATCTGTTTCGATATCATCTTTTTTGTATGGTACTTTAAAACCGCTTCCAAAATCCAAAAACTCTAAATTTTTGAAGTTTTTAGCTGTATCGAATAAGATTTCTGCAGCATACAAGAATACTTCGATATCCAAAATATCAGATCCTGTGTGCATGTGAATTCCCACAATGCTCATTTTTGTATTTTCAACAATTCGCAATAAATGCGGTATTTGATGTACCGAAATTCCGAATTTACTATCAATATGTCCTACAGAAATATTTGCATTTCCTCCTGCCATTACATGCGGATTAATACGAATACAAACTGGTGTATTTGGATATTTAGTTCCGAATTGCTCCAGAATAGATAAATTGTCAATGTTTATTTGTACACCCATTGCAGCAACTTCTTCAATTTCTTCTAAAGAAACTCCATTTGGTGTATAAAAAATTCTTTCAGGCTCGTATCCAGCATGAAGTCCTAATAATACTTCTTGAATAGATACTGTGTCTAATCCAGACCCCATATCCTTTAACAACTGAAGTATGGCAACATTTGACAAAGCCTTCATGGCATAGTTAATTCTAAGATGTTCTACTTTAGAGAACGCTTTAGTTAACCTGTTGTATTGTGATTGGATTTTTTCAGCATCATACACATATAATGGACTTCCAAATTGGTCTGCTAATTGCAGTAAATCTTTTGATTGCATTGTTAAACTATTTTTGACAAATTTATTACTCTTTTGTATATCCACCAATAAAATGTAAAATAATAACAAATTATAACAATTTGTTTAAAATCAAACAATTTATGCGTTATTTTAAATTTATTTAAAACCCTTTTACTTGCTAAGGTTCTAAGATACTAAGTTACTATCTTTTTTTTATAAAAAATCCCTTAAATAGTAGTGAATTAGTGCCTTATAAACTAAAAGCAGAAACCCTTGAATGCTATTATTCAAGGGTTTCTTTTCGTTGTGTTGTTTGTTGGTTTATAGACTTGGTAAGTCCCCGCTTCCTTTTGTTGGTAAATTTGTAGATCCCATTAAATATAAATCTACTTCTCTTGCTGCCTCACGGCCTTCTGAAATTGCCCAAACAATTAAGGATTGTCCTCTGCGCATATCACCAGCTGTAAAAATATGTGGCACATTAGTTTGATAATTTGTCGCTTTGTAATTGCTTCTCATATCCAACTGTAAACCTAATTGATCGCTTAATGTTTTTTCTGGTCCTGTAAATCCAAGCGCTAATAATGCAAGATCACAAGGCCATATTTTCTCTGAACCTTCTTTTTCTATAAGTTCTGGTCGTTGTCCTGCTGTCATTTTCCAAGCTACTTCAACAGTTTTCAAACCTACTAATTCTCCTTTTTCGTTTGCAAGAAACTCTTTGGTATTAATTAACCAGTTTCTATCACAACCTTCTTCATGAGAAGACGATGTTTTAAGTTGCAACGGCCAAAATGGCCAAGGCGTAGATTCGCTTCTTCCAACTGGCGGTTTAGGTAAAATCTCAAAATTAGTAACCGATTTTGCTCCGTGTCTGTTTGAAGTCCCGATACAATCTGATCCTGTATCTCCCCCTCCAATAACAATAACATCTTTGCCTGTAGCTTTTATTTGGTTTGGAATTTCTTCTCCAAATAAAACCTTTGTTTGTTGCGTTAAGAAATCCATTGCCTGCACAACTCCTTTGCTTTCGATTCCTTTTGTTGGCAAGCTTCTTCTTTCAGTTGCTCCTCCACATAAAACAATCGAATCAAATGCATTTAGTTCTTCGATACTATAATTTACCCCAACATTTACATTGGTTTTAAAAACAATTCCTTCAGCTTCTAATATTACTACACGTCTGTCGATAATTCCTTTTTCTAATTTAAAATTAGGAATTCCATAACGCAATAATCCGCCTATTGCATTGTCTCTTTCAAAAACAGTAACCGTATGTCCTGCTCTGTTTAATTGTTGTGCCGCTGCCAAACCTGCAGGACCTGAACCAATAACAGCAACAGTTTTTCCTGTTCTCTTTTTTGGAGGTTGTGGCTTAATCCAACCTTCTGCAAAACCTCTTTCGATAATATTTTTTTCGATATTTTCAATCGCAACTGGTTCTTTGATAATTCCTAACACGCATGATTTCTCACATGGTGCCGGACATAAACGACCTGTAAATTCTGGAAAGTTATTTGTTGATTGCAAAATTTTTAATGCACTCTCCCATTCTTCCTGATGTACCATGTCATTAAAATCTGGAATTAAATTCCCTAACGGACATGCACTGTGACAAAACGGAATACCACAATCCATACATCTTGAACCTTGTTCTTTAATCTTATCTTTTTCTAAGGTTATCGTAAACTCATTATAGTTTGATATACGCTCCTTAACAGCAATATTACTTTCGTCTGCTCTATTATATTCTTTAAATCCACCTATCTTACCCATGATATTTTTATTAAATTTAGTTGTGAGAAGTGAGTTGAAAAACTCAAACTTAGTACCTCTGCACCTTTGTAACTCAGAACCTTTTAATCAGCTATTAATTCTTCGATTTGCTTTTCCTCTGCTATTCTTTGTAATGCCTTTTTATAATCTGTTGGCATTACTTTGATGAAATGTTCCTGTTCATTTTCCCAGTCTGCCAAAAGTCTTTTTGCCAATGGGCTATTTGTGTATAACGAATGGTTCTTGATTAAACGTCTTAGCTTGATAAAATCATCTTCTTCTAATGGATCAAATGCAACCATTTCCATATTGCATAATGTCGAATCGAATTTTCTATTCTTGTCATAAACGTAAGCAACACCACCGCTCATACCCGCAGCAAAATTTCTTCCGGTTTTACCTAAAATAACAACAGTTCCTCCGGTCATATATTCGCAACCATGATCCCCAATTCCCTCTACAACGGCTGTTGCTCCAGAATTTCTCACACAGAAACGTTCTCCCGCCATACCATTAATGTATGCTTCACCAGTAATAGCTCCATAGAGAGCAACGTTACCAATAATAATATTCTCCTCAGGCTTGAAAGTTGCTGTTGGTGGAACTTTAATAATCAGTTTTCCTCCTGAAAGCCCTTTTCCTAAATAGTCATTACAGTTTCCGTGAATTTTAAATGACAATCCATTTGTAGCAAATGCTCCAAAACTTTGTCCTGCTGAACCTTCAAAATCAACTAATATTGTATCCTCAGGTAATCCTTGTGCACCATATATTTTTGAAATTTCATTACTTAAAATTGCACCCACTGAACGGTCTGTATTCTTAATCTTGAAATTAACTCTTGTTTTTTCTTTTCTATAAATAGAAGGAATTGCTTCTTTTATAATTGCAAAATCCAATACGTTTTCTAAAGCGTGATCTTGTGTAGTTGTATTGTGATTCGGAACTGTTTTTGCTTTTTCTGGTTTGTAAAGAATCGAAGACAAGTCTAATCCATTTGCTTTATAATGTTTGATAGCTTTGTTCACATTTAATTTCTGTGATTGTCCTACCATTTCTTTTAAAGTTCTGAATCCTAATTGTGCCATGATTTCTCTTAACTCCTCTGCAATAAAATACATGAAGTTAATTACATGCTCTGGTGTTCCTTTGAAATTTTTTCTTAATTCTGGATCCTGTGTAGCAATACCAACTGGACATGTATTTAAGTGACAAGCTCTCATCATGATACAACCTGAAGCTACAAGCGGCGCAGTTGCAAAACCAAATTCTTCTGCTCCTAATAAAGCTGCTATAGCGACATCACGACCTGTTTTTAACTGACCATCACATTCTAAAACCACACGGCTTCTTAAATCATTTAAGATTAAAGTTTGCTGTGCTTCCGCCAAACCAAGTTCCCAAGGAATACCTGTATGTTGCAATGATGTTAGTGGTGCAGCTCCTGTTCCTCCATCATAACCAGAAATCAAAATCACATCTGCTTTTGCTTTGGCAACACCAGCAGCGATTGTCCCTACTCCAACTTCTGAAACTAATTTTACGTTTACACGCGCTTCACGATTGGCATTTTTTAAATCGAAAATTAATTGTGATAAATCTTCAATAGAATAAATATCATGGTGAGGTGGTGGAGAAATAAGCCCTACATATGGTGTTGAATTTCTAGTTTCAGCAATCCAAGGCACAACTTTTTCACCTGGTAATTGTCCTCCTTCTCCAGGTTTTGCACCTTGAGCCATTTTTATTTGAATCTCTTTGGCATTTGTCAAGTAATTAATCGAAACGCCAAATCTTCCTGAAGCAACTTGCTTGATAGCACTATTTCTAGAATCTCCATTAATTTCTTTCTGGAAACGTTTAGGATCTTCTCCTCCTTCTCCTGAATTACTTTTTCCTCCAATTCTATTCATAGCAATTGCTAAATTCTCATGTGCTTCTCTACTGATAGATCCATAAGACATTGCTCCTGTTTTGAATTTTTTCACAATCTCAGTCCAAGGTTCTACTTCATCAATAGAAATCGGATCTAAATTATTGAATTCAAACAACCCTCTAATTGTCATAAGGTTTGAGCTTTGCTCATTGACCATATTAGAGTACTCTTTATAACTCTCTGGGCTGTTTAGACGAACTGCTTGTTGTAACTTGGCAATTGTAGTTGGATTGAACATGTGTTTTTCACCTGATCTTCTCCATCTGTAAATACCTCCAATTTCTAATGGCAATAAATTGGCAATCTTAGAATTTGGAAATGCTTTTTGGTATCTTTTCTTAACTTCTTTTTCAATTTCCATCAAACCGATTCCTTCAATTCGAGACGGTGTGTATGGAAAATATTTAGTTGAAAAAGTTTTGTTTAATCCTAAGATTTCAAAAATTTGTGCTGCTCTATACGAATGTAATGTAGAGATACCTATTTTATTCATAATCTTAAGAATACCTTTTGCAATAGCTTTATTATAATTTGCAATGGCATAATCGGCTTTTACTCCTGTAATAAAACCTTGCTCAACCTGATTATGAATAATTTCATTTACCATATAAGGATTAATAGCACTAGCACCGTAACCAAATAATAATGCAAAATGATGTGGTTCACGAGGTTCTGCCGATTCGATTATAATTCCGAATTTAGAACGAACCTGCAAAATATTCAATGAATGATGAACATACGAACAAGCCAACAACATTGGTATTGGTGCTAATTCTTTGCTTACTCCTCTATCTGAAAGTATAATGATATTATGTCCTTCGTTTACGGCTTTGTAAGTTGCCTGAACACATTTTTCTAAAGCACGCTCTAATCCATTTACCCCTTTCTCTATTTTATATAAAGTAGAAATAGTTGCTGTTTTGAAATCTGCGTGATCTATATTTTTAATTTTATCTAAATCCTCTTTAGAGATAACTGGATTTTGGATTTTTAATTTTTTGCATTGTTTTGATTCAATTTCAAAAATATTAAAATCTCCCCCTACCGCTAAACTAATATCTGTGATAATTTCTTCACGTATACCATCTAAAGGTGGATTAGTTACTTGTGCAAATAATTGTTTAAAGTAATTATACAATAATTGTGGTTGCTCTGACAATACAGCCAATGGTGTATCATTACCCATTGAACTAATCGCTTCGGCACCCTGAGATCCCATTGGATTAATTATTGTTTTTAAATCTTCGATTGTATAACCAAATAATCGTTGTCTTGTTTCAAAATCAATACTCTCTACAGGAGTTGGATTATTAGTATATGGTACCTTTGCTAATGGCAATAAATTTTCATTAAGCCATTCTTTATAAGGTCTTTTTGTTGCTATAGAGTTTTTAATCTCATCATCTTCAATAATACGTCCTTCATTCATATCTACCAAGAACATTTTCCCTGGCTCTAAACGACCGTGTTGTATTACATCTTCAGGGTTAACATCAAGGACTCCAATCTCTGATGACATGATCACGAAACCACTTTTTGTTAATGTATAACGAGAAGGTCGTAATCCATTTCTATCAAGTAAAGCACCAATTACATTTCCATCCGTAAACGGAATTGAAGCTGGTCCATCCCAAGGCTCCATGATGCAAGCATTATATTCATAAAATGCTTTTTTATCTTCTGACATTGTTTGGTGTTTCTCCCAAGCTTCAGGCACAACCATCATCATTGCTTCTGGCAGTGATCTTCCTGTCATTAACAGTAATTCAACCACCATATCCATAGAAGCAGAATCTGATTTTCCTTCTAATATAATAGGGAATAACCTTTTAATATCATCCCCAAAAATATCACTTTGCATCAATTCTTCACGAGCTCTCATTCTGCTAATGTTACCGCGAAGTGTATTGATTTCTCCATTGTGACACATATATCTAAATGGCTGAGCCAACTCCCAAGAAGGGAATGTATTTGTAGAGAAACGTTGATGTACTAACGCCAGACGTGTTACTAAATCGGTATCTTTTAAATCGATAAAATAACCACTAATATCTTCTGGCATCAACAAACCTTTATATATAATTGTTGTTGTAGATAAACTAGAGAAATAAAACATATGACTCTCAGAAGTTTTAGAATTTCTGACAGCATGTTCTGCTATTTTTCTTGCTGCAAATAACTTAGCGTTAAATTGTTGTTCTGTTAGATTCTGTCCGTTTTTGCCAACAAAAACCTGCTTAACAGTCGGTTCTTTTTCTGCTGCAATTTCACCTAAACTATTTACATCAACTGGGACGTCTCTCCAGCCAAGAATAGTAAGGTTCTGTTCTTTTATGGTTGTTTCGAATGCATTAATACAAAATGCAACTTGGTTTTTACTTTTAGGTAAAAAAACCATTCCTACTCCATACTCTCGTGTTTCAGGGATTTCAAAATCACAAACTTTCTTAAAAAAATCATGTGGGATATCAAATAAAATTCCAGCACCGTCTCCAGTTCTTCCATCAGAACTAACTGCACCACGATGTTCCAATTTTATTAAGATATCCAATGCTTTATGAATGATGTCGTTAGACTTAATACCATTCAAATTACAAATAAATCCTGCACCACAATTGTCGTGTTCAAATTCGGGCAGATATAGCCCTTGTTCTTTAACTTTCATTCTTGATATTTTTTTTACAAAAATAAAGATTCCATTAAACATAATGTATCGAATAAAGCGTATCGCTTACATTTTTATAGTAATATTAGAAAAACAATCCTAAATTGTCAATAACATTATTTAACCCACCCCGAATTGCCAAAATCATATTTCAAATTTCATTTTTAGAAGCAAAATCCCAATTATACCTCAAAATACACATTATTTTATGTTAAATCTCAAACGATATAGTGTCTTTAAATTAACATTCCTTACACAATTATTTAACTCAAAAATCTAATTAATATTAAAGAAATCGTAAAGCAAAATAAGTCTTGCTTTTTATTCCAAAAAGATTTCTTTTTAAAGTTGATTTTTGCTATTTTTGTCCCACTTTTATTCTGAAATTAATTCAGAACCAGACAAATTCTATATTATGAACATACACGAATATCAAGGAAAAGAAATTTTAGCTAGTTACGGAGTACGCATTCAACGCGGAATTGTGGCTAATAATGCGGTTGAAGCTGTGGCTGCTGCAAAACAATTAACTGCTGAGACTGGTACAGGATGGCACGTTATTAAAGCACAAATTCACGCAGGTGGACGTGGAAAAGGTGGTGGAGTTAAGTTGGCTAAAAACTTACAACAAGTTGAAGAAATAGCTGAACAAATCATCGGAATGCAATTGATTACTCCTCAAACTTCTGCTGAGGGTAAAAAAGTAAATAAAATTTTAGTTGCTGAAGATGTTTACTATCCTGGTGAAAGTGAAACTTCTGAATTTTACGTTTCTGTTTTATTGAATAGAGGTACAGGTCGTAACATGATCATGTATTCTACTGAAGGTGGTATGGATATCGAAGAAGTTGCTGAACACACTCCACACTTAATCTTTACGGAAGAAGTTGATCCATCTGTAGGATTACAAGGTTTTCAAGCAAGAAGAATTGCCTTTAACTTAGGTCTTTCTGGAAATGCTTTTAAAGAAATGGTTAAATTCATTGACTCATTATACAATGCATATATTGGTTCTGATGCTTCTATGTTTGAAATCAACCCAGTATTAAAAACTTCAGATAATAAAATTTTAGCAGTTGATGCTAAAGTTAACATCGATGATAATGCACTATACAGACAACCAAAATATGCTGAAATGCGTGATATTCGTGAGGAGAACCCAATCGAAGTTGAAGCAAAAGAAGTAGGTTTAAACTACGTAGATCTTGACGGTACTGTAGGATGTATGGTAAATGGAGCAGGATTAGCAATGGCAACTATGGATTTAATTAAGTATGCTGGTTTCGAACCTGCAAACTTCCTTGACGTAGGTGGTACTGCTGACGCTAAACGTGTTGAAACTGCTTTCCGTATCATTTTAAAAGATCCAAATGTAAAAGCTATACTAATCAACATCTTCGGAGGAATCGTTCGTTGTGACCGTGTTGCTCAAGGAGTTGTAGACGCTTACAAAAACATGGGAGACGCTATTAAAGTGCCAATCATTGTTCGTCTACAAGGTACAAATGCTGCTATTGCAAAAGAATTAATTGATAACTCTGGAATGCCAATTTTATCAGCTGTAGAATTTCAAGAAGCTGCTGACCAAGTTAAAGCTGCACTTTCTTAATCAAATAAGAAATCAATTATATAGAAAATCCTTCCGATAATATTGGAAGGATTTTTTGTTTTATAAATAAAGCCACATACATCATAGATACACACTGCAACAACTAACGTTGCGTAAAATCCATATTGAAATGTTTTTTTTTCAATCGCAAGATGCACTAAAACTTTAATCTAGTTTTATGATTAAAACGCAAAATTCACAAAACCATAGCCTTGCAAACTTTACGTTTATTATAGAATCATTACAACTTATAGATTAAATTAATTATTTCAGAACAGTTGATAATTCAACAAGCTCAAATGTCGGATCCTTTTCAATAAACTGTCTGAACATTGCAGCATGACCAGCACCTACTAAAACCATTATTTTATCATCTTTGCTTTCAGTTAGCTTTTGGACTAAAGAATACATATACAAGTTTCGTTTATACCAGTTTGCGACTAAAGAAGCACCTGTAAAATCATCTGGATTTCCAGTTCTATTTGCTACTTCAAAGTACCATTGTAAATTATCTTTATCAGCTTCATTTTCATTGTAGTATAATATAAGTTCAGTTAAAGTACTTCTTGAGATTCTTTCATTTTGATCATTCTCAAATTTTTTCATCAATTCCGCAGTCCTTTCCTTTAAATTCTTTTGATTAGCTTTATCCATACTTATCATTAAACTGTCATAAGAAAAGCGGTTACGATAATCAATTCCGTATAATTTTTTATGATTTAGTTTTTTAGCAGTACGAAGTGCCAGTTGCGTAATTTCGTTTGCGTCTTTTTTAAAAAGACTATCTGTGTTCTTATTGTAAAACTTATCTAATTCGGTTTGTTTGGTAAATTTCCATTCAACAAAAATTTTATCTGGTCCAAATTTCTTGATTTTGTCACTAATAATTTCAAGCTCTTTTTGACTTTTTTCAGACATAACATTAAACGTTTTTGTTTTAGCAATGTCATTTCCAGGATTTGCAAAATGAAAAGTTCCAATCAGTAATATTTGTTTCTTTTTTGCTTGAGCAGAAGATAGGTTAAACGTAATAAGAGCTAGTAATAAAATAATTTTTTTCATGATGATTTTGTATTTAAATTCATTGCAAATGTACAAGCAGGTTTGAAGCATTTTTATTGGTTTTGATGAACACTAAGTTCCACTTGACCAACAGCCGATATTCTGCTTTAAAAATGTTCATATAAAGTTTTTCAAGGTTCGTCATTAAAAAACAATATTTCATATAAACATCATTTCCATTAAAATTCATAATTGTATTTTTGAACTTATAACTATCATTTATGAAACTTAAAATACCATTTTACTACCATGTAATTCTTTTCTTTGGATTGTTCCTAACCTATTGTCTTTGGGATTATGGAATTAATAATAAAGTTATAATGGTTGAGCGAACCAAACTTTATTTCTGGATTACATCGACTTTTTTTCTTTCTGTTTTTGTAGTTTATATAGTCAATTTTTATACGGTTTGTGATTGGTTTTTGAATAAAAGGAAAATCCATTTTTATTTTTTAAGCATTCCGTTTTCACTAACCCTTTTTGCTGGAGTCAGATATGTTTTTCAAGAAGTGATTATGTTTAATATTATTGGAGTGCATAACTATGCTATTGGGGATTTAGAATGGAGTTTTTATATACGTGATAATTTCTTTTTTGGATTACCTGCTGTTATCTTTAGCGCCTTAAGCTATTCATTTTGGCAGTTTCAAAGTGCACAACAGCAAAATCAGGAATTGCTTTTAGAAAACAAAAAAGCAGAATTTCAAATATTAAAAGCTCAGGTGAGTCCTCATTTTTTATTTAATACGTTGAATTCTTTTTACAGTCAGCTGATTTTAAAAGATGACGAAATGGCTTCAGATGTTTTAGTACTTTCCGATTTACTTCGCTATGTTATTACAGAAACTGACAAAGATGAAGCAATACTATCCAAAGAAATTCAATTCATTCAGAACTATATACATTTACAGAAAAAACGATTTGAAGATCAACTGTATTTAGATTTTACTATTGAAGGAAATTATTCAAATGAAAAAATTCTTTCATCAGCCTTAATTCATTTTGTAGAGAATGTTTTTAAACATGGAAAATTCAATACCGAGCAAGAAAAAGCCGCTATTACGATCAAAATAAAAGAAGACTTTTTAGAGATATTAACTTTTAATCATATCGTTGAAGGCGAGAATTATTCTTCTACCGGAATAGGTTTTGATAACTTAACAAAAAGATTAGAATACATGTATAAAAGTAAATTTATACTTGAAAAAACTGAAGAAAATAATACCTTTAAAACCTACTTAAAAATACCTCTAAAAAAATAATTTATGGCTTTTAAATGCATAATTGTTGATGATGAACCACCAGCAACACGTATTCTGGAAAATTACATTAGTAAAGTTCATTTTCTTGAAAAAACTGCTGTTTTTAATGACTCATTAAAAGCATTAGAATTTTTAAACACACAAGCAGTTGATGTTGTTTTTTTAGACATACAAATGCCTCAATTAACCGGCTTACAGATTTCAAAAATAATTTCAAAAGATATAAAAGTTATTTTCACAACTGCATATCCAGATTTTGCTTTAGAAGGATTTGAACTGAATGCCGTTGATTACTTATTGAAACCTATTGCTTTTGAACGTTTTTATCAAGCAGTTTCTAAATTAAATTCCAATTCGAAAACAGAAACCTCAAACAATAACTCTTCTGATTTTATTTTTATAAAAACTGACGGTAAAAATAAATTTCATAAGTTATTTTTAGATGATGTTTTATATATAGAAAGCCTACAGAACTATGTTTGCATTCATACCGCAAAACAACAACTTATCACGCATTCATCTTTAAAAAATATAATAGAATCATTGCCAGGAAATAATTTTATCCAGATACATAAATCATATGTAATTTCTCTTAAACAAATCGAATCAACAGATAGCTTTTCAGTTTTCATCAATGAAAAAGAATTACCCATTGGAGCTACTTATAAGGATTCGTTTTTTGAACAAATTGATAAAAATAGAGTCTAATACTCCCCATAGCCTTTGGTATTAATCTTTCGTTCTCAAGAAGTCGCAGAGATACAAAAGCCTTTTCAAACAAAAAACAACCATAATTTTACCGCAAAGAGCGCAAAGATAAAAAACCGCAAAGGTTCGCAAAGCCATTAAACTTTGCGAACCTTTGCGTATCCCGATAGCTATCGGGACTGTGGTCTTTGCGGTATTTTTTTTGTCAACCAAAAAGTTTCGAAC
>NZ_JAJMOZ010000009.1:0-178031 GCF_020991525.1 Flavobacterium sp. EDS
AAATACCGCAAAGTACACCAAGAATAAAAACACAAAGGTTCGCAAAGTTTAATTAATAGGCTTTGCGCTCTTTGCGGTAAAATTATGGTTGTTTTGTGTTTAAACAAAGCCTTTGTGTCTCTGCTACTTTGCGAGAACGAAAGATCTATCCTAAGCTAGTGGAGTTATAAAAAACAAGATCTCATTTAAATCTTTTTAAAAGACATATAATTATTTTTGCTTACCAAGGAATCAATTTAGTTAAATAAGCGTTTTTAGAGTTTTATATTGGGCTTATATTTGATGATTCTGGATTTGTTACGACATTAAAAATTATCTATTAAATTTATAATACTCTAAATCTTGGTGAGGAGTGCCGTTTAATGAGGCAATAATAGAATTCATAGCCATTACACTAAAAGTAATTCCATTTCCGCCAAAGCCTAAAACGTAATGTTCTTTTTTTTGAGAATCAGGTTTGCCAAAATAGGGCAGTGCATCCTGAGTTTCTCCAAAGGTACCAGCCCATGAATAATCAAGTTTAAATTTTATATCCGGAAAGCATTTTTTAAATTGCTTTAAAAGGTAGCTTTCTTTTCTTGGTAATAGTTTATCCCGTTTTTCGGGGTTGTGGAATTCTTCATCTCCGCCACCCATTATTATTCTATTATCGGATGTTGCTCGAAAATACAAATAGGGTTCTGATGTATTCCAATAAATAGCATTCTTAAATACTTCTGGGACTTTTGTAAAACTCTCTGAAGCCAATGCATATGTACTTTTTAAATCTACTACTTTTTCAGTAAGTGTTTGGGTACTTTCATAACCACTACAATGAATACTATTTTCGGTTGTAATTGTGAACTTATCTTCTGTTATGGCAAGTGTTTTTCCGTTTTGCTGTTTAAATGCTATGATATTTGTGCGGTCATATATTTGCATTCCTTTTTGTGTGCAATATTTTAAAAGATCATAAGCCAGTTTATAGGGATCCATTACGGCTCCCGACTCAGATTCTATTGCTACAAAACCATTTATCCCTTGTTTTTTTAATTCAATTTCATCTAACCATTTTATTTTAAAACCGTTTTCTTTACGCGCTTTAAATTCTCTTTCTAAAAACGGAATATCTTTTTTTACAGAACAAAAATAAACGCTTTTTTTAAATTCAAATTGGCAATCACTTTTTATTGAATCTATTATTTTTTTGAGGTCAAAGATTGCTTTTTCACAATTCTTATAACTAGATACTGCACAATCAAAACCTCTTTTTTCTATTAGTTGATGCAAAGAAATATCAATTTCATATTGCAATAATGCAGTGCTTGCAGCTGTACTGCCATTACAGATATCACGTTTGTCTACAAGAGTTACTTTTTTCCCTTCGGTTATCAATTTATAGGCTATTAATGCTCCAGTAATTCCGCCGCCGATAATTAAAATTGGTGTGGTGATATCAGCATTCAAAGAGGGATAACTTGTATCCATAGCATTTTTGATTGGCCAAAAAGTTTCGGTTGAATGTAGTTTCATGATATTATCTTTTGATACTAATTATTATGACTGTTTTTAGAACTAATAATTTTATTTGAAGCCAAAGTAGAAATGTTTCCTATATTATTTTTTTACGTTGTCTTTTTCCTTCGGGGCTTCCTCTTTTTTATCTTTTTCTTTGGCTTTTTCTTTTTCCTTCTCTAATTTTTCATGTTCATCCTTAGCTTTTTTATCCGCTTCTTCTTTTTCCTTTTCCTTTTTTTTGAAATATCCTCTAAACAGGAAATTACTTTTGGCTGCTTCCATGTTTTGGCTAAATCCCTGCGTGCCACTTTCAAGATTGGTAATTGTTTTAGTTAATGTGTTTGCAAGCTTAGGATCGGTCATTAATCTTGATAATGCACCATCTCCATTATTCATATTATGAGTAAATACGGCAAGCTCCTCGGATATTATTCCTGCATTATCTACACTTTTCTTTACACTTTTCATAATGTCATCCATTTCGATGGCATCTATAGAGGCTATTTTTCCATCATCAGCAATAATTCTGTTAGATTTATTACCTGGAGAAATAGTTAGTACTTTGTCTCCCATTAATCCCTCAGAACCAATACTGGCTCTGGCGTCTGTTTTTATAAATTGTCTGACTTCATCTTTGATAATCAGTTTTACTACTACTGACGAATCATTTATTAATTGTATGTCTTCAACAGTACCTATATTAATTCCTGAGAAACGCACATTATTACCTACTTGTAAACCACTTACGGTTTTAAAAGTCGATGTTATATGGAATGTCGAACCAAATAAATTTTGTTGTTTTCCAATAAAATAAATGGTTAGCATAAAAAGGATTAAACCTATTGTTACAAACATTCCTAGTTTCCATTTAAATCCAGATTCCTTATTCATAATTTCTTATTGTTAAATGTTTATATAAAAAATGATCTTACCCATTCATCTTCACTTTTTTCTAATTCTTCGTATTTTCCTTCGGCATGTATTACGCCATCTTTTAATATCATAACCCGATCGGCCGTTAATTTGGCACAAGACATATCGTGTGTGATGATTATAGATGTTGTTTTGCGTTTCTTTTTGATATCTAATATTAGTTCGCTTATTTCTTTTGATGTAATTGTGTCTAGTCCGGTAGTAGGTTCATCATATAAAATAATTTCTGGTTTTAGAATTAATGTACGGGCAAGACCAATTCGTTTTCGCATACCGCCAGATAATTCTGAGGGCATCTTATCTACAGCATCTTCCAAACCCACACTATCAAGGACATCCATAACTTGGGATTCAATTTCCTGAGCTGTTAATTCTTTAGAATGTCGCTTTAATGTGAATTCTAAATTTTCTCTTACCGACATTGAATCATATAAAGCGCCACTTTGAAAAAGAAACCCAATTTTGATTCTTATTTTATTTAGTTCACTTCTTTTTAATCCAATTATTTCCTCTCCTAAAACACTTATATTTCCTTTATCTGGAATTACCAATCCTACAATACATTTTATTGTAATAGATTTTCCTTCGCCAGATCTTCCTAAAATTACTAAGTCTTCCCCTTTGTTTACAGTGAGATTTACCCCTTTTAAAACATCATTATCGCCAAAAGACTTATGCAAGTCTTTAATCTCGATTACGGGAGTTCGTTTATTAGGAGTAGTTTTTTTTGCTATATTTTCTTGTTCGGTTTTCATACTAAAAGAATAAATCTGTGATTTGTACTGCGAGCATATCTAAAATAAAAATGGTTAATGAGGCGGTTACTACAGCCGAATTTGCTGCTTTACCAACGCTCTCGGTACCATTTGAAGCATTAAAACCTTTATAACAGCCTATCATTCCTATAAAAAAACCAAAGAAAAAAGTTTTGATAGTAGCAGGAATGATATCTATAAAGTCTAATGATTCAAAAACTTGTGAGATGTATCGGTATGCATTTACATCACTATGAATTGTTATTCCGACATAACCACCTAATATTCCGATTGCATCTGCAAAAATCACTAAAATCGGAACCATTAGCGTTGTCGCCAAAATGCGTGTAACTACTAAATATTTAAAGGGATTTATGGCAGCAACTTCCATCGCATCTATTTGTTCTGTTACTTTCATAGAACCTAGTTCGGCTCCAATTCCTGATGAAATTTTCCCAGCACAAATCAATGCTGTAATTACGGGAGCAATTTCTCGAATTAATGATAAAGCAACCATACCAGGCAACCATGATTCTGCTCCAAAAGTAGCCAATGTAGGTCTTGTTTGTAATGTGAGTACTAATCCCATTATAAAGCCTGTAACAGCCACCAACGGCAACGATTTATATCCCATGAGATAACATTGCCTAAAGAATTCTTTGGTTTCGTAAGGAGGTATAAATACTTCCTTGAAGAACCTTTTAGTAAAAAGTGTTACATCACCTATATCTGTAAATGTATTTTTAAAGTATAAAGTTGGCATAATATATTTTTAATGGTGAAAATTATTTTATATTCTTCCTGAGTATAAAAAATGTAAAAAAATCTTGTGTTTATACTAAAGTATGCCCTTCTTAGAGATTCCTATAATTGAAGATTGGCTGCCTTTAAAAATCAAATTATTTTAGTTTGTATTTTAAATAATTGATTTGTGTGAGTTATGCTTAAAAGCATATTGATAAAGGTCAGTATTTTATATACGGTTTGCTTTATATAACTTTAAAAAATAGTTATATAATTAACATAATGCGAATATAATTGTTTGTAAAAACAGAATTAGAGTGTGCTAAATGCAAAATATGTTGACTTAGCTAAAAGTAGAATAGTAAAGAATTGTGATTTATAGAACGAGATAATTTCGTAATTTAAATCATATTAGGTGTTTAGGGAATGCTTTTTTAGGTTTAAAGCAATAGTCTAAATCCAAAAACAGGAAGCTCTCCTTGCATGAAATCTAAATCTTCGGATCTTTTAAAACCTAATCTTTCATACATTTTCCATGCAGTTTGCATTGCCATAGTCGAATGGATAATCAACTGTTGCTGTTTTTTTTCTTTTGCTTTTTCAATACAATCCTTTATTAAGAGCTTGCCAATGCCTTGTTCTCTGTTCATCGGATTTACAGCTAGTAATCTAAAACCCGAAGTGTTTTTTTCTTTGGTTGCAATTCCTCCTGAACCATAATATTGCATATCGCCAAAATAAACTACGCCACCAACTATCTTATCATCAGAAGTAACTGCAACCAAAAGTTCTGTATCGGGATTGGTAGTTAAGTCACCAATGTTAGCAAGCATTTTGTAATAATTGGGCTGTTCCGATTCTTTTGGAAAACCTTCTAATTGCGAATAAACCAGAACCATTAATTTTCCGATTTCCTCAAATTCATTTGCTTTAGCATTTCGGATGGTATGTTCTTGGTTGGTCATGATTTAATATGGTTTTGAATATTAGATAGGTAAATATATTAATTAACTATAATATCATGTTTAAAAAGCAATCCTTTGACTTCTTTTAAAGAAAAAATTGCTTTTTTTAGTTTTACTCTCGACGGGTCTAAGGTATAATTGTAACTGGTTTTAAAGTCGGTTTTGTTTGCAATTGCTTTATCAAATTCGGCGCGGTATAAGTCGCAATTATCAAAAACTACATTTGTGATATCGCTAGCCATAAAATCTACAGCTACCAAACTGCAATCGGTAAAGGAAGTTCCTTTTATTTTTAAGGTATAAAACTTCGAAAAATCTAAAACACAATTATTAAAATTTACTTCGAATATAAGTTTATCACACATGGCAAAATTTACATCTTTAATTTCGCAGTCATTAAAAGTAGCAGTTCTAAAAGCAACATAATTTATTTTGGCTTCGCTAAAAGTACAATTGTTAAATATACAATCGATAAAAGTAACGGCTAAGAAAGTACAGGCTGAGAAATTACAATTGCTAAAAGTACAGCATTCAAAATCCTTGAAATTCAGATCATCTCTGTTGTAAGTGATGTCTTTGTATTCTTTATCAAGGAAATAGTCTGTCATGTTTGTTGTGATGCAAAAAAGTAAATGGTTGTTGCAAATAAACAAAATTATTTAGTTGCGTATTCTAGATTTGAATTTAATTTTTTTGTGTTTTTTATTGAAATTAATCCTGTTGTAATTCTAAAATAACTTCCCATTCCTTACGTTTTATTTCAAATGATTTACTGGCATTGGCAGGACTTGTAGAGGGTAGGGTAATTAGTTTATAATCATCACTTACTGGAATGTATTTCTTGAAAAATGCAGCCGCTTTTTGTCCATTAAATAAGATGGTTTTAATATGGGAATGTTCTTTTAAGAATGCTTCAAAATCGTTTGTGATTTCATTTTTAATGGCGCTATCGAGACTTCCAACTCGGTCGCAATATTTTAAAACATCCCATAAAGCAATGTTGTTTTTTAAAAGAATTTCTTTTTTAGTTTCGTAATCATCCGTTACATCTTCTTTAAAAATGCTGAATACTAATTTCCAAAAGTTATTTTGTTTATGTCCATAGTATTGCCCTAATTCCAAAGATTTTATTCCAGGCATGGTTCCTAGAATTAAAATTGTGGCATTTGGTGACGCTATAGGTTCAAAGGAATAACTTTCCATTAGATTATTTGCTATTTTGAGAAATTACAATTAAAACTATTGCTATTAAGGCTAAGAAAAGACCAAGGTAATTCATCTTGGATTGTTTTTCTTTAAAGATTAAAATACCAATAAGACTTCCTAAAATGATGACTCCCATGTTCATTCCTGCAAAAACAGTCGATGGATTATCGGCAAACTCTTTATGTGCTTTTAGATAAAAGAGGATATTACCAAAATTAAGAATACCTACCAATCCGCCAAAAAGGATATTATTTGCAGTTAGTTTTACTTTCTTAAAAATGATTTCATAAATAACAACTGCAATCATTATAGTCAATGAGATTGCAAAAATAGCAAACAATGAAGTAGTGTAGGGAAGATCGGTATAGGTTGCAATTTGCTTAAAAAGAATATCGATTACTCCAAAACCTAACAATACAACTGCAGGATAAATCCATTTATTGGTTGTTTTATCAGTGGGTTTGTTTAGGATAAGCAATAAGGCAGGTAAGGCAATTAAAAGGGATATGATTTTAAGGATATTAAAATCTTCTTTAAATAATAACCAGGCGGCTAGAATAGGGATAAATAACGAAAGGCGCTGTGCAGCATCTGTTTTTACAATTCCCATATGTTTTATAGAAAGTGCCAAAAACAGAAATATAGAAGGCAATAAAATCCCAATTACAATATAAAGATTCCAAGGAGCAGCAACTGTAATTGCTGTAATATCTGGACTGAATGACAGGTAACAAAGTAATAGCGCAAAAATATAATTGTAAGCCACAATTTGTGTATTGCTGGTATTGTATTTTCGAGCTATTTTAAATAAAACACCAACACTCACACTGCATAAAATACTTAATATTAGAAATAACATATATTTTCGGGTTTATTTTCGACGAAATAATTCGCTCCCAAATTTACTTCTATTTTAATTAAAAAAGCCTTCAAAAATTGCTATTTTGAAGGCTTTGTATTTGGCTGAAAATCAGTTTTATTTAATGAAATCCATTTCAACATGATCGATTCCTGCATCTACAAAATAATTGTCGGTTACTTTAAAACCATTCTTTATATAAAATTGTTGAGCAACAACCTGAGCATGTAAGTATATTTTTTCTTCTGATTTTACATCATCTAAGATTTTAAGCAATAGCGCTTCTCCAATACCTTTTCCTCTATAGTTTTTTAATACTGCAATGCGCTCTATTTTGGTTCCTTTCTCTGTTTTTCTGTATCTGGCTGCACCAGCCGGTAACTCATTGTAAGTAGCTAAATAATGAACCGATTCGTTGTCATCCATCGATTCGCGTTCTACAGATACATGCTGTTCTTCTACAAAAACTTGTCTGCGAATAAAGAAAGCCAGATCTATTTGATCTTTGTCATTAACTAATTCTGTTTTGATTATATTGGGCAAAGTGTGATTTGATTTAGTCTCCATTTTATTGATTTTATACTGTCAAAAAATAATTTATATGCAAATATACGTAGTTGACTACATATATTCAAAATCAAAGATGAAATTTTAAGTTTTATTAATATTCAAAACCGATATCTTTTGATAAACGAATAAAAACAGAGAATAAACGAGGAATTTATTTTTTTGAATATTATAATTCTTTATTTTTGATTAGAACACTTTTGAATATGAATTATCAGAATTAGTCTGTAAAAAAGGATATAAATGAAAAAAGAAATTTTAGATAGAATTCAACAACTAGGAGGGAACATAAGTAAAGTAAAAGGATTGTCTTCGAATAACGATATTTTGTCTATTACTTTTGATACTGTTCTTTATAAAAGACCAATTGATACTCCATGGGAAAAAGCAGAGGATTCGGAGCCAATTTATGGAATTTCGGAGTTTATTAACGAAAATCAAGAACTATTTAAAAAAGACCCAAAAGCTTTTTATGATAAGATAATCGAAAAATATTATCGATTAACTATTGAAGGCTATGGGCAGATGTTTTGGGAAGGCCAGCCTTTTACCCCTTTTAAAGTAGGTACAGAAGACTATGAGGAATGGAATGATGAGTTTATAGATGAAGATATTGATCTAAGCGAAATAACTAAGGTAACGAATGATCCTGCTCCAGATTTTATTTACCTTTTTTCTAGTTATGGCTTTCCTGATAATTACTATATATGCTTATCAGATCCAAATCCAGAGAATCCTACATTATTTGGTACCGATCACGAAGTCTTTTTTAGAGAAGTTACCAATGAAGGAAATCTAGAAGATTTCTTAAATACTTTTATGACGAAAGAAGAACTTTTAGAAATAGTAAAAAAACGAATTGAAAGTTAAATAATCTCAATAGGTTTAGGCGATAAAAACGTGAGGTTTTTTTCGTGTCCGTTATGATAAGATGTTAGATAGTTTAAATCTGTGTATTAAAAACAACAACTTTGTTTGCGTACACGAAGATAATTTCTGTGCTATTTATTTTTTAGGATATTTTTCAGGACTTTGAGAAGTATGAAAAATTGCATTCAAAAATACAGTTTTTGATTGTTCATCAACAATAAAAAATGCTATATATGGAAATTTTTTAAAAGGTAAAAAGCTATAATTATTATCGTGAAATTGGTAAAAAGGGTTTCTTTGTATAGATTTAATAGTCTTTTTGTAATCATTAAGAAAATCTAATGCTACTTTTTTATTTGCTTTCAAAATATAATATTCAATTGCGTCTTCAATATTTTTGGAAGCTATAGGTGAAACAATAATCTTATAGCTCATACTTCTTTTTTAAATCAGTATAAAGTGATTCAGCGTCCGTGTAAAGATTTTTGTCTAAGTTTATTTGACTATCTAATATATCCTGTTGCTCAGAAGATAAGTTATAGGGTTTTGTATTTGCAATTTCGAATTTTATCTTTAATGCTTTCATAAAAGCTTTTACAGCTTCAATTTGAGAAGCATCCTCTGTGTATGCTGTGATGTTTATTACTTGCATGATATAAAATTTTAATAATGTTCATTGCTAACAAAGTTAAGACAAAATTATTTAATTAAGATTATAACAGAAAATAATAAGGGGAGGAGTTTTTATTATGACTTTACACATATTAAATTATTTTATGGACGCAAAGTGGTTCTTGAATAACTCTATATTCCATAAATACGCATCCAAAAGAAGTTCCTTCTATTCCTTCTATAACTAACCAACTTAATATCTCTCTATTTATAAGTTGATATAATTGATATTCAATATAATCAGGAGTATAATTTAATTTTTGATAATCAGGATGAGTTCGAATAAACTCTGAAAATCCCCATTGAGAAAATTGAATTTCATTGATTTCAATATCATAAGCATAAATCACTCCATTTTTTTGGGCTGTGCATCCAGCTCCGTGAAACCAATATTCAATTTCATTGATAGTACCTTTTCTTTCAAAAAAAGTTCTAGAAAATGAACATGGGTTTATGTCTTGTTTATATTTATTTTTTAGTAAAGCTTCAAAATCTCTTATGAAATTGATGTAGTCAGTTAAAATTGTTTCGATCATAATGTGGAGCAAATTTACTAATTACAATCCAATATAAATCATTTTATATGATGCTTAGAATTAATGGAGAAGTTTCTTTTTTTGCTTTTTAGTCGATATCAAAACTAACTGCTTTTTTATTGAAGTGGAAAGTCCTTTTGATTACAAGGGTTTTTCTTATATTTGCGGTTCTTAAACTACGACCTTAAGAACTAAATAAATTGCCCTTGTATTATGTGTGCGGTATCGGAAACGACTGTAAGCGCTGTCGTAGGCGTTAGAAACACTAACATGCAAGGGTTTTTATATTCTTAAATTACGACATTATGAGTACAAACACAAACCACCTTTCAGAAGAAGCCAAAACAAGGCTTATGAATTTTTTTAGCCATGTAATAGAACCAAAAGAGATGGCTAAAGTAATTAGGCAAGCAAACTATCTTCTTGCTATAAGTGCTATTAGAGAAAATCAAGATCTTCAGAACGAAATGATCAATTTTGAAAACAGCTTTTATTGGCTCAATGAATTAGCCGAAACTTTAAATCCTTATTTGAGTGTAGAATAAGTTTTAATTAGCATATTTTAAAAACCCTCGATTTTAAAAGTCGAGGGTTTTTGTTTATTTTTTATCATTTAGTGTTTTCAGAAGTAATCTATAATAATCGGGTATTGCTTTTTCAAGTAATGATTTTATTTCAATGAATTCTTTTATGCTATTATTTTTTTCAAGGAAAAAATCATTTCCGTAACTATCATTAATTATTTTTTTACAGGGTTCATAATCTAAATTTTTAAGATGATATGTTTTGACCTGTGATAAAATTGTTTCTAAGTTTTCTAATGAGAAATAATTATCTTCTTCATTTATTTTTGTAATTATGTTTTCAATATGATTGATTACAATATCTTTCATTTCATCTGAAAAAATAAATTCAGTAAAATTTAGAAAACCAAACGTATACTCTAATATATTATCAATATTTGTAACTAACTCATTTTGTAGATCAGTAAATTCTTTATTTTCATTTTTAAGTTGGTCAAAAAGGAAAATATAAAATGGCAACAAGAATGCATCATTGATCCAAAGTTGCCTGCCTCTAAATTTTAATTGACTTTCTGATGACATTTTACAGGATTTTTTTTTTTATTATTACTAGGATTTAGTAGTGTTTTTTGACTAAGCGTAAATAGAAATGCAAACTTTTTTCAGTACGAGACAGGTATATGAAGATTTCGTAGAGTTGGATTAAATATTCAGACCAGTAGGTAGTAGGGGGGTAAAATTATGATAATACGGATGATTATTCCATGAGAAGATATTCATCTCATCACTTACTAAAAATTCATTTAGTCTATAGTCTTCATCATGTACAAATATTGTTTCGATTTCATGATTTTCATAATTGAATGTATAATATGCATATTTAGAATTTATTCTTTTAAAGACATTTATATCTCCATAAAAATATTTTCTTTTTTCATCAATTTCATTCGTTATTAAATCTTTAATACAAGAAGCTAAAAGTTGCCCATTTTTATTATACACTTCTATACCTTTTCTTTCCAAAATACCGTTATAAAAAAACTGATATTCCCATTTTTCATCATTATTAGCATTGGTCTCTTTATTGTAATAAAAGAACCAACTTATTCCTATTGGGAGATATTGATTAATTATATTATCAAGATTTTCATCTGGTGACAAATAATATTCTCCACCACTATAGGATATCTCTCCTTTTCTCCCTTTAAACCAATATTTCTGAATTAATTTAAGTTCTCCATTTTCATAAGTTTCCTTATGATATTCTTTTGATTTATCAATTTGCTGTTGAGTAATCTCTTCAAAATCGGTGTTTGTATATTTAATCATTGCAGTAAGAATTATGAAGTTGATATTGTTTCATTAGTGAGATACTCGTGGTAGGGGAGGCTTAAAGTTGTTTTCTTTTGCTCTATTGAGAGATTTAAAAAATTTCGTTATCTTCCTAGGTCATAATTGATTTATAAATTAAAATTATTAATTCTGTTTAATTTTGATATTTCTTCCAAATAATTTCCATTAAAATTTTTCCTTTTGGACTTTGATAGAATGCTTTAATTTTTTTGATGTCTTTCGTATCAATTTTACCTTTATAAAATTCGCCTGTTTCAATTAAGAATTTAGCGTCAATTTTTAAATCTTTTGATTTTACGTGGAAATGAGGCGGATTATGGTCGTTAGGATAGATAATAATTTCGAGATGTTCAATCGTTTCTATTCGTTGTTTGTCCACTACATTTGGATTCTCTAGAAGAAATTCAATGAAAGAATCATCATAGCTTAAATAAGTACGAAGTGTTTGTGTTATTGCATTGAGTATAATTTCATTTGACATAATTTGATTTTAGACGTTTAGAAAATCATCTCTAATTCATAATTTATTCACTCATAAATGGCTACAATCTAATCAATTTAGACTGGCTTTATGTCACTAAATGTAAATATTTATTTAGCTAATATAGAGAAAATTTGTATAAATTATCATTTACTCGAGTAGGGAATCTAAATCGATGATGTCAAATATTATCTCTCTAAAAAATACCTTTTCGAGAAACTATTGATAGCTTTATTTTCTAAAAAAAAAAGCAAATTAATTTCCATTAAACACCATTTTCTAATATAAACAACCACGTATTTATACTTGTTTATTCTATATGGACACAAGATTTCTAGTCCTGTCTCGATAGCTAGCACAATAGCTCCTAAAGAAACTCTAAGAGCTTTCATTTGATTAAAAATTTTAAAAAAATATAACAGAAAGTATGTCATTTCGAGGAACGAGACCCGAGCGATAGCGAATAGACGAAGTAAATCTTGGAGAGTATCTCTACAAAGATTGACGATTTTCTATGCGGAGCTTCTAGTGGAGATTTCTCCTGTGTCGAAATGACAAAAAATGAGAATCCAACTTTCGTAGAGTTAGTTGGGAAGATTGTTTCGGCATTTCGTTATCGCTTGGGTTTCCGATTGTGCTCAGAACGGCAAAAAATGAGAATTTAATCTTTGTAGAGTTACTCGTGAAGATTTCTCGTTCCTCGAAATGACAAGATTGGGGAGAAACTTTGTGAATCTTTGCGCTTTTTCGCGAATCTCTGCGAAACTTTTAAATATAAAAAAAGGGCGATACTAAATAAAGTATCGCCCTTTAAGGCAAAATTTAATTTGCATTCTAAAAACAGATTTTAAAATGCGGGATTTAAAGATTGCGTACAGTTCCTGTTATCTATAAAAAGAAAGCTAGTTATTCTTTAATGACATCACCTTCTTTAATTTCTTCGCTGGCAATTTTTATCAGTTTATCATTGGTATTTAAATCGCTGTAGGTTTCGATTTTTAAAAGATTATATTTTTTTGTAAATGCAAGTTTTTAAATATTTGAATCATCTTCTTCATCAAAAGAGTTATTACTTTAATTTCTGAAAATTATTTAGTTTAATATAATCTAAACCCTTTCGTAATCGCCTTTCCAATCGTTGATTGATTTTTTTATAGAATTTCCAGAAAGATTTTCATTCAATGCTTTTTCGGTAAGTATAACCATTTCATTATCTGGACTAAATCGTAAAGCAAACAATTGTTCATCGGTTAATTGCTCTTCAAATTCTTCTAGTCTTTTACCTGTTATGACAAAATACCGATATCGAAGTTCTAATTTTACTATTCGGTTTTGTAATGTTAGTGCATAATGCTGACGTAGCATAAATGCTAATCCAAATAAAACTATAAAAATGAAACTAATAAATATCCAAATTAGTTTTTCTTCTGATGTAAACGAAAAGTAAATGCTAAATAGGAGCAAAATTAGTAGTACAGGATAATATACAAAATGATGGGGTGGGTAGTACTGAACATGATTCTTATAAGATTGAGTTTTCATAAGTATTAGTTTTTTTTAAAGGTAATCAAAACAGTAGTTTCCTAAGTGGTATTTATCAATACGTTAAGAGTTAAAAGTTTTGTTAAAAAAAACTAATCTATCATTTAATTAATTTGGGTATTGGTAAAGCAAGCTGAATTTGTGCTAAAGACTTATTGTTTTAAATTCCTATTTCCATTTATTCTTGAATGCTTCACTATCAAGAATAAGTTCATTAAGTCTTTTTATTCGGGTAATTTCTTGTTTGGCACTCATGACCCAATTTTTAGAAACTTTTTTATAAGACGGAGCTAGGGCCTGAAAGTAATCCCATGCTTTTTTATTGGCTTTAAAGATTTTCTCAAATTCTTCTGAAAAATGTACTTCGGGAATTTCGTGTGTATATATTCTGGATTTATCTTCTTTTCGTAATTTAAAACTAGCAATTCCTGCGGCTTGCATTAATCCTAGTTGGGTTAAATCTTCGACCTTTTTGATATTTATAGCACTCCAGATACTTGTTGCTTTTCTGGGTGTAAAACGTATAGAATAACTATCCTTGTCTATCGATCTGCGTACACCATCAATCCATCCAAAACAAAGTGCTTGATCTACAGATTGCGACCATGTCATACTCGGTTTATTGGTGTTTATTTTATAAAAACCTACTAGTAATTCGGTTTCGTGTAGGTGATTTTGTATTAGCCATTCTCTAAATTCAGATTGGTTTTCGAAAAATAATGGTATCATTTAATTTGTTTCTACTAGTTTTTTTATTTCTATCAAAATCGGATTCCATCCTTCTCCGTTATTTAATGCCTCGCAATATCTCCTTTGACCGTCTGCTACCTTAGAGTAATCGCCTTGCGAAACATTCAAAATTGTTTTCCCGCTATTTTCGGTCAATTCATAAGTTACATTCAGATAATTTTCTGGTATATCTGCTATTGTTGAATTTGGGTCGAAAGTAGAATAAATAAGTTTTTTATTAGGTTCGATGTTTACAATATGTCCTTTTACAAAAACTAAGTTTTGACCTTCGTAATTGGCTTGCCAAAGAAGTTCGCTTCCAATTTTCCAGTCGGATAAAGCTTCACAACCGAACATATAAACTTTTGTTTTCTCTGGATTTGTTAATGCATCCCATACTTTTAATGCGGGAGCATTTATCTCGATGCTGTTGTTAATCGTTAATTGATTCGACATGATTATTTTGTTTTAGCCTGTTGTCTGTGTAAAAAAATAACACATAGAAACATAAAATTTAAATTATAACCTAAGATGAGTTTCTAGAAACTTCTGGGTCATTTTATTTGAGCTATGTTGCTATGTGTTAAACTAAATTTCTATAACAGCTCACTATTTACTTTAAGTAAAATCTGTTATAAAATTATACTGCTTTTGCTGCTTCCAGAATTAGCTCTAATACTCCTTTTGGATGTGATGCTAATGATGCATGGCTTGCATCTAAATGAATTATTTTCTTCGGATTCATTCTGTTTGCCATTTCTATTTGAGTGGCAGGAGGAATCATATGATCGTTATTAGACACTTGATACCAACTTGGTTTAGTTTTCCATGCTGGTTCGCCAGATTCTGCTCCAAAGCAGCTGCCATGAATTGGTTTTTGTGCCAAAGCCATGGTTAAGGTTTCATTTTCATTGAGATCTTGACAGAAACTTTTGTGATATTCATCGTATTTAATCCATAAAAAACCTTTGCTATCTGGATATATGCTTGCTCCGCCCGCTGGTTGCTCTCTGCGTGCAAATATACCTCCCAGACTTTCACCTTTATCAGGTGCAAATGCTGCGATGTAAACTAAGCCTACTACTTTATCATGATGTCCTGCGCCACTTATTACCGAACCTCCATATGAATGACCTACTAATAGTACTTTACCATCTTGTGCATCGATTAAATCTTTTGTTCTCTGGATATCATCATCGAGAGATGTTAGTGGGTTTTGCACACTTCGAACTTTGTATCCTTCTTTATGTAAAGCAGGAATAATATGCTGCCAATGTGAGCCGTCGCCCCAAGCACCATGAACCAATACAATGTTTAAATCTTTTGTTGCCATGATAATAATTTTTTAAGTTATTTTTTTTTAAAGTACAGGTTTTATCTCATAGGGATTTCTTCGATAATCAGTTGTTTGATGTTTTTGGATAGTATTTTTTTGTTATAAAAGCAATGGGAAGTCCAATGCAAAAAACATGTATTAAAATGGATAATAATAAAGGGAAATCTAAATTTTTAGCTGGTAAAACGGGAAATACAATTGGAAGAACAATTAGGTTCATTACAATCCATACAAAAATGCCATATGCAAATCCTGAGATTATGGGTTTGGTTTTTAAAAACGGAATAAATGGATAAATTATAAAATAGAATAAAGCAAAGATAGTAGCAATTATAAAATGAAAAATCAATCCGTAAATTGCCATTTTTGGATCACCTGAGTAGGCATCTTGTTTAAAAACTCCACTTGCAATAGATTGTAAAATTTTAATTGCAGTAGTTTTTTGAAGTATAACTGCATAAATGAGAATAGGGGTAACAATATCCAATATACCAGCAACTAATCCTGATAATAAAACTGCTCCAACTTTTGATTTCATATAAATGATTGTTTTTAGCGCTTAAAAATACTGGATAAACTCACTGACTTGTTACAGCTCGGAAAATAGCATTTAATTGCTTTATATGTCTTTGCATATGAATAAGTGTGAAATTAATCCATTCGTAAATTGTAAATTTTCCAAATGATGGAATCTCAAAACTGAGACACGTTAAAGTTAAATCATAAGTTTCGGATATGTGTAATAAATCTTCTTCTATTTTTTGAAGAGATAAAGTTAGCGAATTCTTATTGTTTTTAAATATTCTGAAGTATTATAAATTCTATATGATTGTGTTTTTTATGTATTGTTGTAAGTAATTAAGTGTTTAGGACTTAATGGTTTTGCCACAGATTAAAAGGATTAGAAGGATTTTTATAAAATGGAGTATTTGCTCTATTGGTTTTATCGTAATCTTGTTTCTTTGAGAAGAACCGAAGAGTTGTATGGGGCTTCGACTCCGCTCAGCCTGACAAAAAGGAGAGAAGAAAGGATTAAGTTTTTTTACCATTAAGACATTAAGGGAAATTAAGTTTAATGCCAGAGATTAAAAGCATTAGAAGGATTTTTTATAAAATAGAGTATTTACTCTATTGGTTTTATAGTAATCTTGTTTCTCTGAGAGAAACCGAAGAGTTGTATGGGCTTCGACTCCGCTCAGCCTGACAAAATCCGCTCAGCCTGACAAATAAGGAGAGAAGAAAGGATTAAGTTTTTTTACCATTAAGACATTAAGGAAAATTAAGTTTAATGCTAGAGATTAATAGCATTAGAAGGGTTTTTATAAAATAGAGTATTTACTCTATTGGTTTTATCGTAATCTTGTTTCTCTGAGAGAAACCGAAGGGTTGTATGGGCTTCGACTCCGCTCAGCCTGACAAAAAGGATAGAAAAAAGGATTAAGTTTTTTTATCATTAAGACATTAAGGGAAATTAAGTTTAATGCCAGAGATTAATAGCATTAGAAGGGTTTTTATAAAATAGAGTATTTACTCTATTGGTTTTATCGTAATCTTGTTTCTTTGAGCGGAGCCGAAGAGTTGTATGGGCTTCGACTCCACTCAGCCTGACAAAAGGGAGAGTAGAAAGGATTAAGTTTTTTTACCATTAAGACATTAAGGAAAATTAAGTTTAATGCCAGAGATTAATAGCATTAGAAGGATTTTTTATCTTTTCACTCACATTTACTCACATTTTTTGTCACCCTGACGTAGGAAGGGTCTCCGCTAGTAGCTCGACATAGATTATGGAGTTTCTGGTGGAGATTCTTCGTTCCTCAGAAAGACAATATTATGAGAATTAGATTGTCAAAAACGTAGCGGTCTTTACAGTTAATTTTCCTTAATGGTTAAAAAAATCACTCGCTTTTTAAAATGTAATTTTTTATGATAAACAAGTCTTCAAAGCCAAGTTTGGTATAGATTCCTTTTCCCATTACAGATGCTTGCAATAAAGCATATTCGGCATTCAAATCTATAGCAAGATTGAGTGCATATTTCATTATTTCTTCGGCAAAACCTTTTCTTCTCATTTCTGGGATAACACCAACTCCATGGATTCCAATATTATTTTCGGTTTGGAATAACATAAAAGTACCGATTGGTTGGTTTTGGTATGTAACTAAATGAAATTGTACTTCATTGTAATTATGTACTAGAATTTCTTTACTAATTATATAACCAAATGCATTGGGATATAAGTCGGACCAGATTTTTGTATCTTCGTCATTCCATATACGTTTGAATTCTAGTGTGTTTTGTAGCTCAAATGGATTGTCTAGTCTTAATGCCATGGCTACTTGTTCTGTTTTTTTTACCAAACCTTTGGCTTCTAGTATTTCATTAGAACTTGTTCCGTAAATATCCCAATACGGAATTACCAAATTAGGGTTGGCTTGTAGTGTTTCAATTGCTTTATCGGCACTATGTTGATTAACATCCTGACTAAACCATAATTTATTTGGCCAACCTGAATTTTCTATTTTGCAATATTCGAAAGTATCATTTTTATGATTCGATTGAAAAGGAGTTCCTACTGTTTTCCATAAACTGGTAAGATTGTTAATGTTGTCTGTTATAAGATTTGTATTTTTTTCCATTTTCAATAAAGTTTAGAAGAATTTAAGTCAAAGATAAGTTTGGTATTTTATTTAAACCTTTACCTATGTTGATTTAGGTTTTCTGATCTAAACTTTTTCTTATTCGGCTTAATTGTGTTGGAGTAATTCCTAAATGTGATGCTATATGGAGTAGGGGGATTCTATGCGAAATATCTGGATGCTTTGCTAGTAAATCGAGGTATCTTTCGGTAGCATTTTCCATAACGAGCGAAATCTCTCTTTGTTCTTTTTCGATTACCCAATTTTTTTCGAGATAAGCAATATAATAGTTTTTTAAATCTTCATTTTGGTTAATTAACTCTCTGTATTTTTTGTAGTTAATAGCAATAAGAACACAATCTTCTAACGCTTCGATTGTAAAATTAGAAGGTGTTTGTTGTAATAATGAAACTGTTGACCCTGCCAAAAAGCCTTCTAAGAAAATGTTCTTGTTATAGATATTTCCTTCTTTATCGGTAATATAAGCTCTTAAAGCGCCTTTGCATATAAAGTAAATCTCTTTGGCAATTTGTCCATTCCGTAAAAGGATTTCGCCCTTTTCTAAAAGTTGAAATTCAGCAATGTTTTCTATTAATTTCCAAGAGGTTTCTGTAATAGGTGCATAGCTTTGGAGCTTTAATTTTAAATCGCTGCCATATTTATCTTTATTGATTGTCATTTTGTGGTTTTTTCGACTTATCAAAAGTAAGGAAATAAAATGGCTTGTGAGTAAATGGTACGTGGATGAGGCGGATTCGCTATCGCGAAAGCGCAGATTTGCGTGGATTTTTTTTATTGCTGGTTACTTAGATTGCGGAGTTTCTTGTGCGACTTCTCGTTCCTGGAAGTGACAAGTTTGGAGTGATCTTTGTCAAAGTTTTTTAACTTTGACAAAGATTTACGTATTCAAAGTCATTTGGATCTCTTTAGAAAGCTGCATGATGGCATATGTGATTAATAATTACGGAGTTTCTTGTGTAATTTTTCGTTCCTCGAAGTGACAAGTTTGTGAGGATATACTCTTTGTCTTTTTTAGCCCTGATGGAAACGGCATCCTTTTGTGGCGGTGTTCGCCATAAAAGATATAGTGAACAGCAGGTCCCGATAGCTATCGGGATAGCTCCTTATTCTGCTTAATTTTGGATAATAAAAAACGCTGCAAAACATAAGTCTTACAGCGCCTTCTCAAAAAATAAATAATTAACGGGTAACAGGTATTATTTCCATCCTCCACCGAGTGCTCTATATAATTCGGTATTGGCGGTTAATTGTTCGCGTTTGATGTTGGCTAGTTCCAACTCGCTTTGTAATATATTTGCTTGTGCTGTAATAACTTCCAGATAATCTGCCATTCCGTTTTTGAATAGCATATTTGAGTTGGTTGTTGCTTGCTGCAATGTTTTTACACGCTCTTTAAGAAAATATTGTTGACTTTCTAATTTTTCAATTTTAACCAAAGCATCTGATACTTCACTTACGGCAACGAGTACTGATTGTCTGAAGTTTAAGACTGCTTTTTCTCTCTCCGCTTTAGCAATATTGTACTGTGTTCTTATTCTTTTACTGTTTAACAAAGGTTGTGTCAATCCGCCAAGTGCAGTTCCGAATAAAGAAGCTGGGATATTAAACCAATTACTTGTTTCGAATGAATTTAATCCTCCGCTTGCTGTAATTTTAAGAGCTGGGTATAAGTTTGCTTTTGTAATTCCAACAGTAGCATTTGCTTTAACCAATGCTAATTCGGCACTTTTTACATCGGGTCTCTGTCTTACTAATGATGATGGAATTCCAGTTGTTAAATTTTGTTTTAATTCGATTGAATTCAGTGTAATTGTTCTTTCTTTTGAGCTAGGGAATGAACCTGTTAATACGCTTAATGCGTTTTCCTGAATGGCGATATTTTGCTCCAATAAAGGGATCAATTGTGCGGCAATTAGTTTTTGTGCCTCTGATTGCTGAATTGCTAATGATGTTACCTGACCTGCATCGTATTTTAATTTGATGATGAAAGTGGTACTATCATTTAATTTCAGGTTTTTTTTGGCAATTTCTAATTGTGAATCTAGCATCAAAAGATTGTAATATCCTTTGGAAACATTAGAAACTATAGTCGTTTGCAATGCTTTTTTTACTTCTTCTGATTGAAGATATCCTGCATAAGCTTCTTTTTTCTGACTGCGAATTTTGCCCCAAATATCTGCTTCCCATGATAGTCCTATTCCAGCGGAATAATCTTCGATATGACTTTTATTTAAAGATTGATTCAGATTATGTCCATTGAAACTATTCTTAGATGGATTATTGATGCTCCCGTTTATAAAAGCATTTACTTCGGGGATATTTCCCCATTTTGTCTGCGTTAATTGATATTGTGCAATTTCAATATTTTTAGTTGCGATTTGCAAATCATTATTTTTTGTAATTGCACTGTCTATCAGTTTTACGATGTCTTTCTCTGTAAAGAACGTTTTCCATTCCATAGTAGCAGTACTTGTAGTATCGCTTGAAGCGGATGCACCCCTGAAATTATCAGGAAATGCATCTTTTGGAACTTCAATATCCTTTGAAACTTTACAGGATATGAATGTTGTGATGAGTAACAATACCACAACAGTTTTTGTTATATAATTTTTCATTTTATATGGTATCATTAATTTTTTTGACATTTATCTTCTGGTGCTTCAAGTACTTTTGAAACTTTCCAGGATATTAATGTAAAGACAACAAATACTGTTATCAGAACTGATGTTATATAATTTTCCATTTTTTATTTTTCTTCGTTATGTATTACGGCTAATGATTTTCCAGAAACCTTTTCTTGTAAATGTTGGAATACGATAAACAGAACCGGTATGATTAATACCCCAAGAATTACTCCTGAAACCATTCCGCCTGCGGCACCAATACTGATAGAGTGGTTTCCTTTTGCAGATGGACCTGTAGCGCTCATCATCGGTATTATTCCTACGACAAATGCTAATGATGTCATGATAATTGGTCGTAGTCTTAGTTTAGCGGCTTCTATCGATGATGCCACTAACGATTTTCCTGCTTTTCTTCGTTGTGAAGCAAATTCGACAATAAGAATGGCATTCTTGGCGAGTAATCCTATAAGCATGACCAAAGCTACTTGTACGTAAATGTTATTTTCTATACCTGCTAATCCAATGGCTATAAATACTCCAAATACTCCAACCGGTATTGATAAAATTACTGCCAAAGGCAAGATGTAACTTTCGTATTGTGCAGCAAGTAGGAAGTATATGAATATAAGACAAAGTAAGAAAATCGTTGTTGATTGTCCTCCTGAAGATATTTCTTCACGTGTTTGTCCTGAAAATTCATAGCTATAACCTGTTGGCAATTGTTGTGCAGCAACTTCTTCAATTGCTTTAATGGCATCTCCTGAACTAAATCCTGGCTTTGGAATGGCATTAATTGAAATGGAGTTGAACAAGTTATATCTCGAAGCAGTTTCAGATCCATAAATACGAGTCAGTTTTACCAAAGTATTGATTGGAACCATTCCGCCATTTTTGTTTTTTACAAATACATTATTAATTGATGATGGTTCAGCTCTATCTGCAATATCTGCTTGTACAACAACTCTATAATATTTACCAAATCGGTTAAAATCGGATGCTTGTGCACTACCAAAGTAGGCTTGCATTGTTTGTAGAATGTCTTTTACATTAACGCCTAACTGATCTGCTTTTTCATCATCGATATCCAATTGTAATTGTGGATAATCGGCTTTAAAGGTGGTAAATGCTACAGCAATTTCTGGTCGTTTCATCAATTCACCGATAAAGGCTTGTGAGATTCCGCTAAATTTATCTAGCTTACCTCCAGTTTTATCTTGAAGTACTAAATCTAACGCTTCTACATTACTGAAACCTGGGACAGTTGGGAAGCTAAATACGAAGAAACTACCTCCAGAAATTGTACCTAGTTTTGCTTGAACATCGGCCATAATTTGATCGATATTTTTAACTGCTCCACGTTCTTCATTTGGTTTTAGTAATACGAAAATTACTGCAGATGATGGACTTGTTGAATTTGTTAATAGGTTAAATCCTGAAATCGCAGTTACAAATCTTGATGGATCTAAACCTCTTAATGTGTTTTCTGCCTCAGTCATTACTTTTTGAGTTCCATCTAATGATGTTCCTGATGGTGTATTAACTGCAATTGCAATAAATCCTTGATCTTCTGTTGGTATAAATCCTGCAGGAGTAGTTTTTACCATTAAGATAGTTGCTGCTGTTATTACAGCTAATCCTCCTAAACTAACCCATTTATTACGGATTAAGAATCTTAAACTTCCAACATAACGGTTGGTTAATGAGTTGAAGCTTTTATTGAATCCTATAAAGAATTTTTCTTTAAACCCTTTTTTAGCTTCAGGATCAGTTGCATGCGTTGCATGATTATTTTTTAAGAATAAAGCAGCAAGTGCAGGACTTAAAGTTAATGCATTAACTGCCGAAATTAGAATTGCAATTGCTAATGTAAAGGCAAACTGGCGATAGAAAACTCCTGTAGAACCTTCCATAAAACCTACTGGCAAGAATACCGCAGCCATTACCAAGGTAATAGAGATAATTGCTCCTGTAATTTCGTGCATTGCTTCATTTGTAGCTGCTTTAGCCGATAAATTCTTGTGTTTCATTTTAGCATGCACTGCTTCGACGACGACAATTGCATCATCGACGACAATACCAATTGCAAGAATCAAGGCAAATAATGTTAGCAGATTTATCGAAAACCCAAATAGCTGCATGAAGAAAAACGTACCCAAAATTGCAACTGGAACTGCAATTGCAGGAATTAATGTTGATCTAAAATCTTGAAGGAATATAAATACTACAATAAATACTAATATAAACGCTTCTACCAAAGTGTGTTTTACCTGATCGATAGATTGGTCTAATGAAACTTTTGTGCTATAGAATACATTTTGTTTTATTCCTGCAGGGAAGCTTTTAGCCGATTTTTCCATCAGCTTGTTAATTGCTACCTGAATATCATTTGAGTTCGATCCTGCTAATTGTATGATACCTATTACAACCCCTTTTTTACCATTTAAACGAGTTAAACTATTGTATGAATAAGCTCCAAGTTCCACTCTTGCAACGTCTTTTACACGAAGTATTGAACCATCGGCATTAGCGCGTATAGCTATTTTTTCATATTCTTCAGGTTTTGTTAATTTACCTTTATACTTGATAACGTATTCAAAAACTTCTTTACTGCGTTCTCCAAATTTACCTGGAGCTGCTTCTAAGCTTTTATCTTGTATCGCTTTCATTACTTCGTTTGGCGTAACCTGATAGGTTGCCATTTGTGTTGGATTTAGCCATACACGCATCGAGTAATCTCTTACTCCACCAAATATGCTCGCTGAACCTACTCCAGGAATACGTTTTATTTCAGGAATAATATTGATTTGAGCATAATTGGCAATAAATGTCTGATCATATTTAGCTTCGTCTTCGGTATATAAACCTATACCCATGATAAAGCTATTTTGTTGTTTTGCAGTTGTTACTCCTTGCTGCACTACCTCTGATGGCAATTGACTTGTTGCTTGTGAAACTCTGTTTTGAACGTTAACTGCAGCCTGATCTGCATCTGTACCCAATTTAAAGAAAATAGTAATGGCTAGCGTACCATCATTACTAGCTGTTGAGCTCATATAGGTCATGTTCTCAACACCATTTATAGACTCTTCTAGTGATGGTGCTACCGAACGTAAGACAGTTTCGGCACTTGCTCCCGGATATACTGCTGTTACCAAAACCGATGGAGGTGCAATATCGGGAAACTGTTGTAAGGGTAGTTTTGTAAGTCCAAGTACACCCAATATCACCAATAAAATGGAGATAACAGTTGCCAGTACAGGTCTTTGTATGAATATTTTGAACATTTTCGTTAAATTATTTTTTGTTAATTATTTGGGCAACTTTAGCAGTCGATTTCTCTGGCTGAATTACTTGACCTTCCTGAAGTTTATCGATACCACTTAATACAATTTGATCACCAGATTTAACACCATCTTTGATCAGGTAATCTGTTCCCATTTTTCCGATAATTGTGATCGGCATTTTGTTTACTTTGTTTTCTTTACTTAGTGTATAAACAAAAACTTTGTCTTGCATTTCTATAGTAGCCGATTGCGGTACTAAAATGGCATCATCATGCTGAATTCCTAAACGAATTTTCCCTGTATTTCCTGAACGTAATGTTCCATTTGAATTAGGGAAAGTTGCTCTAAGTGTTATTGCACCAGTATTTTTATCGAATTGACCATCAACCATATCGATTTTTCCTAATTGTGTATAAGCATTACCATCTGCAAGTATTAACGATACTGGTGGTAAGTTTTTGATTTTATCTCCAACAGTATTTCCAGAATATTGAGTTTTGAAATTGATAAAATCGGTCTCTCCTAATGAGAAATAGGCATATACTTCATGAACATCTGATAATTTTGTTAATGGTTCTATATCAGATACAGAAACTAAGCTTCCTTGTTTTTTTGGAAGTCTTCCGATGTATCCGCTTACTGGAGCTGTAATTGTGGTATAACTTAAATTAATTTTTGCAGATTCTACCATTGCTCTGGCTTGTTCAATATTTGCAGCAGCAATTCTATGAGAGGCTTTTGCCGTTTTTAATTGATAATCAGAAACTACTTTGTTTTGTACCAATGGAGTTAGTTTATCAATTTCTAGTTGAGCATTGATTAATGCTGCTTCGGCTCCGTGGAGGTTTGCTAATGCATTGTTAAGTTGCTCACGAAATGGTCGTTCGTTTATTTTGAATAGTGATTGTCCTTTTGAAACGTAAGCTCCTTCATCAACTAAAACCCGGTCTAGGTTACCGCTCACTTGTGGACGAATTTCTACATCAATCGTTCCTTGTATCGAAGCAGGATATTCAGAATCTGTTGTAGCATTTGTGTTTTTAATAGCAAGTATTGGTAATAATGGGGCAGTAGGAGCAGGCGCTTGAGCCTTATCTGCACATCCTATTACAACTAAGGCAATAAGGACACTGGTAATTATTATTTTTTTCATTTTAGCATTGATTTTAATTTGTTGAACATTTGAGTTATTTAAATTTGGATTGGGTTTTGTATTAATTTGATTCACATTTAATTGTATTAAACTATTTAACGATGTTAAGTATAAAAGCGTAAAAATTCATATAATTATTCCTTCCAGTTATAATGAATTATAATTGGTATTAAATTATTTATCACTGTTAAGTGAAGCCTTAAAAAAAATCCGATTCCGTTCAAAACGATATGATGGGATTCGAAAACTCTATTAAATTATTTATCAGTGTTAAGTAGAATGATGAAAAAAAAATTTTGGCTCCGCTTTGGATGACAAAATTTGGTTCAAATTTACTACATTAAATTATTTATCAGTGTTAAGTGGAGATTAAATTTTTTTAACGTATCGATTTTATGATTCCACCAATGGCGTCTTTTAAAATTTGAGTGTTAATTGTTTCTAAAACTTCACTTTTATTGATGATATTGATAGAGATTAAACCGTGTATTACTGAAAAGAATGTAAAATATTTTTGTTTTATTACATCTTCAGTAGGCTTACTTTCTTTCATTATTTCGGCAATAACGGCAGTAAATAGTTTGTAAGGTGCTTCTGAAGCCGAACATCGCTCATTACAGCAAGTCATTTGCACACCAAACATTAACTGATACATATCGGTATTGGTAAAAGCAAAGTCCCAATAAGCCATCCACATAGCTTCTAGTTGCTCTTCAGGGTTGTCAAATTTACTTTTTGCTTTTTCGAGTTCAATAGTTAACTTAACAAAACCTCTACCAGTTAATTCTTGTAATATTGCTTCTTTATTCGAAAAGTATTCATAAATAATAGGGGCTGTATATTCAATCTTGTCTGCGATTTTTCGCATACTAAGACCTTGCCATCCATCCTCTTTTACAATAGTACAGGCAGCGTCCAGAATGTTTTTTCTGGTCTCTTCTTTTTGTCTTAAAATTCGATCTTTGCTTGCCATTTTGATAGAGTATTAAATTGTTTAACACCGTTAGGCAAATGTATGGCAATTTTTAGGATTAAAAAATATTTCTCTCATAGTTTTTTCTTATTGCTGAATAAAGAAAATTTTTAGAATGTATTTTTTTAAGAAAATAAACATGTTAACTTGTTGATTGTTACTGAATTATATGTTTTATTGTTTTTAATTATGGCTTTCTAGGCTTGTTTGGTATAATTCATTTATAATCATTATGTTGGGTTATTTTTGGAGTAGTTTTATTCTAACAAAATAAAATGGTTTGGTGAATTTAAAATTGCTAATAATTCTTACATTTGGCGATTCTAAATTTAAACTATGGTAGGTTTTATTGTTTTTGCTTTAATTATATGTGTTGTTATCTTGTTTTATAATTTTTCTATATTAAAAAGGGAGAACGAATATTTAGATTCTCTTTATAGAAAAAATAACGGAGAGTACAACTCTTTGAAGAAAGAGATTGAAGACCTCAGAAAACAAATTATGCAACCTGATTTTGTTACTCGAGATTTAGCTTCAAAAGCTGATGAAGTCCAAATCATTTCAGAACCAATCCAAGAGGCTTCTCCTCAAATCATTCCAGATATTTTGAATGTTATTGATGATTCTCCTCAAGAAGAAGATGTCATTATTGATGAGCCTATAGAAAAAGCTGCTTTTAGCTTTGAATCCCGAACGATTCATATACTTGATAAAGAAGAAAGCGTTAACGATAAAGAAACTCCAGAACTAGAAGAAAACCTTGAAACACAAGCTGTTCACGAACCTGAACCTCAGCCTGAGTCTCAGGTTTATGAAGAAGAGGTTTATGTAGAAAGTGCTTTTTCTATCCTAATTAAAAAGATAGAACATCAATTTGCTGAAAATTGGACAGGTATTTTGGGTACTGCAATAATGGTTTTAGGAATTGGTTATTTAAGCATTTATACTGCTTTAAAAGTTTCACCAATGTTCCGAATCTTAATTCTTTGGCTTTATGCCGGAATTTTAGTTGGATCCTATTTCTTTTTAAAAACAAAAGAAAAATGGTTTAAAACAGGACTTTGGCTTCGCAGTGCTGGAGCGAGTTTGTTTTTGTTTGGCTGTTTTGGTGCTTCGCAAATTCCCGCACTTACTTTTATACATAGTATTCCAATTGCTTATTCACTCATCGGAATTGGAATTGCAATCAATTTATATGTTGGTTACATTATAAGGCAGCAAACTTTTTTATCGCTTCACGTAATTTTGAGCATTTTGATTTTATGTGTAATTCCCGAAAAACTCTTAATTACATTCTTACTGGCGTCGATTACAGCAACGGCAGGAATTATTCTATCCTATAAAGAAAAGTGGGAATATCATTTATTGATTGTTATTTCGTGCTTTATCATATTTGATATTTGGTTTACCCAAGGAACAAATACGTTGAGTGCTTCTCAAAATATTTTTGCAATACTTGGTATTATCTTGGTTTCAGTAAGCTGTATGTATATGCAGTATCGAAATATTTATGCTAACACCCATTTTGATAGAATTGCTTTCGTAACGCATCTTACTAACTGGGTTTTATTTGCTTTAGGCTTAATTTTACATTCAACAGGAAGTAAGATCAAAATTTTCGTTTTATTTATTGCGGGAGTTCTTTGCCTTTTTGCGGCTCTTTTTGCAAGAAAGAAAAAGATATTTTGGCTGTATCATTTAGACGGGATGGTTTCGTTTTTGCTTTTTGCATTGAGTATCATCATGCTTAATGATTGGAGAGTTGGCTCTGATATTATCGCTTGCGGATTGTATGCTTTAGTAATTACTTGTTTGTTTATTGTTTATAAAAATAAGGAAGTCTTGTTGTCTAAAATATTCTTAGGACTCAATCATATTTTCTGTTTGTTTATTTTCGGCTTTTTTGTTCTGCATATTAATCCATCTACTGAACAAACCAATATTACAAACTCTTTTGCTTGCTTGATTGTTATGATGTTCATGACGTTATTAGTTCCTGTTTTTTGCTCTATTAAAAAAGAGTTCTTAAAAATAGATTCTTTTATTGCTAAAAAAGATTTGAGTTTAAACGGAGTTTTCTCTGTACTATTTTCAATATTATTTTTCTTAAGTTGGTACCATACGATTGAAATTTCGTTTTATTACCCTCTTTTATTTATTGCTTTATTGTGGTGCTTTTTACGATTTAAGTTCAAAACAAATACTTTTGATTTTGGAAGATTCACTTTTTTAATCATTACCATTGCTACAGGACTAACATTAATTCTTACCGAACCAAAATCTAATTTAGATGTGGTATTTGCTTTAGGAATAGTTTCTGTAATAACATTCAACTGGTTTGTGAAATTATTATACACAGATGATTCTACCATCAAAACTATTGGAATCATTGGTGTAAACATTTTATTAGTTTCGTTATTGTATAAATATTTTGTTCTTTATTATATTATTCAAATTTTTGGATTGTTTGTTATAGCTCTGCTAAATCACGAATTTTTATGGATTCAATTTAAAAGAAATACGCTTTCAGTTAGCAACCAAATCTTGCTCTACGGATTTTGTATTGCTCTTTCGATATTTGGAAGTTTCTTATTTTTATACAATACCCAATTTTTAAATAATACTGAAATTGGATTAATTGCTATTGGACTTTCTGTAATCGAAACGTATATTTTATTTGCAGATAAAATCAGAAACAAATCAAATGCTATTATCTCTGGTTGGGGAAATTTAAGTGTTCTTAATTCAGAATTTATTCTTTTTAATGCTTTAGTTTTTGGATTTTCTTGCATCGAAATCGACTATATTCCTGTTTATTTAGGTGCTTTGGCATTGCTTACTTTTTGGGTTTATCAAAAAACTGAAAAAATTAAACGTTATAATATTTACTCCTTTATATTATTAATGAGTTCTATACTTGTAAGTGTTTATTTAGCTATTGATGAAGTAAATGCTGCTAATAAAACGATGCTTTATGTGACACAAGCTACATGCATTTTGTTGTCTGTTGTTTATAGTTATTTACAGATTAAATGCTTGAAAGAAAAAGGAAAAATGTTTATTGCTATTTTACCTATTCTTCAAAACCTATGGATTATAACTTTATTATTTATTCAGGTAGAGATGGCTTATTTACCGCTATTATTTATGCTTTTGGCAATTCTTAATTTTGGTTTAATCGCATACAAAAAAATAGATTTAGTCCCAGAATCGGTACTTATGATTGGGTTATTGTCTATTTTAATCTCCGTTTTATATAGTATCAAAGAACTAAATCAGTTTAGCTTGTTAGACTGGGTGTTACAACTTTCTAGTATTGCTTTATTGATTGTTTTAGTGCTTTTGATGAATAAAAAAGATTTTGTTAAATCATTTAAAATTGATTATCAAATTGTCATAAATATTTGGCTTTCGATTATTATGTTCTCTCAATTAGAACACAAATGGCTTCCTGTATTTTGGGCAGTAACAGCTATAATAAACTTATGTCTTTATTATAAAAAAATCGGCACTAAGAAAGAGATTAGTATTGTTTATTATTTATTAGCAAATTTTCATCTGGCGTTTATTAGTTTTAATTATTACGAATCTAAATTTGAATTTGTTTACCTGATTATATTTGCCTTATTAGCGCTATACATTTTTATTATCTATAAATATATTGAAGATTTCAAATTCAGAAATAGTATTATTATCTATCCTGCTACTTTTAGTATTGGATTGTTTTTGTTTCTTTCGTTTGACAAAGGAATCTTAACGTTCTTCTGGATTTTAGAATCTCTTGGATTACTAATACTCGGAATTATTTTGAAAGAAAAATATTTCCGTTATGTTTCGCTTTCCTTAGTAGGGGTTTGCGTAATTCGACTAATGTTTTTTGATTTATCGAATGCGGATTTCCTAATAAGAGCTTTAGTTTTATTGGGCGTTGGAGTAGTGCTTTTGATAATGAATACTTTGTTCAAAAAATATAAAGAGAGATTTGATTAAAAATAGGTGAATTTTATTTCTGCAAGATTTTTTTGACCTTGCAGAAATCTATTCAAAATTAATCTTAGTGCTGACTTTGCAAAATAATTCTTTCGTTGACACTTTCGTAAAAGGGAGTTGGGATTCCGTTTTTAGTGCAATTTTCGATGACGTAATCTACTAAGAAAGCTTTTTCAGTTTGATTGTTGTTTTCAAAATCCAATTGTAAAGATGATTTGGACTCAAATGGAAATTTAGTCAATAAATCTTTTGAGGTTTCGATATCTTCTTTCGTCAGGTTGATATTATTTTTGCGTGCAAGTGACTGAATCTCGATCATCATATTTTCTAGAATATGCATTAGATTTTTATCTTCTAAGAGTTGCCCAAAAGTGACTTTGTAAGCTGAAGTTATTGCAGCAACTGGAGCTACAAATAAGTATTTTTTCCAAAGTATCTGATTAATATCAGCTACATAAGCTATGTCTAAACCTCCTGTTGTTAATAGATCTATTAGCCATTTATTCTCTTTTTCTCCTCCAACGAAAATTTTTCCTGGTCCTCCAATATGCTGAATATGTCCTGGGTTTTTAACATTTGAGGCTACATAAATACAACCTTCCATAATTTGCCCTAATTCGGGCAATGTTTCATGAATAATTTCTCTAGCATTTACAACATTCTGCAAAGTGATTATTATGGTATTAGTACCTATGCAATCTTTATAAGTAGTTAGGATTTCGCTTAATGAATAAGATTTGCTGGTAACAATCAATACATCTAAGATTCCAATTTCTGTTGGATCATCTGATACTAAATCGGGAAATATAGTTTCTTTAGTCCCTTTAGATTCAAATATTAATCCGCTTTTTTGGATGGCATTTTTAGTTGCGCCTCTGCAAATGAATATAATTTGGGTTGTACTGTCTTTGTACTTTTTTGCCAATGGTGCGCCTACAAATCCGCCGATTCCACCAATCCCAAGAATTCCTATTTTTATTGTATCTGAGTTCATCTTTTAGTATTTACCGTTTTAGGTTATTGATACAAAGTAAATAGGTTTGTATTTATATATTGATGTAAAATTATAGGTTATATTTGTATAATTTAAGGATTATGAATAACACTTTTTTTATATATAAAGATTTCGAAATTTATTCGGTTGAAGAATTAACTTGGAAGAAAGAGGTGCATAGGCATAACTTTTTTGAGCTGTTATATATTGAGTATGGCACAGGCAATCATATTCTTAATTCAATTCATCATAATTATAAACAGCATGATATTTATTTGCTTACGCCAAAAGATTACCATTCTTTTAAAACATTAGAACCTACAAAGTTTCATTGCTTGCGTTTCTTGCCTAATTTTTTTTCGAATAGGAGTGAAATTGAAGAAATTGAAAAATTATTTTATTACCACAATCAGCTCAAAGGAAATTTGATTTTGCCAGATGATGATAAGACATTTTGTGAATTGGTGATTTTAAAAATATTAGATGAAGTAGCTAAGCAAAAGGGGCAGAACGAAATTATAATCAAGAGTTTGATGATGTCACTTATTCAAATAATTAGAAGGAATGCGAGCGTAAATGAAAGCGATATAAATATCCAAACTACTGAGGTTCTTAAGATAGATACTATTCTAAGCTATATTCGTTTTAATATTGCTAATCCACATTTGCTAAAGAAAAAAGAAATGGCCAGCTATTTTAATGTTTCTATACATTATATTGGTGAATATTTTAAAACTCATTTAAATATTACTTTAAGAGATTATATTGTACAAACCAAACTGAAGGTAGTAACTGAAAAATTGAGTAAAAGCAATTTGACTTTTTCAGAAATTAGCAATGATTTGGGTTTTATAGATAGCAGTCATTTTAATAAATTCATTATGCGAAGTACCGGAGTTTCTCCATCTGAGTTTAGGAAGAGGATTTAAGTATTTAAGGTTAAAAGGTTCAAAGGTGCAGAGGTGCAGAGTTACAAAGTTACAAAGGTTTTTTGTAGAGGTGTATAGCAGTGCATGTTTAGTATGCGATAAAGGAACACGATACGGATTTTTTAGTTTCATTATTAAAGAGATTCGTTTAATCCGCGTTTCATTTCTAGACAATCTAATTTTAAAAAAAACACCTTTAAACATTACGCTTAAAGGTGTTTTAGAAATTTAAATTATTGTGATTATGAATCTGTATTGCTCATATCTTTTTTGCGATACACTAGATAAAATACTTGTGGTAATACTGTTAAAGATAATATCATACAAACAATTAGCCCTCCTACAATCATAATTGCCAATGGTTTTTGTACCTCTGATCCCATTCCTGTAGATAATGCCGCAGGTAATAATCCAAGAGATCCCATAAGTGCAATCATTACAATAGGACGTATTCTGGCATAAATACCATTCGATATTGCATCCTTTAAATGCATTCCGGATCGCATATTCTCTTGGATGATTCCGATGAGGACAATACTATCAATTGCGCTGACTCCAAAGAGTATAATGAAACCGATTCCTGCTGATATTCCAAACACTGTTCCTGTTATCCATAACGATAAGAAACCTCCAATAAAAGCATATGGCATGGCACTCACTGCGACCATAGTATCTTTGAAATTACCGAAATTGAAATACAATAGACATAAAATCAGAATTAGTACTACTGGAACAATCATCGCTAATTGTTTAGATGCTCTTTCTTTACTTTCAAATTCTCCTGCCCATTTCATTACATTTTCTTTAGGTAGTTTTACTTCGGCGGCCACTTTTTTCTGTGCTTCTTCAATTGTGCTACCTAAATCTCTGCCCTCGATACTAAATCCTACTGCTATATAACGGCTGTTTCCTTCACGATATATAAACGTTGGACCCGTTTTATATTCTACAGTAGCGATTTCTTTTAAAGGGACCTTTTTTCCATTCATGGTTGGAATAAGAATATCTTCTATCTTTTCTTTTGAGTCACGGTATTCTTTTTCGAAACGTATGCTAATATCAAATATCTTTTCGTCATCATAAAACTGGGTTGCCGCTTGTCCTCCAATTGTCATTCGAATAACTGCTTGCGCATCGGCAGTTGTAATAGCATAACGCGCCATTTTTTCGTCATGGAGTTGAATTCTTAATTCTGGTAAACCTATATTTTTATATACATTTATATCTTCTATTCCTTTTACATCTTTGATTGACTTAGCAACTTTTGCTGCCATTTCTTCCAATTGAAATAAGTCATTTCCGAAAATCTTTATAACAAGAGGACTTTTTACACCTGCGACATATTCTTCTACATTATCCTGAATAGGTTGGCTAAAACCAAAGCCAATTCCAGGATACACATCCAGCTCCTTTTTAATCTCGGCGATTAAGTCCTCTTTGCTAATTTTACGTTTCCATTCATCCTGATGCAACAATTCGATATGCAATTCGATATTAAAAAAACCTGTTGGATCAGTTCCATCATTTGGTCTTCCTGTTTGCGTAAGTATAAATTTTACTTCTTCAAATTTTCTTATTTTCTCTTTCATCTCTTTTGTAAGACGTACCGCTTCATCAAGATTTATACTGTTAGGCAAAGTAGCTCTTACATAGATCGCTCCTTCATTTAATTTCGGGATGAATTCGGAACCATAAAAAGCAAATTTGGCACAACATACAGCAAGTAATACCAAGAATCCGTATAATGTTGCTTTACGATTTCGAGTACTCCATTTAAATAATTTAAATAGGTTTTCTCTAAAGAAACGCGAAATCATATTTTCTTTTTCAACGATATTTTTTGTCAACATTACTTTACACATTGCTGGTACGTAGGTAAGTGACAAAATTAATGACCCTAATAGCGCATAACTCAATGTAAAAGCTAGGGGAGAGAACATTTTTCCTTCTACTTTACTAAAAGAGAATATTGGCATAAGCGCTACAATCAAAATGATTAGAGCAAAGAAAATATAAGTAGCTACACTACCAATACTTTTCTTGATAAGCCCCATTTTACTCATTTTGTTAAAACGTTCCATACCTACTTTGTGTGCCTTCTTTTCCAGCGATACAAAGACCTGTTCGACTATGACTAGGGTTCCCTCGAGCAACAGCCCAAAATCCAGAGCTCCCATAGATATTAAGTTGGCTGGTAACCCTTGTATTCGTAACATTATAATTGCGAATAAGAATGAAAGCGGTATTACCGATGCAACAATTAATGATGTACGCCAATTGTAAAGGAAAATAAATACTATTAATGATACTAGTAATATTCCTTCAACAAGGTTTTTTGTTACCGTTTTTACAGTTGTGTTTACCAACTCGGTACGGTCTATAAACGGAACAATTTTTACATTATCCGGCAGTACTCTTTCATTAAGTTCGTTTAAACGATCTTTAAGTCGCTTTATAACTTCACCTGGATTTTCTCCACGAAGCATAATTACAATACCTTCTACAACATCATTTTCATCATCTAAGCCTACCTGTCCTAGTCTTGGTTTAGCCGCTATTTTAACTTCGGCTACGTGTTTTACCAATATTGGTGATGCCCCTTTGGTTTCTATTAGTATATTACCAATATCTTCTATTTTATTGATAAGACCAACTCCTCTTACTACATATGCCTGATCACCACGTTGGATTACATCACCACCAACGTTTACGTTACTTTTGGAGACAGCTTCGTAAACATCAAGTGCTGATAGATTATAATTTTCTAATTGTGTAGGGTTAATTTTTATTTCGAAGATTTTCTCTTCTCCACCAAAACTTACTACATCGGCAACTCCAGGAACTGATACCAGTTCTCTTTCGATCACCCAATCCTGAATGGCTTTTATTTCTTTAATTGGTAGGTCACTTTTTATGACATATCTAAATATTTCACCTGTTGCTCCGGATGGCGGTTCAATATCTACATCTGCACCTTCTGGAAGATCTAATCCGTTAAGGCGATTGGATGCATATTGCTGTGCGTAAAAATCCTCAACATCATCATCAAATAATACGGTTACAACTGATAACCCAAAAAGCGAAATAGAACGTACTTCGGATTTTTTTGGTATCGTATTCATTTGTTTGGAAATAGGAAGTGTAATAAACTTTTCTACTTCTTCGGCGCTTCTTCCTGGCCATTGTGTAATTATCCTTGCTCGGGTATTGGTTACGTCGGGAAAAGCTTCTATAGGCGTATTGATATAGCTTACTATTCCGGCTACTAGTAGTACTGCAGTCAAGAAAAACACTATGAGTGAGTTTTTTAACGAGAATGCTACTAAACCTTGTACAAATTTTTTCATGTCTTGTATTGTGTTTATCCGTTTTTATGGAGGATACTTAGTTTTTTAATCTTTCGTGAATTAACAAGTGATTTTTAGTAATAACCTTTTCTCCTTCGTTAACTCCTTTATCAAAATAAATCCAGTTGTTATTTTTTATGGTAGGATTAATTTCTCTGGTTTCGATTGTGCAGTCATCTTTATAGATTAAGATGTAATTACGATTATTATCAAAGATGGCCGCTTTTGCAGGAACTGCAGCAAGCATTTCTCCTCCTAAGCTTTTATCGATAACAATATCAGCTGTCATTCCTGGTTTTAATTTTAAATTTTTATTCTCCATTACAATTCTGGCTTTTAGTACATGCTCTTCGGCATCAAAAACTTTAGAAAGCATGGTTATTTTTCCTTTAAATATTTCTCCAGGGTAAGCTGGAGTAGTAACATCTACAAGCATGTTTTCGGTTACGTTTTTTAGATTACTGGTATAAACATTTACCAATACCCAAATTTCTTTTAAATCAGAAATTGTAAAAAGAGGTTCGCTGTCATCAGTTATCTGCATTCCAGGACTAATATTTTTAGCCACAACATATCCTTCTGTTGGCGCTTTTATCTGAAAAACGGCTCTTTCGCTGCTAGCACTAAACATGGCAAGGTTTGCTTTTACATTTTCTAACGAAGACTTTAAAACATCTAATTCGCTTTGTGCTTGCATTAAGTCTTTTTGCGAAGCAATTCCATCATCAAACATTGATTTTGTTGCTTGTAATTGACGTTGAGCAACGGATAATTGTGATTGCAATGATTTACTTTCTGATTGCATACCGTTTAGCTCTGTACTTTTTATTTCTGCTAGTACTTGCCCTTTTTTCACATAATCACCTAATGAAAAAGTAGTTTTGGTTATAATTCCTTCTACAAGGCTATTAAATTGTACTACATGATCATTATTATAGGTAATATTTCCTGTAAGATTTATGGATTCACTAACCGTACGTTTTTGTACAGGATCGATAGTAATTTTTTCTTTTAGATTTTTGTCAATACAAAATTTTTCATCTGTTGTATCTTTAATTGCTTCTTTTTTTTCACACCCGTAAACGAGCATTAATCCAAGGATAGGAAGTAAAATATGTTTCTTCATTATGTTTGTTGTTATTTTTAGATAATTTGTGCAGTATTCTGGATTAGGAGAATTAATTAATTTCCTGACCTGCTATATAGCGTAGTTCTTCAAGGTTTTTATTCAGATCTTTTTTAGAATTTAGCAGTATAGATTTGTTTTCTAAATAGGCTTCTACAAAATCTAGATATTCTAGTATACTAGTATTTCGTTGCATGAAGTTTTTACGATAACTTTCTAAAAGTTTGTCTAAATCTCCTTCATAACTAGAGTCCACACTATCATAAAGTTTTTTGGTTACAATTAAGTCTTCATAGGCTTGCAGTACCTCTGCTTGTACGCTTATTGCTTTCTCTTCGGTAAGTAGCTTGCCTTGGTCAATACTTATTTTTGCGGCTTTTATATTTCCTTGATTTCTATTTAAAAAAGGGAGATCCATAGAGAATCCTACTCCAACAAAATCCTTCATTATATTTGAAGCACGATCATACGTTACACCAAGAGTTACATCGGGCGTTCGCATGGCTTTTTCGTATTTGTACTTATTGGTATTATATTCATTTTCCAGCTTAAGCACTTTCATGTCTGGTCTGTTTTCTATAGCCGAAGCCAACAGATTGCCTAAGTTTATGTTATCGATGTTTTTATTATCGGGAACAAAGCCTTCATCGGTAATTTTGATATAACTTGTAGCAGGCATATTCATAAGAACTTTAAGTTCTTTTTGCAATGAATTATTTTCTTTTTTGAGTTCGCTTATTTCTTTTAAGAATTGCAATTCAGAAGCTTTTAATCTAATATATTCTCCTTTACCAATATTTCCTTGCGTAACTTGATTGCTATATGCTTTGAGTAATGTTTGCATTGAAGAAAGCTGTTTTTGATAAACGGCTTCTTGCGCTTGCACAAATTGTAGTTCGGTTAGATTTCCTCTGAACTCTATTTTTAGATTACGTAAAAAAGTTTTAAAATATTCTTTGGCGATATCTACACCAACTTTTTCCATGGCAATCATCTTTTTTCTTTTCCCTGCCGTTTGGATAAGTTGTTCTAGCTCAACATTAACTTGTGTTGTTCTTCCAAAATTCCCTAACATTGGAGGTAAATCTTCAACTGTAGCATTTTTCCAAAGATTTATCTCGCCTACGTTAAGAGTTGGATTTGGCCATAATTTTGCCTGAATAACTTGTGCATCGGCAATGTCGATGTTTAGTTTTTCGGAAATAAGAGAAAGGTTCTTGTCTAGAAACAAAGCCTCGGCCTGTGTTCGAGAAAGAACAATTGTATCGTTTATTGTAGTAATTTGTGCCACACCTCTGTGTGATACAATAACGAGTAGGGTTAAGATTATACGTTTCAAATTATATTGTTTTTAATATGATGCAAAGCTAGTTGCGGCATATTAAATCATAATTTGATATATATTAAAAGAGGATTAGACTAACATTAGAAAACGATTAGAGTGGCGGAAATAGTAATGTTACCGTTGTTCCTTCGTCTTTTTTGGAAGTAATTGCAAAATGAATATTATTTTGCTTGAAGATAATGTTTGCCAAAGAAAGTCCTACACCGCTGCCTTTTATATCATCAACATTTTTGCCTCTGTAAAAGGTTTGTTTGATAAACTTTAAGTCGTTTTCACTGATACCAGTTCCGTGGTCTTCGATTACAATTTTTAATTGATTATCCTGTTGTAATAAGCTTATTTTTATAGGATTACCATTCGAGTATTTCACGGCATTTTCTATGATATTATACAAAGCAATTTTAATTTCATTGCTATTTCCTTTTATCGAAAGTAATTTATCATTAGTAACTTCTAGTGCGATTTGAATTTGAGAATCCTTTAGTTTATGTACCTCTGGCAATTGGTCATTAATATCCCATACTAATTCATCGACTCTAAAAACTTCATTGAGTTCGGTATTGTCTCTGAGCCCGGATAGCATCATAAGCGTATTGAGAGTATCTTCTATTTGATAGACATTTTCTAATACTTTTTCAGACATTTCTTTGTACTCAGCACTTGTTCTTTCTTTTTGTGCAAATACTTCTAAATTTCCCGATATGGCTGTTAAAGGCGTTTTAAATTCATGGGAAACATAATTGATGAAGTTTTTTTGAATTACAAATGTATCCGATAAACGCTTAAATAAATTATTATAGGTTTCTATAAGCTCTTGTATTTCGTCTTTGGTATTTGGAGATATAATATGTCGATCTAGTGACGAAGCCTCAATTTCGTTTACCTGATCTACAATATTTTTAATCGGACTGTAAGCAAGGTTTGATAACTTACGGCTAACCATGTATATCAGTATGAGTCCAATGATTAAAACCAGTACCATGATGATTAACAATCGGTTGGTGATAGTTTTAAATTCAACATCGTTTTTTTTGACAAAAACTACAAAATCACCTTGATTGTCACGGTAATAGCTTCCAAAATAAAAGTGATGTTTTGATTTAAAACTTAATTTTCTATTCTTTCGAATATAATCGAGCCTTTCAGGAGTTATATTTTTATCGTGTTCTTTTTCACCATAAACTACTTCGTTTTGCTTGTTGTAAACGCGGGTTACTATTTCCAAAGAATTTTCTTTGAATTGCTGCCCGATGATTAAATGTTGATTTTCTGGCAGTTCATCTTTTTCTAAATAGAAAATTCCTGTAAGTAAACACGTTTTTTGCAGTTCGTTATACATTATCTTTTCAGAATAGCTATAAAATGATAAGTATGTTATAATCGAAGCAATTATAAATACAATGCTAAACGTAAATGAAGATATTAATGTAAATCGGTTGCGTATTTTCATGACTATTCTTTAATCATATATCCTGTTCCTTTTATGGTGTGGATAAATTTATGGTTTTGTTCGATTTTGTTTCTTAAATATGAAATATAAACATCAACCACATTGGTATTATTATCATAATTAATTCCCCAAACGGCATTTAATATTTGGGTTCTTGACATTACTTTATTTCTATTTTCTAGCAAAAACAATAGCAATTTATATTCTCTTGGCGATAAATCAATAGGTACATTATTTTCGGTAACTTTATGTTCTTCAGGATTTATGGTTAAGCTTCCACAGGTGTATAATGTTTCGACCTTGTTATAATTAAATTTAGTTCTTCGGGTTAGTGCATTAACTCTTGAGATTAACTCCTGAAAATGAAAAGGCTTCACCAGATAATCATCGGCTCCAGAATCTAAAGCATTCACTTTATCATCGGTATTACTAAGTGCGCTAAGCATCAATATGGGAGTATGGATTTTTTTAAAACGCATTAATTTGGTTAACTGAATGCCATCAATACCAGGAAGCATAATATCCATTAGGATAATATCCCAAGTATTTTCTTGAAGTAAGTCTCGGGCGATCTCTCCAGTTTCGGCTAAATGCACTGTGAAATTGTTTTCTTCTAAACCCTTTACTATAAATTCGCTTATGCGTTTATCGTCCTCAATAAGTAAAACATTCATATAATAGTTGTTTCTTGTATGTACTATAATTACAAAGATTATCAAAAATAGCACTTAATTGTGGGAATGTACTATTAAAATTCAACGTTATAATCACGCTGAGGTTTTTTTAATATTTTGTTATGAAATAGAATTCTTAAATAATTAATATCAATTCGTAAATTAGGGGCGATATAAATACATTCGAATGACAGTACTTACATTTACACTGATAATGCTTTTTGGTGCTTTTTTGGCAGGTTTTATAGGTTCATTATCAGGTTTAGGCGGCGGAATAATCATTATCCCTTTATTAACAGTTGTTTTAGGAGTCGATATCCATTATGCTATAGGAGCCGCTCTGGTATCGGTAATTGCAACTTCATCGGGTTCAGCAGCAGCCTATGTTAGAGAGGGAATTACCAATATGCGTTTGGGAATTTTTCTTGAGATTGCAACTACTATTGGTGCTGTTGGTGGCGCACTACTTTCTACAATTGCACCAACATCTTTTATTGCTGTTTTATTTGGACTTACATTAATTTTCTCGGCTATTAATTCATTGCGAAAAAAGGAAGAACATATTGTTTTAGAGTCAAGTCTATTGGCTAAAAAACTGAAATTGCAAGGAACTTATCCTGCACATGATGGAGAAGTGATTAGCTATGGAACAAAAAATGTTGTGGGAGGATTTAGTATGATGGGGATTGCTGGTATGATGTCAGGATTACTTGGAATAGGCTCTGGTGCTTTTAAAGTAATTGCAATGGATAATATCATGCGAATTCCGTTTAAAGTTTCTACCACAACCAGTAATTTTATGATGGGAGTTACAGCAATGGCAAGTTCAGTAATTTATATTCAAAAAGGATATATCGAACCCGGAATATGTATGCCTGTAGTAATAGGCGTGTTATTTGGGGCTATGGCTGGAGCCAAATTATTAGTTAAAACAAATCCTAAAAAGCTTCGTATCTTTTTTGCCTGTCTTATTTTTGTGCTTGCAATAAATATGATTTATAATGGACTTAATGGAAAAATCTAAGGTTATGACACACGAAAAATTTGGAGAAAAAGATTTTCAATCCATTATAGGGAACTTATTGCGTTACGGAGTATGGATTTCATTATCAGTAGCTTTTATTGGCGGAATTATTTATTTAATGAATCATGGCGGTGATATCGAAGACTATTCGGTATTTAAAGAAAATGACAGAAACATCTTTGAAGTAATTACAGAAATTTATAACGGAGTTATTCAGGGTAATGGTGAATCAATAATATTTTTTGGAGTAATACTACTTTTTCTTACTCCAGTATTACGTGTATTATTATCACTATTCTCTTTTTTATTAGAGAAAGATTATTTGTACGTAGTAATTACTCTAATTGTAATTTTTATTATTCTGGTAAGTGTTTCTTTAGGATTTTCTCATTGATGGTTTTAAAGAAGACATAACTAATTTGACTCTACCAAAATGGGTGTTGGTTCTAGCTGTTTTTTACTCTCTTCAGTTTCAATCAATAATGGCTCAATTTGAGAATAATCTTTGATAATTTTTATAGTAATTAAAGCCAATGGTATTTCGATAACTTTATCTATAATATTCAGAATTGTACTTGTAGTTAATTGATCTATAGATGTTGCATCTGCGGTATATCTATAAATGATTTGTCCTAGGACATTATTAATAATCCAGAGTGTCCACCATAGAGTCAATGCTCCAGTTGTGAAATTTTCACCAATGTTTATTCCTTTTTTAGATAAGTAAAAATCGGTATCATTATATAGTTCTTTCATTATTTGTAGCGGTCTATATAGAGATATAATTGGAACAAACCAACATCCTGCTGCCCAGCCTTCGCTATGTGATAAGTTGTCAACTTTTAAATGAAGATTATAATAAGCACGTCTAAACCATTGTATAAAAGTGACTCCAGAAATAATGAAAAAAATCAAGTAAATGATTAGAATAATTTGTTGGGTGCTATCATTTGCATTTGCTTCATCTGGAGTTATAAAACCTCCATTTGCTACAGTATGAAGTAAATTGTATTGTAGAAAGTTTGAAATTAATGAAACAATATTAATTGATAAAACAATCCATATTAATAACATTGCATTTTTTGCCCTTTGCTCATTAGGTCTTAATTCTTCCATTATTTTCACTTTGGTTTGGTTGGTTTTTTAACAGAGCGAATATATTCTATTTTGTATTATAATTACTAGTTAAATTTATTTGTTATTCAAATTTATGTTTTGAAATAACTTGATTTTAGATAATTTTGTCATTCCGATGAAAGAGACTCGAGCGGTAGTGAATAGACGTAGTAAATCTCCGTAAGAAACTCCATAATTTTTGTAGAGCTACTTGATGAGACCCTTCCTTCGTCAGGGTGACAAGATTGTGGCTATTTTGTGAGTAATTGATTGATGAATTAAAATTTTTTGTTACTAATATTTACCCCATCGGAGTACAAATCTCGATTAAAAACCCATCAATATCTCTTATATAAGCAACCGTTTGTCCCCAAGGTTTTTGCTTTGCTTCTTGCAAAATGGCAGCGCCAGCTTCTTTAGATTTTACAAGTACTTCTTCTACATTATCGGTTATAAAACCCAATTCGGTAGCAAAAGGTTTATTGGTTAAATCACTTTCTATAAAACCTTTTTTTAAATTAGAATTAGCTAATTCTTTTGATGCAAATGAAATTATAGTTTCCCCAGTACTAAGTTCTCCGTAATCATTTTCGGGAGTTATAAATTTTCTCGTAAAACCAAAGGCATTTTCATAAAATGAAATTGATTTACTTACATCGTTAACATATAATATTGTATAACCGAATTTTACCATTTTTAATTTTTTTTAATTTTTATAATAATGTGTTAAGTGTATCTCATTAAACACATAGAAACATAGTTTTTATACGTAAAATAGAATACAAAAAGAAATATATTTCTTCCACATAGCTAGCTCTAGCTTTGTATTTTTGAATAAGTGATACGTCTTTTCGAGAGTACAAAATCTATATTTCTATGCGTTGAAATTAATTTTAAATAACGAATTTATAATAGTTAAGACCAATACATCTAAATTAGAAAAAGCTTGACGGAAATAGAAATAAATAGATTTTTTAATGTACGAAAATACAAATAAAAAATAAGTTACCATTCCGCCAAACCTAAAATTATTTACAAATTAATTAGTCACTTTACTAGTCCATTCTGTTCCGCTAATGTCGGTGAGGATTATAGTATAATTAATGTTTTTTTGCAAATGATAATTCGTTAAATCAAAATTCAGAATTGCTTTTGCGCCAAGCGGAATTATCAAACTGTGTTTACCAGGTTTTACTTTTGTAACGTATTTGTTGGCTATGTCTTTTTTAGGAAATTTAGCCAAATCTTCTCCTTTTAAATCCAAGATAATTTCTCCTTGTTCATTCTTTAGCTGAATTCCAATTAAAAACGAACCATAAACATCAACACCTTCTGTACGATATATTTGAAATTGTAAGGCATTATTTTTTATAGTTGCATCGCTAATTTCTACTTTAGGCTTTACCGATTTGTTATGCAATTTTCCAAATACGCCACCGTGAAAGTATTGATTCGTAAATAATGTAAGTGCTAATATTAGTAATGATCCAACTAGAACAATTGGTTTAAGCTTAGGAATAGAAAGTGGTCCTGAACCAAGCCATGAGAACCATTTTGTTTTAGTGAAACCATAATTTTTATTCATGAAGTAATTGTCTAGAGAATAAGAACCGCTTCCGCTTAAAAAGAGAGTAAATCCACAAGCAATTCCTAAAACTCCAATTTGCCATTCGTCTAAGCAAGTGGTACCAATCCAGCCAGAACCTAATAAAATTCCCATGGCTAAACTAAATACTCCAAAGCTCATTAATCGGGTAAAGAATCCTAACATAATTAGTAATCCTACAATAGCTTCGATAATGGTGAAACTAACCATAGACCACCAGAGCGCTTCGGGATTTGTAACTAAATATTCGATTATGGGTTTTATTCCTAAAGCATTGGGAAGGAAATGATTGAATTTTTCACCAATATATCCTGCTTCATCTTGGATTAGTTTGTTCTCGAGAATAAGCCTTCTCCAAAACGCAGAAAAGTATGTCCAACCAATAACAAGCCTAATAGAAAGCGTAAAAAGACCAGCCAAATTATATGACTGATTCGTATGAATATTTTTCATAAGTGTATATTTTAATTTTAAAAAACGATAATAAATAAAACGCGATTGTTTGGGATTATGCCAAATCGGATTTTAATCGTTTGTATAAAATATACAAAGGGGGAGTGTTTACAGTGGCAACATTTACATAAATATGTTTTTTATGTAATGCTGTTGCTAATAAAATTTGATTTTGAGAAACAGAAACGGGTAAAACAGGAATTTGTTTCTTAAGCTTCTCAACGCTACTTTCAGATTGATTAACGCTTGATTCTTGTACTTCGCAATAAGAAACTCCTGTTGGGGTAGTTTGGTTCTTATTAAGCGTCTGAAAATACTCAATGTCAAAAACAGAAAACAAAGAACTTTTTACCGAACACGGAGCAAGCGCAAACACCACAGCAAGTAGTATTACGACAAGTCGCATTTTTTTAGGATAGGTTCGTTTGTTTTTCATATTTTTCAAAGATATGCTTTTGTTTTGCTTTTTGCTAAAGTATAAAAGCATTAAGTAAAAAAATGCTTTAAATATTGTACTGAATATATCTCTCGCAAAGGCGCAAAGACACAGAGAAAGTGTTGCTAACTTAACGACTTGGTGTCTTTGCATGAAAAATTTAGTAGAAATTTTAATGCATTGACTTAAAGCTTAAAGTTATCCAAAATAGATTTCTTATAATTGGATTTCATGAAAAAGTAAATACCCAGTTTTTAAATCTATAAAATAAATTGAACCTTGTAGATCTTCGGGAGATGAAAAAGCCTTTAAGCCGATTTTAGGTTGGAACCATGAAGGAGCATCATCGGGTAAATAAATTTCTGAGGTGTGAACTTCTAGTTTGTTTATTTTGATAAATTCTTTAAGCCATTCAGGCGTTGTATATAGTTCCATGTACATTTTATACTCTAGTGTAAAATGTGCTGACTGCCAATATTGTCCGTTCAGTATTTTTACATCCTTTTCGGGTTCGCGCCCTGACCACAATTGATATACTTCATTTGGATCATCGGAATTCTGTTCTATACATGATGTAAACAGAAATGAGAACAGGATGATTGTAATATAAAACACATGGTTTGTTTTCATGGAGCTAGTTTAGGGTGTGGTTGTTTTATTTATGTGACTCTCTCAATATATTTTCAACCATTTCTATTGCTCTTTCGTATGTTATTCCGTTTTCCTGGTCGATTGTTAACGGATGATTTTCTTCGATACATTTAATCTCAGGAATAAATCCAAGTTCTTGTTCGATAGAAATTGTTTTTAAGCTTAGCGTTTCACCATAATTAGGAACCATAGTCTGTAACCAGCCAAAATAAGGCTCTTGTTTGGTGCGGTTTTCATCTTCCCACAAATTTATTCTAGTTTCAAAATTCTCAGGACTAATAGATGTCCAAATATCAAAAGCAAAGTCTTCGGGATGATTAATAATAGGAATTGTTAATCTGCCACGATGAAAAAAGTATTTATCATCGATAACACATAAACTTTCATCAAGTTGAATTCTTTGTTCTCTTTCTTCAGGAGGAATGGAGAAATAATATTCGGGATAACCAGAGCCAAAACAAAGCGGAAGGTCATTATAAATTACATCACAACATTCGCATTTATAGGCTGTTTTGTTTGTTTCGGTATTTAAAAAAGGAATTAATTTCAATTTGTATGCTATTAGGTTTTGTTATTGATTGAGTTGGAATTCTAGTCTAGCGAAGATATTAATTAAAAAGATAAGAAGGTTTATTCAAAATACAGAATTAATTCAAAATTGGATATGAAATTTGTAGTATAATACAACATAGGTATTACTTAATATTTAGCATTAAATTTATAAAACCCAAAACATTTAAATAGCTGTTATGAAGAAAAATTACGCTTGTTTATTTATCCACTTGTGTATTATTAATTTATAATCTTTAAAAAAATGCTAAAAATCATTCTATTTTCATTGTTGAGCGTTATAACACTTAAAGCTCAAAATACTGTAAAAGATACCGTAACTGTGAAAAATGATACGGTACAGAATTTGAAATTCAATTATAAACAACTTATTATTCCAGGTGTTTTAATTGGCTATGGGCTTATTGGTCTTGAAAGCGATTATTTAAAAGGTTTCAATTCTCAAATTCATGATGAAGTAAAAGAGGATATTGATAGGAGAATTACCATTGACGATTTTTCGCAATATGCTCCGGCGGCTTCTGTGTATGCACTGAATGGATTTGGTGTTGAAGGAAAGAATAATTTAAAAGACAGAACGATAATATTGGGAACATCATATGTAATCATGACAGCTACAATATTAGCTCTTAAATCTATTACCAAAGTCGAAAGACCAGATGGAAGCTCGAATAATTCATTTCCTTCAGGACATACTGCAACAGCTTTTGCTGGGGCCGAATTCCTGTATCAAGAATACAAAGACAAATCAATATGGTACGGCATTGCAGGTTATGCCATTGCAACAGGAACAGGCGTTTTTAGGATGGTTAATGACAGGCATTGGCTTACAGATGTCGCAGCTGGAGCAGGAATAGGAATAATGAGTACAAAAATTGCTTATTGGATTAGCCCTTATGTGACTAAGAAAATTTTTGGAGAGAGAGAGAAAAATGTTTCTTCGGTAATCACACCTTTTTATAATGGCAAACAAATCGGATTTGGATTTGCAATGGCATTTTAAAATATTTTAGATTAAAATAATAATGCAAAAATAGCGCGGTTCTATTTTTGCATTTTTTCAATCTACTGGTTTTTCTGGTCTATTATGAGGTTAAATTTGTATGCGTTTTTGGAAATAACCTGATTAAAATGATTTTTTCGTTCTAAAACAGATTTAAAATAATTCTAAACAAGAACGTAATTAATGTTACAAGCATACTTATTGTTATTATAAAAGATGAGAATTATCTAACAAAAATATCTAGTTGAATTTATCTAAAATTGTAAAAATGTAACCTTAACGTAATTATATATATAACCAATTAATAATTCCATCTTCATGAGAGGTTATTTTATTGAAGAACGTTTTTGGTGTAAAACCTGTTATTGATTTAAAATCTTTGATGAGATGTGATTGGTCAAAGAAATCAAGCTGATAGGTAATATCTGAAAAATTAATCTTCGCGCGATCATTTATTTGTTGGTGCATGGCTTGGCGAAACCTAATGATTTTTCGAAGTTCAGAAGGTGTTTTTCCAATATGTATTTCAAAATGCTTACACAATGTTTTACGGCTAATTTTATATTTATCGGCAAGGTTCTTAATTGTATAATTACCTTCAGTGTGTTGCATATCTGTAAGTATAGAACCTAAAAAAGGGTGACTGAACCCTTTAAATTTACTGATGAGGTATTGTTCTAATTTTTTTATTTTCTCTTCTCCCAAAGTAGTATTCATGATTTCCGACATAGATGCAGTAAAATCATTAAAAGGATTAAAGTAAGAGAAAGATTTTCCGTTATAAAAATTCAGGTTCTTTTCTAAAAATGCATTTATTCCTAGAGGTTTAAAACTAATGGTGATTTCATGAATATACCCTGGAATATTAATTTCAATAGGTTTTGTATATCCACATATTAGTGTAGCAAGCAAAGGATTATTACTGTTTTTTCCGACTGTTAACTTGTTGTTTTCAAATATGAACTCAGGGTATTGATTAATAGAAACAATAGAATTTACATAAGGAAAAGTATAGTAACGTACGTTTTCAGAATCAGGAGATTTTTTGAGAATATAAAAATAATCGATATAATTTTTTAACAATTTATTTTGGGGAACAAAAAGTTTTAGATCCATAAATACAATTAAATGATTTAGTTGTTTTTAAATCGATTTGGGCTTCAAATATAGTCAAAAAACCTATGTAAGTTATTTTATATAAATGGATAAAAAATAAAAGCCTCATTAATTGAGGCTTTAGGTAAGAATAGTAAATATGCTACGATTTTTTCTCTAGTCTGTAATAACGGTAAGTCCATTTTTAATAATCGATACATTAATTTTATTTGTATTTAATACGTGTGATTCTCCATCTATTTGAGCATCCAGCTGCGTAACACCTGGAACTTCAATATCAAGATTTTGAATCAATGCATGTTCTGCTTTTTTAAATTTTTCAACACTATTACGCAATACATGATAACCTAAAGCCATCTTTTTGATAAATGATAATTTAGGAACAATAATTAAATCCAACCAACCATCATTAAGACTAGCTTTTGGCGTTAAGCTCATATTATAGCCCATTTCATTAGAATTAGAAATGAATAATAAAAACGGTTTTGCGTTTATCTTTTTATTATTAAAAGACAACAGGGTATCACGAGTTTTAAATTCTAAACTAGAAGCCAAAGAAGCTTTTACATAAGCAATAAGCGTACGATTTCCTGATTGTTCGTATTTCTTTATGATTAAAGCATCGATTCCAATTCCAGTATTGCTAAAGAAATAATGATCATTTATTTTACCCACATCTATAGTAGATGTAGCTCCTTTTCGGATAATTTCGACTGCCTTTTCAAATTTTCTAGGAATATTTAAATTCGAAGCTAAACCATTTCCAGATCCAACAGGGATAATTCCTAGTTTTATAGAAGTACCAATAAGGCAAGAAGCAACTTCGTTTATAGTACCATCACCACCACAGGCTACAATATAATCAGGAGTATTAGCAACAGCCGCCTTGGTTAATTCGATGGCGTGTTTTTTATGTTTGGTATAATCAACAACTGTTTTAAATTGATTATTTGGGAAATAATTCTGAATGAATGATGCAGATATGTTATGTTTTCCATTGCCCGAGATTGGGTTTACTATAAAATGGATATATGTCATTAGTTTTTTTAATTTTTTTGTAAAGATACTGTTTGCAATCTAATATTTTTTATCAATAAAATAGCTTAATATTTTAAATCAAATTCTGAATTTCAAATTGTATTTATTTTGTGTTTTGAATTTTTAAAAATAGAAAAAAATATTAAACTAGAAAGAATAATAAAAAGGACTAAAGACGAACCAATTGTCCCCAAATTTAAACCTCCTTTTTCGATAGGTTTCGTTAGTAGATCTCCAAATGTTGCTCCAAACGGGCGAGTTAGGATAAATGCCAACCAAAACAATGCAATATGTGAGACTTTAAGAAAATAATATGCCAGACCTATTACTAAAAGCAAGGTAGCTATTAAAACAGCTCCGCCAAGAAAACCTAGCCCTGTATCATCAGCGATGAAATCGCCTAAAGCAGTTCCTAGAGTATTTGAAAATAAGATTGCTGTCCAGTAAAATATTTCTCCTCGAAAACTACTTATAGTTGTAACATTTAATGAATTTTCAGTTTTTTTCCAAAGAAAAAGAACTACTAACAAGAGTATGATTAATATTGCAGATCCTTTGGCATAACCTAAACCAAGAGTACGATCCATAAAATCTGAAATAGTTGTTCCGGCTGTACTAGTTGCTAATATTACTGCCCAATAAAGTGGCGGAATATACTTTTTGGAAATTAATTGCCCTAAAAGTACAGCCATAAATATAAATAAAAGAATGATTGAACTTGCTCCATAGCCTATTTTTAGAGTCATAGACATTAAATCTCCAGCAGTTTCTCCTAATGTTGTAGCGCAAATTTTCATAATCCAAAATGCGATAGTGATTTCGGGTAATTTTTTCATCTTTAGTTATTAAAATTTATAACTGTATCCAAATCGAACAACTTGTGTTTCGTAGTAATCTCTACTATTATAACTAAAATCATTGCCTTGTATTTCTTTCTTAATTACAAGTGTATTCAGAATATCAGTAGCATTAATAAATACTTCGCCTTTCCCTTTTTGAATTGATTTTTTTGCTCCTAAATCTATTGAGAAACGAGAGTTTATTCTTCCTTGAGGGATAACATCAGGAGCGAGATATACTGCTGATAATTGACCGCTAACAGTTTTGTTAAATTGAAAAGTATTGTTCCATTTTACATTTCCAGAAACAATTTGCTGCTTTTCGCCAAAGTAGGTTGTTGGAACAGGATATAAATTTGTTACGGTAAATGCATCTATTTTATTTTGATAGGCATTTCCATTTATGTTAAAAGAGTACCATGAATTAACTTCTTTAGAATATACTATTTCTATACCTGTAGAAGAACTTTTATCTGCATTTTGGAAAACGGCATAAATAAGATTACTGTTTGGAGCTGTCGTTGCAATACGGCTAATTGTACCATTTACAAAACGATGATATAGAGATGTAAATAAATAGCCTTTGCCAATAGTTGCTTTATGACCAAGCTCAAATGCAGTGGTGAATTGCGGTTTAAGTGCAGGGTTACCAACTTTTATAATTTCGGCATCATCATATTTTGGAAAAATTCGAATATCAACTTCACTCGGTCTATCGACTCTGCGATTATAAAAAGCAGTTAATTTATTTTTGTCATTAATTTTATATCCGAATCGAAGGCTAGGGAAGGGCTGTGTATAATCATAACCATCACTTTTATATGTAGGATGATTAGGATTTACATCGTATTGTAATTTCACATATTCTACGCGAAGACCAACTTCAGCTTCAATTTTGTTATTTTCAAATATATAGTTTCCGTACAATGCAGGAATAATTTCTTTGTATGTTGCCCAGCCACCAGCATTAGGATCTAGCGGAGAATTTATACCAGGGAAAAATTGCATATTGGTAGGGATTTCTCTATTTCGGAATTTTAAACCAGTTTCAAAACGGCCGTATTTTAAAGGCTGTATATAATCGACATTTATATCGATAACTTTTTCATCAGAAAGTAGTTTAAAAGAATCTTTTCCTGTAAAAGTTGGCATAATGTTATCAAAGAAATACTTTTCGTCTTCTCTGTGGTAGGTATAATTAATTCCAGCATTTAATTTATGCCCAGCTTCTTTAAATTTATGTTGGTAAGATACCGATAGCATTGCGGTTGTTTTTAATTCATCTTCTAGAAATTGCCATAAGCGTAAGCGTTGCGAATAATCCTTATTAAAGAACGGCTGATCCCCATTATCAATGATTTTTTCGCTTCCAAACATGCCAGATATAGCAAATGTATTTTGGTCATTGTAATTCCAATCAACACCTGTTTTAATGGTTGTAAAATGAGTGTCGCGATTTCTTTTGGTTTGCTGGTTTACAATAGCGCCATCATTGTAAGTTCGGGTAATAAATTCGTTTTTATTTAAAGTTTCAGTATATAAATAATCAGCTTGTAAATAGGTATTTATTTTATTCTTTCGGTAATTTAAAGAAAGCGAAGGATTTATTTTAGGAGTAACTTCATATTGAGGGCGTATAGTCGGTAAATTAGTTTTGCGCCGCCACAAAGCACCATATCCAGATGCGATGCCTATTTTTCCGTTAAAACCTTCTTGTTTGTTTTTCTTATAGATAATATTAATAATACCAGCATTACCATTGGCATCAAATTTAGAAGAAGGATTGTTTATGATTTCTATTTTTTCAATTGCTGATGCAGGAATATTATCCAAGCCCGATTGATTACCGAAACCAGTTAATGCAGTTTGTTTCCCATCTATAAGAACCATTACTTTATCGTTACCTCGCAATTGAACTTTTCCGTCTTGAACTGTAACACCAGGGAGACTTTGCATAGACTGTAATACCGAACCACCGCTTTGGGTAATATTATCAGCAACAGAAAATACCTTTTTATCCATTTTGGCGCTTATTTCGGCTGTTTTAGAGGCAGTTATTAGTACTTCATTTAGTGTATTAATATCTTCTTCAAGTTCGATATTTGGTACAACCAAAAATTCTGATAACGAGCCTACAAATAATGCCTGTGTTTTGGTTTTATATCCTACGAAGCTAGTTTCCAGTATGTAATTTCCAGAGTTGATGTTCGAAAATGTAAAACGCCCCTCTTCGTTGCTAACTACTCCTGCAACAAATGCTTGATTCTTGGATGATTTTAAAATAATATTGACATAAGGAATTGATGTTTTTAAGTTCTTGTCCTTTATGATTCCCGAAATAGTGACCGATTTGGTTTGTGCTGTTGTCTTTGAAACTAGTAATAAAGCCAAAGTAAGCAACAAAAATATGTTTGCTTTCATAGATATTTAGAGATTTGCTTGCCAAAAAAATAGGCAAAAAGATTCCTGTGCTAGATATAGGTGAGTGTCCTATATAGCATTTATAAATTCAGTTATTAAAAATGTATTTAGATTAAATGTATCAGTATTAGTAATTTTGATACCTATCTAAGATGAAAGTCACGATAGTTTATTTGGCTATTTCTTTGACAAAATTTCCTTTATGATCGAATATTAAATCTTTTTTATAGATTTCTACTTCAAAAAAAACTTTACCATTAACATCTGTGATTTTAGCAACTTCTCTAATTTTTTTACGACGATAATTCACTTTAACGTATGGTAAAATGCTATTAGGTAATTGTTCTTTGGTTATTTTAACTTCTGTTTGAATAAGGTTTCCAGAACTATCTAGTATAGCCGATTGTACTTCCTTATCATAGGTAAAGGTAACTTCATAGTTGTCATTTTCTTTCTCCCACTTTGGATTGGTAGCATCTGGAAATTTTATTAAAAAAGTTGATTTTACAATTCCAGGAACCTCTTTTGGAGTTAAGTCCTGAGCCATTGCAAAAGTTGAAATTAATATTGCGAATAGTGCTATTATTGATGTTTTCATGTATTATTAGTTTCTATTAATAAATCTACAGTTCAAAATTAGAATAGAATTCTGTAGGAAGTTTGAATTTTTAGAATTTGACGGTAAAACGGTGTAAATTATTCTCAAATGCATAGTCTATTTTCCAATGACTTATCTCGGTAATTTTTTTTATGATTGCCATTCCCAAGCCGTTTCCTTGCGAAGATGGATTAGATTTAGAAAAACGATTAAATAATTTATCTACAATCAATGATGTTTCCTGACCCGTATTTAAAAACGTAATAGATTCACTAGTAATTATAATACTGATTTCCCCATTTTTGATATTGTGTCTAATAGCATTGAGAAACAAATTATTAATAAGCACTTCTGTTAGTGAGGGGTTGCCTTCTATTTTTAGTTTTTCTGCATATTCTATAACAATGTTGAGGTTCTTAGCCTTTGCCTGCTCAGTAAAAAAGTCAAGATGTTTTTTTAGATACTCATTTATAACGATGGGCTGTTTGTCTAGATAATTTTCATTTTCAATTTTAGATAATAACAAAAGGTTTTTATTTAATCTATTTAATCGAGAAACATCTTTATTTAGGGAACTTAAAACTTCCGATTGCTCTTTTGTTACGTCAAGCTGAAAGAGGGTATCTATTTTTGTTTGAAAAAGTGCCAATGGTGTTTGTAATTCATGAGCTGCGTTTTCGACAAATTCTCTCTGATTGTTATAAATGTCGGTATTTTTTTCGATAAGGCGATCCAAACTTTTGTTAAGTCCGTTAAACTCTTCAACATCAGTATGCATAAATTTTGGCTTATTGTTTTTATCTATTTCAAATCCCTGAATCTGATTTAGCGTATCATAAAAAGGAGCCCAAAGTTTTTTGGATAAAACTTTAGTAATTAGCAATATGCCTAAAAGTAAAATAATAATAACTACTAAAAACAATAACGCAATACTTACAATTAAATCTTCCTTTTCTATCAAATTAATTCTTCCAACGTAGGTGTAAGGTTGCCCATTTATTTCTATTGGAGAATTAAGTTCTCTGTAAGGTTCATTTTCATTTTCGAGTTCATCAAAATAAATCTTATCAAAAATGGTGTCTTTAGTAACAATATGAGACGGAATAATCTGAACATTTCGATTGTATTTATTCCACAATGAGATATCATTGCTGTTCATTTTAGGTAATTCTTCTTTTAAGAATTCATCTCTGTGTAAAGAGAGTGTTTCATCAGTTTCCTCAATGTATAACCGTTCTGTGATGTAGTAAAAAGCAGGAACTGATATTAACAGTATCAAAACTGAAAATAACAAAAAACTGGCAGTCGTTTTATTTAAAAGTTTTTTATTCATTATCCCATTTGTATCCTAAACCATAAATCGTTTTTATATAATCACCACTTTTAGCATTGTTTAGCTTCTTTTTTAGGTTTTTTATATGTGCATAAACAAAATCGTGATTATCCAGCATATCAGCCATATCCCCCGAAAGATGTTCGGCAATAGCTCCCTTTGAGAGTACTTTGTTTTCATTGCCTATTAAAAACAGTAATAAGTCTATTTCTTTTTTTGTGATGTCTAGTTTTGTATTGTTTACAGTGACTGTTTTAGATAAGATATCGATAACAATTTCATTAAAGATAACAGTATTATTTCCTTTAAAATTTTTACGGCGTATAAGTGCTTGGATTCGTACTAATAATTCAGATAAATGAAAGGGTTTTGTTAAATAATCATCAGCACCTAGATTGAATCCTTCAATTCGGGTATCTAGTGTTTCTTTGGCAGAAATAATAATAACCCCTTCAGTTTTATTTCTTTTTTTTAATTCTTTTAGTATATCAAATCCATCACCATCGGGAAGCATTAAATCTAATAATACACAATCATAATCATAAAGATTAATTTTGTCCAGAGCGTCTTTGTAAGATCCAGAGGTCTCACAATGAATCCCATTGGGCTTGAAATAACTTTTTATACTTGCAGCTATTTCTAATTCGTCTTCTATTATCAAAATTTTCATAACGCAATTTACTAATTCAATTCTGAATGAATTCTGAATTTTATTGATTTTAAATATTAAAATTTGGATTGACTCTTACCAAATACTTTGAAATATATGATATTAGTTTATTAAAGACTATCTGTTTTTTAGAAAAAATATGATTTGAGGTACCTTTTTACTAAAGGGTTTAATAGTATAAAAAATTATTTCTTTTGTTGCACTTTACTATCTTTGGCTATCGTAATTTTTATATTGAAAACGGTTTTGAAAAATACTCTATTGTTTTTTTTTCTGGTTATTGTTTGCCATTCTGTTTCTGCGGATAACAGCGCTGATTCTGTTTTTGTAAAATTGAATTTAGCTTTGAAAAACAAACAGAAATACGATGCCATAAAAGAAGAACGAATTGCTAATTTTAAGAAAATAAAATCTACGGATTTATCCGATTATCAAGAGTATAATTATAACCAAACGTTATATAAAGAATACCAAAAATTCAAATCAGATTCGGCAATTTTGTATGTCAAGAAGAATCTGAAGATTGCTTATGAGTTACATAAAAAAGATTTAGTAGAAACAGCCCAATTACAATTAGCAAATCTTTATTCCTCATCAGGGAGATACCGTGAGTCTGAAGAAATCTTAAAAAGTATAAATAAAAAGCTCCTATCACCGAAATTACTTCCAGATTACTACGAAGCATATCGTGAGTTTTTCTCGCATTATTCGACTAATAGTTACAATCCGATGTATGTTGAGCAAGTTGTAAAATATCGTGATTCACTGTTAGCAATATTAAATCCTCAATCGCTGAAGTATAAAATCAATCTTGCCGAAAAGAATATTTCAGAGGGGCAAATTGGTAGAACCGAGAAAGACCTGATTCAATTGCTAAAAGAAACAAAGGATGACAACCCGCAATATGCTATGATTGGCTACCTTTTGGGAAGCATTAATAAAAAGAAAGAGAATTTAGAATTAAAAAAAACGTATTTCGCTATATCTGCAACTGCTGATTTAAAAAACTCAATAAAAGACAATGCTTCAATTCAGGAATTAGCTTTGGTTTATTACGAATTGGGAGATGTAGATACTGCTTATAAATTGACAAAATCAGCTATCGAAGACGCTATTTTTTGTAATGTACAATTCCGTACACTTCAAATGTCTGAAGTATTTTCGATTATCAATACTGCTTATCTAGATAAAGAAGCCAAAAGCAAAAGTCAATTGCAATTGTATTTGATATTGATAAGTGTGCTATCAGTATTCCTCGTTTTGGCAGTGATTTATGTTTACAAACAGATGAAGAGAGTTTCCAGAATAAAGGAAGAACTTTCTAAAACAAGCGAAGAACTGGTAAAATTAAATGCAGACATCAGTAAAACAAATAATCAGCTACAGGAACGAAATGCTCAATTATCTGATTCCAATCATATTAAAGAGGAATATATTGCCCATTTCTTTAGTCTTTGTTCTACATATATCAATAAGCTCGAAACCTATCGTATTACTTTAAATAAGAAAGCAACAGCCAAACAATTTGATGAATTGTATAAGATTTTAAAATCAAATACTTTGGTAGATAATGAGCTAGAAGAATTATATAAAAACTTTGATACGATTTTTTTAAATCTGTATCCAACTTTCGTGAAAGACTTTAACTCGTTGCTTATTACCGAAGAACAAATTGTACTTAAGCAAGGAGAATTGTTAAATACAGAACTGCGAATTTTTGCTTTAATACGACTTGGTATTAATGACAGTGTAAAAATTGCTGCTTTCCTTCGTTACTCTTTGAGTACTATTTATAATTACCGTACAAGAGCGAGAAATAAAGCGGCAGTTTCTCGTAATGATTTTGAAGAAATGGTTGTTAAAATAGGATCAATTGCTGTTAAAACGCACTAATTTATTTTAATTCTACTACTTTTTTTATCATATAAAAATAGTTAACTATTTATTCTTTAGTTAATTATGTTTTTTTGTAGCTACTTTTCTTTAATAGCGCTTTCTAATTATACTATATCGTTTTAGTTTTACAATGTAATTACATGAATCTTAATTTAAGATTAAGTAAGATTTAAGTTTTGTCATTATATTAAAATAAATTATTAATAAATAAGTAGTTATGTTTAGAAACATTAAAGCAGTTGTTGTTTTGCTCTTATTAGGTACATTCGGAATGAATGCACAAAATAAAGTACCAGTTTATCTAGATGATAAAAAGCCAATTCAAGAACGTGTAGAAGATGCACTTGCGAGAATGACACTAGAAGAAAAAGTGGCAATGGTTCATGCGCAATCAAAATTTAGTTCGCCTGGAGTACCACGTTTAGGTATTCCTGAATTCTGGATGACAGACGGACCTCACGGTATTCGTTCAGAAGTTTTATGGGATGAATGGGATCAGGCCGGATGGACAAATGACTCTTGTATTGCTTTTCCAGCTCTTACTGCTTTAGCAGCAACTTGGAACAAAGAATTGTCTTCATTATATGGTAAATCTATAGGTGAGGAAGCACGTTACCGTAATAAAACAGTTTTGTTAGGACCGGGTGTAAATATTTATAGATCGCCACTTAACGGACGTAACTTTGAATATATGGGAGAAGATCCGTTTTTGGCTTCAAAAATGGTAGTGCCTTATATTAAAGGCGTACAGCAGAACGGTGTTGCAGCTTGTGTAAAACATTTTGCATTGAATAATCAAGAAACAAACCGTCATACTGTAAATGTAAATGTAGATGATCGTGCTTTGTATGAGATCTATTTGCCGGCATTTAAAGCAGCTGTTCAAGAAGGAGATGCTTGGACTATAATGGGGTCTTATAATAAATATAAAGGACAGCCTAATTGCCATAATGAGTTTTTGTTAAATGATATTCTTCGTGGAGAATGGGGATTTAAAGGAGCTGTTGTTGCCGATTGGGGAGGAGTAAGTAACACACGTCAAGCAATTACAAATGGTTTAGACATGGAGTTTGGAACATGGACAAATGGTTTATCTGCAGGAACAAGCAATGCTTATCAAAATTATTATTTAGCAAAACCTTATCTAGATTTAATTAAATCAGGAGAAGTAGGAACTAAAGAATTAGATCAAAAAATACGTAACATCCTTCGATTAGCTTTCCTTACTACAATGGATAAAAACAGACCATATGGTTCGTTTGGAACAGAAGAACATGGTCTTGCTGGTCGCAAAATTGCCGAAGAAGGAATCGTTTTATTGCAGAACAAAAATAATATACTGCCAATTAATCTTAACAAAACGAAGAAAATTGCTGTTATTGGAGAGAATGCAATAAAGATGATGACAGTAGGTGGAGGTAGTTCTTCATTAAAAGCTAAATATGAAATTTCACCATTAGATGGTTTAAAGAAAAGAGTGGGAACACAAGCTGAAGTTATCTATGCTCGTGGATATGTAGGTGATGCTGAGGGGAATTACAACGGAGTTGTTTCAGGACAAGATTTGTCAGAGAAACGTCCAGCAGACCAATTATTGGCAGAAGCTATTGATGTTGCTAAAAAAGCTGATATCGTATTGTTTGTAGGTGGATTGAACAAAAGTAATTATCAAGATGCTGAAGGTGTTGACCGTTTAGGATTAGAGCTTCCATACAATCAAGATAAAATTATAACTGAATTACTTAAAGTAAATAAAAACCTAGTATTCATCAATATCTCAGGAAATGCAGTAGCAATGCCATGGGTAAATGAAGTACCTGGAATTGTACAAGGATGGTTTTTAGGATCAGAAACAGGTAATGCATTGGCTTCAGTTTTAGTTGGAGATGCTAACCCTTCAGGAAAATTGCCATTTACTTTCCCAGTTAAATTAAAAGATAACGGAGCACATGCTTTGGGAGAATTTCCAGGAAAAGAAGAAGTAACATACAACGAAAGTATTTTTGTAGGATACCGTTGGGCAGATAAGCAAAAAGTAAAACCATTGTTTAGTTTTGGACACGGATTAAGTTATACTACTTTCCAATATGGAAAAGTTACTGCTGATGCAAAAACGATAACTGTCGCTGATAAAATTACATTTACAGTAAAAGTTAAAAATACAGGAACTAAAGATGGTTCAGAAACAGTTCAGTTGTACATAAGTGATTTAAAATCATCTTTACCACGTCCAATCAAAGAACTGAAAGGATTTGAGAAAGTAAATCTAAAAGCAGGAGAAGAAAAAACAGTTTCAATTACAGTTGATAAAGCAGCTTTAAGCTTTTTCGATCCTGTTAAGCATGACTGGGTTGCTGAACCAGGTGACTTCGAAGCGTTAATTGGAGCTTCTTCTACAGATATTAAAACAAAAGTGAAGTTTACTTTAAAATAGTTTCACAAAAGATGCTTTTGAAGCTTTATAATTAGTGCTTCAATGGTTGGTTAGTTAGTTTGCATAATCCCGATTACCTTTTGTGGTAATCGGGATTTTTTTGCTTAAATTTACTATACCATTTTTGGTTTTTTTAATAGAAACAAACTTCAAGTGTTTAGATAGATTAAAGTTATAAAGTAGGATTAGTTATAAGGTGTAAGAGCTTAATAGTAGGGAGAAATACATAATATAAAAGAGTCTAATTGATTGTTCTTAAAATATTTATTAATCGTAAAGTATCACTGCTTTACATTTAAATTCAAAAAACATGAAGAACTTTATGCTAATGATTTTTGTAATTTGCTTATTCACAGGTTGCAAAAAGGATCAAAAAGAAGCGACTACTGAAAAAAAAGCAGCTATTGTAAACGATGATAGTACGATTATAAAAACAGCCGAAATGGCTTATTTGTATGGTTTACCATTAGTATTAATGGATATTGCCCGCAGACAATCAACTAATGCGGAAGAGGCGGGGAGTATGGTAGCACCTATGAACCAGTTTATTCATAAATCAACGTTTCCCGATGCTACTCTTAAAAATGGTACACGACTTAATGCCGATACTTATTATTCATCAGCTTGGCTAGATTTAAGCAAAGAACCTATAGTGCTTTCAGTTCCTGATACATATGGAAGGTATTATCAGCTTTCTATGCAAGATGCGTATACCAATATTTTTTCCTCATTAAATAAAAGAACTACAGGAACAGGAGCAGCAAATTTCTTAATTACAGGACCAAAATCTACTGAGCCAGTTCCGATAGGAATGCAAGAAATTAAGTCTCCTACCAATATGGTACGTATTATTAACCAAATTCAAATGAATAGTTATGTTGATGGACTAAAAGTGTATAAGCTGCAACGACAATATAAATTAATTCCTTTGAGTGGTTGGGCTACAGATTATGTTGCTCCAAAAGGTAAAATTGATTCATCGGTTCCAAAAGGTTCGCCAAGTGAAATTGTTTCTAAAATACCTATTGGAGAGTTTTTTAATTATGTAAATCAGTTAATGGCTAATAATCCGCCAAGCGACAAAGATGCTGAAACGGTAAAAATGTTTGCTACAATTGGAATTAAACCTGGAAGTAAATTCAACTTAAGTGGCTTTAATAGTTCAGTGCAATCAGTAGTAAGGGCACTTCCAGATAAAATGCTAGGAGCACTTAATAAAGAGACAACAATGCCTCCAAAACTAGAGAACGGATGGACTCCAATAGATTTAAAATTAGGAGCATTTGGAACTGATTATAAGCACAGAGCAATGATTTCCTATAAAGGATTAGAAATTAATCTTCCTCAAGATATAATTAATTCTTCTTGTATGGTCGATGAGGGAGGTGATAAATTAATTGGATCCAATAAATATACGATTCATTTTAATCAGGATGAAATTCCATTAGCAAATGCCTTTTGGTCATTAACAGCCTATGATGCTAAAGGAGCATTTGTTGCCAATCCTATGAACCGTTTTACAATAGGTAATCGTGATTCATTAATTAGAAATGCCGATGGTTCGATAGATATTTATTTTCAAAGATCATATCCCGGAAAAATCAGAGAAAATAATTGGCTGCCAGTATCATCTGGAGAATTTAATATAGTATTGCGAGTATATTCTCCAAAAGAACAAATGTTAAAAGGAAAATGGATCATACCTTCAATAAAAAAAACAGTTCCAATAGCTCCAGTAACTGAATCAGTACCGGTTACAGTAGCTGTATCAGAATAACTTTAGTATAAAATATTTCAAAAGACAAAAGAGACACTAAATTCAAAATAGATGAATGGTAGTGTCTCTGTTTTTTAATAGCTTAAAAGCATTTTGCAAAGTTTTAAAAAGAAGAATTTAGCAGTAATAACTTATAAGCTTATCTGATAAATTCTAGATTCTTCTCCCCAAGGATGATGCCCTTGTCCTATATAATTAAAACCATATTTCTCATAAAAACCGACATGATCAGTGCATAGATGTAAGTTATTAAATCCTGCTTTTTTTGAATCTTGTTTTGCTTTTTCAATTAATAAGGAGCCATATGAATTTCCTCTGTGTTTTTCATCTATAAAAATGGCGCATACCCAAGGATATAAATCCATTCGGCTAATAAAGTCATTTGTAATAAGACCCGCGCAGCCAATAATAGTATTATCCTTTTCTAATATATACCACTGAGGCAATGAATCTTTAGCATTAATACTATGTGTAATACAATCTTCATAAATAACTGCAGGTACTTCTGGCCAGCTATCTTGAAAATAATGTATTGCCTTATCTTTATATTCGGGATTTTCCCTTACCGAAATTATTCTCATCTTAATTTTAAATTTATTGTATTTTGGTTATTTGGCAAAGAAAATTACATTTAGCAAAGTTATTAGCTTTGAACTTCAGAACCTTATAGACTATTTTCGTCCTTGATTCCTTTGAGCAGTGCATAAATCGCCATTGCGTGCCCTTGTCCTAAATCAAAATCTTCTTTAAGCCAGTTTGTAATATCGCCAGCTTTTATTTCAGGTTTAAGTTTCCCATTTAATGTAAAACCTTTTTGCTCTGCCAAAGTTCTAAATTCAGCTGGACCATTAGCTGTTTTTTCTTTAATTGTTTTTAAGTATCCTTGAAATGACATAAAATGTTGGTTTATTGGTTAATATTAAATTTTATTTCAGAAAACAACTATAAAAATATAGATTTTTATATTCTTTAGTTTATCTAAAAGAATATTTTTTCATTTTTAAAATTACTAATTCACTCTAATTGAATTACCTCTTAACTCAGAAAGAGTTTGTAGCTTTACAGTAATTTACCAAAAGAATAAAGATATAATGTATACAAAACTACTAGAGCTTGTCGCGGAGATTATTACCATTGATGATTCGGATGCAATCTTGGTTGAACGTTTTTTTGAGCCAGTAAGTTGCGGTAAAGGAGAAATTTTGGAAAAAGAAAACAAGATAGCTCAATATTTATATTTTATTAATTCGGGGTTTATCAGGGCTTTTTATAATAAAAATGGCGATCAGATGACTACGCATATTAATTGTCCTTCTGGATTCATTACCTCTTTTAATAGTTTTGTAACAGGTATTCCTGCGGTAGATAATATTGAATGTCTTACTGCATGTGAAGTGTTGCGAATTACCAAAAACGATTTGGATACATTATGCCATAAAAGCCAAAAGTGGGCAGATTTTGCCAGAATTATTTATGAAAAATCTTTAATTTATAATGAGCAGCGTACAAATGATATCATTGCGTTATCAGCTGAAAAACGCTATCTTAAAATCCTGAACGATAATCCTGCTATGATACAAAATGTCCCACTTCAATATATAGCGTCGTTTATAGGAATCAAACCCGAAAGTTTGAGTCGAATTCGTAAACAAATAATTTCCTAACATAGATCAAGTAGATTGCTTTGGTTATTACTGAATTTTGTGTCAGAAATAATTAAAGAAATGAAAACGATAAAAAACAAAACGGCATTTATTACTGGGGCATCCTCTGGTATTGGAGAAGCATTTGCTTATGAACTAGCAAAACAAGGAACAAATTTAATATTAACAGCTCGATCTGAAGATAAACTGCAAGTCATAGCTCGAAAAATTACTAAAGAGTATAATGTAAGAGTAACAGTGCTTACAGGAGATCTTTTGCAAAAAGAAACGCCAAAAAAATTATACAATCAGATAAAACAAGCTGAATTGTCTGTTGACTTGCTGGTGAACAATGCAGGATTTGGTAAATGGGTAAATTTTCTAGACGAAAGTATAGAAGATTATGAAGACATGATCGAAATAAATGTTAATGCATTAGTCAAATTATGCCATCTGGTATTACCAGATATGCTGAAAAAAGGGGATTGTGGAATAATAAATGTAGCTTCAACCGGCGCATTACAGCCATGCCCATATGTTGCAGTATATTGTGCAAGTAAATCATTTGTATTAGATTTTTCAGAAGCATTACAAGGAGAATATTCTAAGCATAGTATTACCATTACAGCACTATGTCCAGGGAATACTGCCACAGGTTTCCAATCGGTTGCAAAAGCAAATACTAAAGGTATGGCCGCAGACACTCCAGAGACAGTTGCTAAACAAGGAATTTCAGCATTATTAAAAAATAAAAGCTTTAAGATTGTAGGTACTGCAAATTATTTACAATCATTTTTACCAAGAGTATTACCAAGAAAAACAATGATTGATATAGTAAGTAAAATGATGAATGGAAAAGTAAATAGCTAAAGAGGTAAAAGAGAAAAACATCTTAATTTTTCTCACTTATAATGATATGAGACAGTTATTCCACATAGCTTCCCCAATAAATTCTAAGTTCCACGAAGCTTTTTAGCTTTGAACCTCAGAACCTTATTTATCTCAAATAGTTTTCTATGAAATAAACAATTGTGAGATTCTTAACGCACTTTAGTTGGTAAAATTCATTAATTTAACAAAAGTTAAAAAATAAGCTTACTATGGAAAATTCAAGACTCAAATCCTTTATACCACTTTTTTATCTTGTTTGGTCAGATGACCTTTTAACACAAAAAGAGTTCGTTACCTTGCAAGAATTCATTCGTTCGCAAAATTGGCTTTCCAAAGAAGAACAGGAAGAGTTACTTTCAAAAATTGATATTTCAACACCTCCATCTAGAGAACAGCTTACAAAATGGAAGATAGATATCGAGAAAAGTATTCAGGATAAACAGTCTGTTAAATCTATATTTGATATAGTTTTAGCTCTTTCAGGAGATGATAAAAGTCTAAAAGAATTAGAACCTGTTTTTACAAAACTAGAAAATGATCTTGGTGTATTTGGTGAAGAAGCTATAGGAGCTTTTAAAAAAACAGCGACTTCATTTACTTCAAATTATAAAACCGAGAGTAGTTTTGATACCAAAATACTTACTGAGATTTTGGATGGAGAACAAGCTTCAATTATAAAAAGAGTAAAAACGGTGATAAGCAAACCTGAATTTGCTTATGAAACTTCTACAGATACTACTGTTTATCGTGCAAAAGTATATGAATGGTGTAAAATCCTTGCTAAGGAAAACCTTGGTAATATGGCCTATCCGAAGCAATATGGTGGAGGAGAAAATATAGCCGATTATTTTGCCATTATGGAAACGCTAAGTTACCATGATCTAAGTTTGGTAATCAAGTTTGGTGTACAATTCGGACTTTGGGGAATGAGTGTGCAATCGTTGGGTACAGAAAAACATTATAGCAAATACCTAAAAGATATAGGTTCGCTTAAGCTACCAGGATGTTTTGCTATGACCGAAACGCATCATGGATCGAATGTTAAGGGACTTGAAACTACTGCAACTTACAATCACAATAACCAGACATTTACCATTCATACACCAAACGCAACTGCACAAAAGGAATATATTGGTAATGCGGCAGTACACGGGCAGATGGCAACTGTGTTTGCAAAATTGTTCATTAATGATGTTGATTATGGTGTAAACGCATTTATTGTGCCTTTAAGAGATACAGCTGGCAATACTATAAATGGTGTTACTATTGGAGATTGTGGGCATAAAATGGGGTTAAACGGAGTAGATAACGGAACAATTAGCTTTGACAATGTGGTTATCCCAAAAGAGAATATGTTAGATAGATTTGCTTCTGTCAACGAAAAAGGGGAATTCGAAAGCCCAATACCAAGTGATAACCGACGATTTTTTACCATGCTTGGAACATTGGTTGGAGGACGAATAGGGATTCCGCGCTCCGCATTGGCTGCAGCTAAATCAGGACTGGCAATCACGATTAGATATAGCGATCAACGCAGACAATTTGGACCTGAAGGTGGTTCAGAAGTTCCTATTTTAAATTATCGTATGCACCAACGCAGATTGATTCCACAGCTGGCAAAAACGTATGCAGTTCATTTTGCTTTGCAATATCTTACCAATCGTTTCCTGAATAAGAAAGAATCAGAAATGCAGGAAATCGAAGCACTTGCTGCAGGAATGAAATCCTATTCAACATGGAGTACGAGAGATATTTTACAAGAATGCCGTGAAGCCTGTGGGGGCAAAGGATATTTGTCTGAAAATAGAATCGATGCGTTAAAAAATGACACCGAAATTTATACCACTTTTGAAGGGGATAATACTGTATTAATGCAATTGGTAGCTAAAAATCGTTTATCCGAATTTAGAAAATCGTTTGGAGAAATGGGAACAATGGGAATTATTAATTATGTTTATGAAAATGCAAAAACAGTTATTTCTGAGAAAAACCCAATTGCAACTCGTAAAACAGACGATGTGCATTTGCTTGATAATGAGTTTCATTTATTAGCATTTCAGTACCGAGAAAAAACAACATTGGCATCAGCGGCTAAGCGTATAAAAAAACTTATTGATAGCGGATTGGAGCCTTACGATGCATTTAATGTGGTGCAACACCAAATGATTGATGTGGCTCAAGCCTATTTGGAACGAATCGTTTTAGAACAGTTTCAACTTGCAATAGAGTCAGTTAAAGATGTAAACGTTAAAGAGATTTTATCAAAATTATGTCACTTGTATGCTCTTGCTCAAATAGAAAAAAATAAAGGATGGTATCTTGAAGATGGATATATGGAAGCTGTTAAAACAAAGGCGATTCGTAAAATGGTTAATCAGCTTTGCTGGGATATCAGACCCGATGCAGTTTCGTTGGTCAATGCATTTGATATTCCCGAAAGTTGCCTCGCAGCACCAATATTGAGGTAGTCATTAATTGTTGATTTTGTTTGTGAATGTTGACATGAAGATTAAACAATTTTTAGCTCACCTTGTTATCTAATGTAACTCCACAAAGCAAAAGTTTTAAAAAATAAACCATTAAGAGATTAAGAATAAGAACTTAAATTTCTTAATCTCTTAATGGTTAAAAAAAGATAATGTTTCAAAACACTTAAGCTGTTTCTTTTAGCTTTTTAATGATTTCCATATAACGATTCTCAAAAATAGTTTGCTCAACAGGAACAACTACAGCCTGAAATAATTGCATTAAATCATCGGCGTGATTTGCTACTTTTTTAGTTTGAAAACTATAATGAATAAACTTAATCCATAGTACAGCTTTTAGTTCCGTTTCATCTTCATTCCACATTTTCATCTCTACCAATAGCACATTATCAGTATATTGAATTAATTGAGAATCTATTAGAACAGTTTCCATGGTAGATGCTGGTCTCATATAGCTTATTTGGTTTGAAGCAACAACCCAACTTAAGGCTGATGTTTTCATAAGTTTAAATATATCCAAACCATAATGCTCTGCAATTTGATCTTCACGAGTGTTAATGAAGTATTCCAAATATTTTGCATTGTTTAAATGATTGAATGGGTCACAATCCTGAAATCTGATTTTTCTTTTTGTTTTTAATACTTTTTCCATTGTTCGTTAAATTACACTGCATACCAATTGGTATTTAGTGAGTTAAATTTTTTTTACTTTTTTATAGTTTCTATTATCATGTTATCAATGCAATCCATTGCATTGGTTATGTAGGTTTCGTCATTGTGAGTGAAAGCTAGAAGTGAGCTACCTTCAATTAGTGATAAAATTATCTGGGCGTATTTATTTACATCAATGTCTGATTTTATTTCATTAAACTCAATCCCTTTTTTCAGTATATCTATTAGACCATTAATAAATTTTTGAGAAAGTTTTTCAGCGGCTTCAAACAGTAACGGATTAACAAATTTTGTATCCACACCAACCCTAAGCATCGGACAACCGCCTCTGTCTTTAACCAGATTATAATAACTGCGTTGGTAATTTGTTATTGTGTGGAGTTTGTTTATACTACCTTCCTTGGTAGCAATTAGTTTAAAGAGCGGTAGTATAGCTATGCTGATATTGAGTTGAAACGCTTTTAAAGCTAAATCTTCTTTATTCGAAAAATTACAATAAATAGCTCCTTTGGTAAGTCCAGTTGCATTTGTAATATCTGATAAACTCGTACCAATATAGCCTTGTTTATTAAAAATTGGGGCAACTTTATCTAATATAAATTCAGATGTATTCATAGCTCTGTTCGATTTTTGAATAAATTACAGTACAAATATAATAAACAAATACCAATCGGTATGAAGGAGGAATGTTTTATTTTAAATCGAGATTTCGAAGTTTTAAATATACTTTTTTAGAATTACATTTTAGCAATTAACATGCCTAATGTTTGTATTGATTGTCTTAATTCATTGCTCCATGGTAATCCAAAACTTAAGCGCATGCAATTAGAAAACTGATCTTGAAATGAAAATATACGGCCTGGGGCTATGCTAATATTATGTTTCATTGCTAGATGATAAAAAACGGCTGTATCTATTTTTTTATCCAATTCAAGCCAAAGAAAAAATCCTCCTTGAGGTTGACTCACCTTGGTTCCTGCTGGAAAAGATTCCAGTATGGTATTGATATAATTAATACTGTTGTGATGCAAAATTTGACGTATTTTTCGAAGGTGATTTTCGTATCTGCCATTTTTGAGGAAATCAGCAACTACTTCATGCGTTATAGTGGTAGAAGAGACAGTGTGATAAAGTTTGGTGTGTAAGATTTCTTTTTTAAATTTTCCAGGCGAAACCCAGCCCACACGATAACCAGGAGCTAGTGATTTAGATACTGAGTTACAACAAAGCACAATACCACTTTCGTCGTAGGTTTTACAATTAGTTGGTCTGCTAGTTCCAAAATACATATCACCATAAATATCATCTTCAATAAGCGGTATATTGTAATGTTCCATTAACCGAACGACTTCTTTTTTGTGCTCCACAGGCATCATGCTTCCTGATGGGTTACTAAAATTACTTATTAATAAACAAAGAGTAATCTTCTTGGTTGCAAGTGCTTTTTTTAGCGCATCAAGCTCTATTCCTGTGGTCATGTTGGTAGGTAATTCCATTATATATAGCCCCAATGATTTTGCCAGTTGTAAAATCCCAAAATATACAGGGCTTTCTGTGATAATTGTGTCACCAGGTTTAGTCAATGTCATTAAACAATGGGATATAGCACCTATACAACCAGATGTAGTAATTACATCGTCTTCGGTTAATGTACCTCCCCAAGTAAAAGACCATCTGGCAATTTCTTTTCTCAAATTTAGATTTCCTTGCACTTCATCGTAGCAAGTACCACTATTAGGAGACTGTCGCACTGCTTGTATCATTCCTTTGTTCAATTTGGTAATAGGAAGAAGTTCATTGGATGGGAAACCCAAAGAAAGCATAGTCACATTTTTATCCATCATACTGCCATAAACAAGATCAATTAAGTCTTCACGTTCAATATTGGCACTGCTAATTATAGGACTACTGGGTGAAGGCTCAGCTATCGTTCGTGATGAAATATTACTTACATAATAACCAGATTGTGGTCTGGATTCTATAAGTGAACGACTCTCCATCTCGTAATATGCTTTGCTTACTGTACTCATACTGTATCCAGTTTCGGCACATACTTCTCGTATTGAAGGAAGTTTATCTCCAACATTAAAAAGACCTGATTTTATTTGTTTTTCAATTCGGTCAGCAAATTGTAGATATAAGTAGTTGGAATTTTTCATTTTAAAAATGATAACTGTTATGCTGCAATTTAACAAAACTGTATCTGTATTGCTATTTTATTTTCTAGAAATTTGCAGTGTCACAAAAGGTAAACAAAAAATTCTCCATGAAGAACACAAAATATTACTTGGCAGCCATTACTGCGTATACAATCTGGGGTTTTTTTAGTTTGGTATTAAAACCAATACATTCCTATGCTTCGTTGGATATTTTGTTTTATCGTGTTTTTAGCTGTAGCATATTATTACTACTAATAACGTTTCTTTTTAAAAGAAAAAGATTTAAAGAAGCTGTTGTTGCTTTTAAAGCTTTGTCTGTGGAAAAAAAACGTAGAACTATTTTATTGAACATTGGGGGAAGCGTTTTTTTAACTGCCAATTGGTTTACTTTTATATATGTGATGAATCATGTGAGTGTTAAAGCAACATCACTTGCTTATTTAGTTTGTCCGATCTTGACGACCTTATTGGCATATTTTATTCTGCATGAAAAACTGTCTAAAACGCAATGGATATCAGTAGGGTTGAGTATTACAGGCTGTTTGCTTTTGTCTTATGCTAATATTATGGATATGTTTTTTAGTATAATTATAGGTTTAACTTATGCTTGTTATTTGGTTAGCCAAAGAGTTAATGTTGGTTTTGATAAATTTATAGTGCTTACTTTTCATATAACTTTATCGGCATTATTTTTATTGCCGTTTTTCCCTGCTTATAGCGGACCTGTTCCTACAGAATTTAAATTCTATTTCTGTATCGAAATAATTGCACTTGGTTTTACTATTTTCCCATTGTTGCTGAATTTATTTGCTCTTACAGGGCTTAATTCATCTACAGTTGGGATGTTACTGAACATTAATCCAATGATCGCTTTTGGGTTAGCAACTTTTGTATATCATGAACAAAGTGGACCATTACAGATTTTATCATACAGTATTATTTTTATCTCAGTACTTGTTTTTAATTCGCATCATCTTTTTAAAAACAAACAGAAGGCAATTCAAGTAACGAAATGTAGTTGATTTATAAAACGATCAATTTCATTTTAGATAGTAATTTGTCGACACTCCAATTGTAAAAAGGAATTGTAGCCAACAGTAAAGAAGCTGCACTTGCAGTAAATACAGAATAATTAAATGGCGCTCTGTATCCTGCAAAAATGAACATGCTTAAAGCAAATGATAATGTTAATATAAAACTTCCATAAGCGGAAAATTTAGTTTTAAAACCTATAATTAATAATACACCAAATAGTATCTCTGCTAATGTTGCAATTATACCCATGACATTAGCCATAGTATGGTTGAGGTAAGGCATTAAGGAATTTGTATAATCAACAAAATTGGTCCAATTTCCCCATCCTACGTTGGGTTCTCCTGCTTCCCCCAGCATACCAAATCTGTCCATTACAGGTAATATAAAACCAATTCCTAAAGCCAATCTTAGGAATATTTGTGCCAACTGTTGTGTGTTTTTCATTTGTTTTATTTTTCGATAATCATTGTGATTCCTTGTCCTCCGGCTGCGCAAATTGATATGAAACCTCTTCCAGAACCCTTTTCGTTGAGTAATTTTGCCATAACTCCAATTATTCTTCCGCCAGTAGCGGCAAAAGGATGTGCTGCTGCCAGACTGCTTCCTTTTACGTTAAGTTTGTTTCTGTCGATTGCTCCAAGACTTTTCTTTAACCCCAATTCTTTACTGAGATCAGAACTTTCCCAAATTTTTAGTGTGGCTAAAACCTGAGCGGCAAAGGCTTCGTGAATTTCGTAATAGTCAAAATCTTGTAGTGTTAGCCCTGCTTTATCAAGCATCCTGCTTGCTGCAAACAGGGGAGCTAATAGAAGATTCTGTTGATTTTTTACATATTCGATAGCGGCAACTTCTGCAAAAGTAATGTAAGCAAGAATAGGAAAGTTATTTTCTTTTGCCCATTGCTCACTAGCCAAAAGAATGCAAGAGGCGCCATCGGTAAGGGGAGTAGAGTTTCCCGCTGTGAGCGTACCATTGATTTTATCAAATGCAGGAGGAAGCTTTGCCAGTTTTTCGAGTGTACTATCTCTCCTTAAATTATTGTCTTTATCAAGACCTTGAAAAGGGGTAATCATATCATTAAAGAAACCTTCGTCATATGCTTTTGCCATATTTAAATGACTTTGTAGGGCTAAATTATCTTGATCTTCTCGGGATATTTTGTAATATTTGGCTGTAATTTCAGTATGACCTCCCATAGAAAGTCCAGTTTGAGATTCTTGATTTTGAGGAACTAGTGGTGTGAAATCTTTAGGACGTAGTTTAAAAAACTGTTTTATTTTACCTCCCAAGGTTTTTTCTTTTCTGGCATTGAGTATTATTTTTCTTAAATTTTCGCTTACTGCAATTGGTATGTCACTAATAGAGTCAACTCCTCCGGCAATTCCAGACTCGATTTGTCCGAGAGCAATTTTATTAGCAATATATATTGCACTCTCTATTCCTGTGTCACAGGCTTGTTGTAAGTCGCAAGCAGGAGTAGCTGGATCTAATGACGTTTTCATGACACATTCTCTTATAAGATTGCTATCGTAAGTATGTTTTATCACTGCACCTCCTGCAACTTCACCGAGTAGTTTTCCTTGCAGTTTATGTTTTTCTATGAGTCCGTTAAGAGCAGCAACCATCATATCTTGATTTCCTACTTTTGCGTATGCGGTATTTGCTCTCGCAAAAGGAATTCTGTTGTATCCTACTATTGCTACTTTTCTTATTTTATCACTATCACTCATATCAGAATTTTATTTGCATGAAAAGATTACTATTAAAGTTTCACTTTAGAATAATAAATTTAATGATTTAGATTTAAATGTATTGAGTTATCTATAAAAAAATAAGCCTTGCGTTTTATATTTAAAACAGAAGGCTTATTTATATCTAAATTATTGGAGTGCTAGTTAGATGCAATTCCCATCGGGAGTACAAGACTGACCATCGATTATATCCAATTTTGTAACTGGATTATCTTTTCTCCATTCTCCAAATGACTTTTCTAATGTTTGCAAAAATGTTTCAGGAGCTTGTGCGCCGTTAATTGCATATTTACGATTAAAGATAAAAAACGGAACTCCATTTATACCAAGATCTTGAGCTTCCTGGATATCACTTTTTACTTTATCAGCATATTGGTCATCAGTCAAAGATTGTTTTACATCTTCAGCTGTTAATCCGATATCTTTTCCTAATTCTTCTAAAACTTGTGAATCTCCAAAGTTTTTTCCTTCAGTAAAATAAGCATAAAATAAACGTTCTTCAGCTTGATCTCCAAGTCCTTTTGTTTTTGCTAATTGTATCATTCGATGCGCATTGAATGAATTAGCAATAACTGCATTATCAAAGTTATATTCTAATCCTGCATTTTTTGCAGTTTGAACAACTCCTTGATGCATTCTCACTGAATCTTCGTAGCTAAAGCCTTTTCTGTTAGCAAGGTATTGGTAAACGTTTTCTTTTTGGTCGAATTGTTCTGGAATGTTTGGGTCAAGTTGAAAACTTTTCCAAACAATTTCTATGTCTTTATTGTCAGCAAATTTGTTAAGTGCAGTTTCATAATTTCGTTTTCCAATGTAGCAAAATGGGCACATAATATCGCTCCAAACTTCTACTTTCATTTTAGGGGTTCCTATTATTTCCATGGTGTTTTATTTTAATATTTTGTATTTAGATTAACCACAAAGTTTTATAATCTGTAGGGTTAAAAAAGTTTTACCATTAAGGTATTAAGTTTCATTAAGGATAAAGCCTAGTTTTCTTTATTTTGAATGGTTAAATTTAACCGCAAAGGGCGCAAGGGTTTACGCAAAGTATGCAAAGTTTTTAAGCTGTAGGTTAAAAAAGTTTTACCATAAAGGCATTAAGTTTCATTAAGGATTAAGCTTAATCTTTCTTTATTTCTTAATGGTGAAAAATCATTTAATTTATGGTTAAATAAGATTTTTATACTCAATTTCTTAGAACCTTAGTATCTCAGTATCTCAAAAAAGATAAAAGCTGATTACTTAAATGGGTGAAAGTAATCAGCTTTCTTAAGAAACGTGTACAGGTTTCTATATTTATTCAATAACCAATTGGCCTAAAGCTTCTTTAGTAAAACCTTTTAGATCTTCGGTTTTTCCATGTTTTATTTTGGCAACCCAATTTGGATCTGAAAGCAAAGGTCTTCCAACTGCTACAAGATCAAAATCACCTCTATCCATGCGTCTAGTTAATTCGTCTAGAGATGTTGGTTGAGAGCTTTCGCCTGCAAATGCACCAAAGAAATCACTTGAAAGTCCAACTGAACCTACTGTAATTGTTGGTATTCCTGTTATTTTTTTTGCCCATCCAGCAAAGTTTAAATCACTACCTTCAAATTCTGGTTCCCAGAAACGACGTTGTGAACAATGTAAAATATCTACACCAGCATCTACTAAAGGAGCAAGCCAAGCTTCCATTTCTAGAGCATTTTTAGCTAATTTATACGTGTAATCAGCTGGTTTAAATTGTGAAAGTCTGATGATTATTGCAAAATCTTCTCCTACTTGTTTTCTTACTTCTTTGATAACTTCTACAGCAAAACGAGTACGTTCTGCAAGTGTTTTACCTCCGTAAGCATCGGTTCTGTGATTTGTTGCATCCCAGAAAAACTGGTCGATAAGATAATCGTGTGCTCCGTGTATTTCAACACAGTCAAAACCTAATCTTTTGGCATCGGCAGCTGCTTGTCCATATGCAAGGATAGTATCTTCGATATCTTTTGTGGTCATCGTATTACCATTGCTAAAACCTGGTCGGTTTAATCCTGATGGTCCTTCAAATGGTACAGGTGGTACCCATCCTGAATGATGATTATCCATGATACCCATATGCCAAATTTGTGGTCCCATTTTTCCATCAGCGGCATGAACACCATCGATTACTTTTTTCCATCCAGCTAATGCTTCATCCCCATAAAAGTGAGGTACATTGGCATCATTTGATGATGAAGGTCTGTTTATAACAGTCCCTTCCGATAAAATTAAGCCAACTTCACCTTCGGCTCTTTTTTGATAATATTTTGCTACTTCGTCAGTAGGAATTCCATTAGGAGAAAATGAACGCGTCATAGGCGCCATTACAATTCTATTTTTAAGATCTAACGTCTTTAATTTAAAAGGCGTAAATAAACTATCTGTACTCATATTAATTCTTTTTATAAATTCGATTCAATTATTTTGCTTAGTTCTACAAATGCTTTTTCATTGCGTCTGTAATAGGTCCATTGTCCGACACGAGTTGATTCTATGAATCCTGCACGTTGAAGAATGGATAAATATTCAGAAACAGTCGATTGTGTAAGTCCTGATTTGGCTTGTATTTCTCCCACGCATACACCATGCTCAAAGCCACAAGATTGTTGCTTCGGAAAGTTAATTTCGGGTTCTTTTAGCCATTCCAACATAAGTAGTCGGGACTTGTTTGATAATGCTTTAAATATTTCGATATGTTCCATAGTGCAAATATATCGACTTTTTCCGATATGTCAATATTAGAAAAAGTATTTAGGAAAATTTTATGATAGGGAATAGTGTGAAAACTTGTTGTAAGTCAGTGTTATATGGGGTATTTAAAGCCTTTTTGAAGTTTTAATGGGTTTTAAATCTTGTAGATTTGAATTGTATTGTCATAATTATTTTAAGATTTTATTGGTATCAAAAACCTCTTAAGGAAAACAACGCGAAATTTGTTGCCTTGTTTTTTGTAGATATAATTAGACCTGCGAGGTTTAAAAAAGGCCTTGCAGGATAGGGGAGCTTTATTGAAAAGAAATAAATACAAATTTGCACCAATCAATTAGTATGAATTCGTGCAATTGGTGTTTACTTATATCACTTATGTGGTTAAAATTATTTTTGGAGTTCTAATTCTTCAATGATTTGTTTTTTCATTGTAGTATGGATGTAATCTTTGGCTTCGGCATAAGAGATTTGATACTTACGTTGAATATCTTGCAGATGTACAGGAAATGTTACTAGTAATTTATCATAATATAAATCCAATTGTTTTTCATCAGGCATTTCAAATTTCAATCGTATCTGAAATCTTCTCAATAATGCAGTGTCTATGATATTATAATGGTTTGTTGCACATATCAATAGACTATCATCTGGAAAATAATCAATTAACTGAATGATTGTGTTTACAAGCCTGCGCATTTCGCCAACATCCTTATCGTCACTTTCTCGACTTTTTCCTATTTGGTCAAATTCATCTAAGAATAAAACAGCTTTTTCGCGAATGGCCTTATCAAATATTGCCTTTACATTTCTGGAAGTTTCTCCAATTCGGGCATTAATTAATGTGCTTAGATTTATTATTACGATATTTTTATTCAAAGCAGTTGCAATCGCTTTTGCTGTGGTTGTTTTTCCGCAACCTGTATGCCCGTATAAAAATATTTTATTATCTACTTTAAGGTTGTATTTTCTTAGTTCATCAATATATTGATGTTCTTTTATGGTTTGTGACAAAGCTACTTTGTTTTCTTCGCTAAAAAGCAAGTCATTTAAAGCTACTTTTTCGGTATCGTTTACAGTAAGTTCGTATAGATTCATCTGATTTTTATTTGATGCAAAATTATGGTTTATTCTGCAATATTCTCATTCCAGATTTCTTTTCCTAAAAAGCGGTTGCCAAAAATCGATGTGCCTATTCGTACTATATTAGAACCTTCGGCTATAGCTAGTTCCAGATCTTGTGACATTCCCATAGAAAGTAGTAATTTAGTCTGATTTTCTATTCCTTCAGCATAAATAGTATCTCTTATTTCTCGTAATAATCGGAGTGAAGGCTGCATTTTTTCTTTTTGTACATCTAGCAATCCAATTGTCATTAAACCTTTAATTTTCAGTCTGTCGTATTTTTTAATTTCTTTGATAAACGGAATGACATCATTTGGGGCAAGTCCGAATTTACTTTCCTCATACGAAGTATTTACTTGTACAAATACATCTATGTTTTTTCCTTGCTTTTGTAATTGCTTGTCTAATTCGTGAGCTAAACTAAGCCTGTCTAAAGACTGAATACAAGTTGCATATTTTAGGACATCTTTTATTTTATTGGTTTGCAGATGGCCTATAAAATGACGTTCGATATGCAATTCTTTTAATACGGAATCTTTATCTCGTAATTCCTGCATTTTATTTTCGCCTATCAGAGTTTCACCTGCTTCTATTGCTATGCGTATGTTGTCAGCAGGAACAGTTTTGGTAGCCAATAGCAATTGCACATCCGATTTGTTCCTGCCTGATAATATACAAGCATTCTCAATGCGGTCATGAATCTGTTTTAAATTTGAAATTATCGTGTCTTTCATAATTATGCAAAGGTAAGTAGGTGTGGATCATGATAGTAATCCAGTTTCAAGTTTTGCTTATGGTCCAGTTTTTTTTAAGGTTCTAAGTGACAAAGGTTCTGAGGTGCTAAGAAATTTAGACTTGAAGTTTTATTTAACTGCGAGTTAAATAATTTTTTACCATTAAGAAATAAAGAAAAATTAAGTTTAGTCCTTGTTTTTTACCACAGATTAAAAAGATTAGAAAGATTTTTTTCACCATTAAGAGATTAAGAAAGTTACGTTTTATCCTTAATGAAACTTAATGCCTTAATGGTGAAAACTTTTTAGCCATAGCTTTAAACTTTGTGCCCTTTACAGTTAATTTTTAAGCATAAATAAAAAAATAATTAATAAAAGAGCGTTCATTCACTTATTGTTTTATATTTGCTAAAAATTTGTAATAATGAGAGTAAGAGATATAGACAAAGAGAAGTTAGTTGTTACTAATGCGATTGAGTTAATTGTTCAGGATGGCTTTCAGGGCTTTAGCATGAATAAGCTAGCAAAAGCGTGCAAAATCTCTGTAGCGACACTCTATATTTATTACAAAGATAAAGATGATTTGATTAAAAAAATTGGGGCAGAAATTGCGATAGAATTCTTTACATCCACCATAGAGAATTTTTCGCCTGATATGAGTTTTGAGGAAGGTTTATGGATTCAATGGCAGAATCGTGCGGCTTTTACATTTAAGCATCCTAAGAAAGTAGCTTTTTTTGAAGTGATAAAGCAATCTCCACATGCTGAGGATATATTAAATTCTACTACCAAATTTTCTGATTTTAGAATAATCATGAAACAATTTATCACTAATGCATTGCAAAATAAAGAAATAGTTGAGATGCAATTTGAAGTTTTTTGGAGCATTGCCTACGGCCCTTTATATACGTTACTTAATTTTCATAATGAAGGGAAAAGCATGGGTGGAAAGCCATTTAAACTTACTCAAGAAATGATGAAAGAAGCCTTTCAGGCCTCAATAAGAGCATTAAAACCATAAAATAACACTATGGAAACAGATTTAGATAAAATCTATATTTTTAAAACAAACATAGAACAACTATGCACTGATTGTGAAGTGACTAAAACGCTAAATAATCACGTAAATATTCTGCAATGGAGCATCGATACTGAAGATGTAGATTGCGTATTACGCATTGTTTCGGAATCCCTTACTGCCGAAACGATAATCAATATTATAAATGGTCTTGGACATGAATGCCAAGAATTAAATTAATAAAAAATAGAATCATCAAAATGGAAAAAACAAAATTAGAAATCCCCCCATTTTCTTCTTATCAAAAATACATTATTGTCTTATTGGCACTTTTACAATTTACGGTAATCTTAGATTTTATGGTTATTTCTCCTCTAGGGGATATACTGATGAAAAAACTAGATATGACTACTGCAAATTTTGGGTTGACTGTTTCTGCTTATGCATTCAGTGCGGGTATATCAGGATTGCTTGCTGCGGGTTTTGCAGATAAATTTGACCGAAAAAAATTGCTGATTTTCTTTTATACAGGTTTTATTATCGGTACTGTATGTTGTGCCTTGGCAACGAATTATGCTTTGTTACTTGCAGCCAGAATTGTAACTGGTCTTTTTGGCGGTGTTATTGGTTCGGTATCATTGGCTATTGTAACCGATTTATTTGTGATTCATCAGCGAGGCCGTGTGATGGGATTCATACAAATGGCATTTGCATCAAGTCAGATTTTGGGGATTCCGTTAGGGATTTATTTTGCAAATCATTGGGGTTGGCATTCGTCTTTTTTAATGATTGCTGGATTAGGAATTCTTATCCTTGTTACAATTGTAATCAAGATGAAACCTGTAGTGAAACACCTCGAGTTACAATCGGATAAAAGCCCTTTTTTACATTTATGGCATACTTTAAGTAATAAAGACTATCAGGTTGGTTTTATGGCTATTGCATTCTTATCTATAGGTGGTTTTATGTTACAGCCTTTTGGTAGTGCATTTTTGGTAAATAATATAAAAATAAGCCAATTAGATTTGCCAATGGTGTTTTTCTATACCGGACTTTCGGTACTTTTCATCATGCCTATTATTGGAAAATTAAGCGATAAGGTTAACAAGTTTTGGTTGTTTACTGCGGGATCTTTATTGACGATTGTTATCATCATAATTTATACTAATCTTGGTCCTGTTCCTCTATGGCAGATTGTTGGTCTTACTATGATTATGTTTATGGGAATTATGAGCCGTATGGTTCCTGCAACGACTCTTAATACGGGTATCCCTGAAATGAAAGATCGTGGTGCTTATATGTCAATTACTTCTTCGATGCAACAAATTGCTGGTGGTATTGCCGCTGTTTGTGCTGGATTAATTGTTCATCAAGAAACCAAAACTTCTCCTTTAGAAAATTATGATATCCTGGGATATGTAATTTCAGTTGTTTCTCTTTTTTCTATATTTTTTATTTGGAGAGTGAATCAACTTGTTAAATCGAAAGAAAAGGCTTTGGCAGTGAAAAATTAGGGGCTTGATGGTGAAATGTGAGATGTAGGATGTAGGATGAGAGATGTGGGATGTGAAATGAAAACTGAATACTTATTTCTGCATACTGGTTTTTTATTGAGAGTAAATACTCAAATGATTATTATTGGTGTTAGTGAACACTGATTACTGTGACTAAACTAATCTGGGATATGGTATAAAAAAGAAAAGCCTCTTATGAAAATTTCATAAGAGGCTTTTTGTAGGGGTTTAATAACTTGCACTTTTTTCATAAAAATGTCGCATATTACTTTCAATGACAATTTTAGCAACTGTAAGCATATTTGTAAATTCTACTAGTTGCGTTGTGATTTTTTGTTTTTCGTACAATAATGAGACTGTTTTCATTTTCATCAACTCTATTTTATCTAATAGTTTTCGGAAATCGGTATCTTTATTTGTATAATAAATTGTCATTAACGATTGCAATTCAGACTTCAATCGAATAAAACTATCAGAATGGATATTAATTAGAGGTTCATTAAAATCTGACATGATCTTTTTTGATGAAAAAGAAACTCCATCGATAGTTTTTTCGATTTGATTTGAAGCCTGATGTGCAAAGACTAATGCTTCTAATAATGAGTTTGAAGCCAATCTATTTTTGCCATGTAATCCTGTTCTAGAACATTCTCCTATGGCGTACAGGTTTTTTATATTCGTTTCTGAATTCTCGTTAACATTTATACCACCACATTGATAATGGGCAACTGGAACAATAGGAATTAAATCTGTTTTTGGATTTAGTCCAATTATATTGCAATAATCTGTAATAGATGGAAAGTGGTTATAAAACTCTTCATAATTCAAATGACGGCAATCTAAATAAACATGTTGTTTCTCTGAAGTTTCCATTTCTTCGCTTATAGCTTGCGAAACAATATCTCTAGTTGCTAATTCTCCGCGGGTATCATGTTTGAATATAAAACGTTTTTCGTCTTCATTAACGATATGTGCTCCAAAACCCCTTACTGCTTCTGAAATTAAAAAGAATGGATTTTTGTCTCCTTCGTATAATGCTGTAGGATGAAATTGTATGTATTGTATATCTTTTATTAAAGCTCCTGCTCTTGATGCTATTGCGATACCATCTCCTGTTGCAATTTCTGGATTTGTAGTGTTTTTAAATAGTTGCCCGCATCCTCCTGTGCTCAATACAATCGTTTTAGCTTGAATGTATTTTATTTTATTATTTATTTTATCACAATAAAAAGCTCCTGTACATGAAGGGTTTCCTTTGTTTTTTTTGGTATTTATATCAATAACCAAATGATTTTCTAATAGTGTAATATTAGATAGTTGGTTTATAGTATGTATTAGTTTTTTTTCGATTTCAGCCCCAGATATATCTTTGTGATGTAAGATTCGATGTTGCGAATGACCTCCTTCTAAGCCTAAATTCCAAATTCCTGATTTATCTTTATCAAAAGAAACGCCAATATCGATAAGCTCTTTTAATCGCTCTGGTGCTTGGTTAATTACCATTCTTACGATTTCTTCATCACAAAGTCCTCCACCTGATTGTATGGTATCCTGAATGTGCTGTTCAAAACTATCCTCGATATGATCTGTAACAACTGCAATACCTCCTTGTGCCATTTGGGTGTTGGAGTTTTGCGCTTTTTCTTTTGTCATTATTACAATTGATAAATCAGGACGTTTTTTTGCCGTTTTTATTGCAAAAAATAAACCTGCTATTCCTGAACCAATTATAAGTATATCTGCTTTCTTCATTTTGATTAATTTAGATATTTATGATAAATTGAGCATTCTGTTTATAGGCTTTATGGCCTCTATTCTTAATTCTTCATTAATGCTAATTTCTGGACTTTCATTTTTTAGGCATAAATATAGTTTCTCTAAAGTATTGACTTTCATAAATGCACATTCGCTGCAAGCACAAGTATTATCCTCGTGTGATGGGGCTGGTATAATTATTTTTTGTGGCGCATCTTTTGCAAGCTGATGTAGGATTCCTGCTTCGGTTGCTACAATAAATGTTGTAGCAGAATCATTTTTGATAAAATTGAGCATTCCGGATGTTGATCCAATATAATGTGCAGTTTCTAATATATGTCTTTCTGATTCTGGATGTGCAACAATTTTTGCATCTGGATTAGTATTATATATTTCGATTAGTTTGTCTAATGAAAAAGCTTCATGAACGATGCATGAACCATCCCATAATAATAAATCACGGTTTGTTTCTTTTTTTAAGTACATCCCTAAGTTTTTATCTGGGGCAAAAATTATTTCTTGTTCTTTAGGAATCGCCTCTATGATTTTTTTTGCATTTGAAGAGGTGCATACCCAATCACTCATCGCTTTTATTTCTGCGGAAGAATTGATATAAGTTACTACTATATGCTTTGGAAATAATTCTTTCAGCTTTTTAAAATTATGTGGGGAACAGCCATCTGCAAGGGAGCATCCAGCGTTGAGATCTGGCAAGAGCACTTTTTTATTTGGATTGAGAATTTTGGCTGTTTCTGCCATGAAATATACTCCTGCAAAAACGATTATAGCCGCATCAGTATTAGCTGCCTTTTTTGATAACTCAAGACTGTCACCTACAAAATCGGCTATATCTTGTATGTCTTTTTCTTGGTAATAATGAGCAAGGATAATTGCATTTTTTTCTTGCTTTAATCGGTTTATTTCAGAAATTAAGAATGGTTGATCCATGTATTTATTTTTATCGATACTATTAAATCAGATAGGAAGAATATCTAAATTATATTTTTACTTTTTTTAGAAACGGAACTTTCAAATAAATAACTTCCAAACCGAAAAACGCATTATATGAATTGTTTTTGCTTTTTATGGGGGCTATTACACATTTTACAATTTCTAAATAGTGTATCCAGTTTAGAAGAAATTTATTCAATAATTTATACTACAATTGTTTTTATAACATCTTAAATTATAATTATTTAAAATATAATTTTAGGATTTTACAGTGTAAAGATATTATTGAGGCTAGTTCTATTTCATGATTTAAATCATGAAATACCTTTTTTTGATTTAATATTTAATTTCTTTAGAGGTAGAAGTAATAAAATAGGAAGAAAGCCTGTAAATGCAAAATGAATTTGTGCACTTACAGGCTTTAATAATTTAATGAATAAGTTTTTTGATACTAATTAAGACTAGGTCCTTCGGGAATTTTAATAACGCGTTTGTGTCTTTTGGTTAGTAATAAATAAATTATTGCAATACCTAAAACGATCAATAAGGCAATCTCTAGTTGTGCCAACATATTATATTGGTTATATGTTTTATTGGCATTCTCCAATTGTAATTTGGCTTCATCAACTTGAATTTTAGAAAGTGATTCTAAGGTAACTAATGCTTGATCTGCTGCTCTTTCTACTTCTTGCCATTGCTTTCCCTGTACTTGTTTGTTTATTTTGTCACAGATAGCAATAAAAACACCAAAATCTTCCTTTTCTTTTGGAGTTAAAACAGTGTTATGATATAATAAGTTTATTGCTTTAATATTATGAATGGATGTAATAATAGCATCGGCTTTTTCGGTGTCATCGTTATTTTTTACAGCATTTGCTTTTACAAGATTTAATTCATTAGCATAATGAAAGATATAGGTCGAAACAACTAAGCGATCTTTATAAATTGCATTGATGTTTTCGTTAGTAGTTTCGGCGTTTCGTAATGTATTAAAGGTACTTAGTATTATAATTAGCATTACAATTGCCAGTATAAACGCGGCTTTTGTTTTCTTACTACTGTTTTTTAAACCCATCATATTGTATTAATATATATTGCAATATAATTATTTATTTGGAACAATTTTGTTATTTCTATTCTAAATATGCTCGTTGGATATTTCTTAAAAAAATTATTTAAGACAAATTAAAAATAATATAATCATTTTAATTTGTTGTTTGATATCAGTTTAGCTTCTCTAGAAATCAATTAAATAGCCAAGTCTTTTTTTAGGAATTCTGCATAAAAATTTGGAATTGGACTTTTTTCTATAGCCTTTATTACTTCGTTTACTGGATATTCTAACTTGACAATCTCAGGAATAATTTTTTCTTCATCAATATGTAATATCAAGTAGGTAGCCAGCGGACTATTTTCTCTTGATCTCCCTACCGAACCACAATTTATCAGAATTCCAGCAGGAGAGTCTTTAGTCGCTTCTACTGGTCTTATGTAGGGTCTGTGTGTGTGCCCCATAATAATAATATCAGCTTTTTCTTCCGCAAGCATCGACTGTACATCTTTAAGATCATGATTCTCATAGATATATTCATCATTACTTCTTGTGCTGGCGTGTACCAGTAGTACTTTTCTGTTTTCTCCCGAAATAGTAAAATTTAATAAAAACCTTTCAGGAAGTGTTTTTAAGAATTCTTTGTTTTCTGGTTTTATGCTTTGTTTGGTATAGTTAATTCCGTTAACGCGTGCCGCTCTTTCCTCAGGATTGTGTTTCGGTAGCGGTGTTACTTCATAATCGAATGCAATGCGCTCATCATGGTTGCCCATTAGACAAGGAATTTCTAATTCTTTAATTTGTTCAATAACTTCATTGTGCCAAGGAGCAAAATCGACTAAATCGCCTAAGCAATATATTTCATCTATATTTCTTTGTTTTATATCTTCCAGAACTACTTTTAGTGCTGGTAAATTACCATGTATATCACTAATTATCGCTATGTTCTTCATGCTTTACGTTTATTTGAAAAAATTACTATTATTAATGCAATACTACTCCATAAAAGCATTTGCCATGTTGCCATATCCCATTTACCTATCTTCCAGCTTAAAAGTCCAAAATAAGTACCAATTGCTGCACCAATAAAATAGGTAGTCATGTATATGGTATTTAGTCTACTATGCGCTTCTTCGTGTAAACTATATATACGTGTAAAATTAGTGATTTGGGTTGCTTGTACACCAATATCTAAAAAGAAAACACTAAGTATTAAAACTGGAATAGAATAGGGGAAGAGTTTTAGGAGTACAATACTACCTATTATCATTGAAACTGTAGTAATTAATGAGTTTCTTACATTTCCTTTATCTGCTAATTTGCCAAAGTAAGGTGCAACTAATGCTCCACCAATAGCAATTAAACCGAATAGACCTATTATTCCTGAATGATAATTTAAAGGGGGACTGCTCAGATGAAAGGTAAGCGTTGTCCAAAAGGAGCAAAACACACCAAATGTAAAGGATCCTAAAAGTGCTGTTTGTCGTAAAACTGGGTATTTTGGAATAAGCGCTAATGTTGATTTTATGAGGTGGAAATAACTGCCTTTAAATTTTGAAGGTACTTCTGGCAAGTATAATTTTAGCATTAGCGTAACGGCAAGTACCATTACTCCTGATATTCCAAAAACATAACGCCAACCAAGCAGTTCGGTTATAAAACCACTAATAACACGTGCACCTAATATCCCCACTAATATTCCACTGAAGACAACTCCCACATTTTTACCTCTATTTTCTTTACCTAAAGTTGCAGCCATTGGAAGTATAATTTGTGCTGGAGTAGAAAATAAGCCAACAAAAAAGCTGAGTATATATAATGCTGTTAATGAAGATGTCAATGTTATAAAAAACAAAGTTAGCACCAGTAATGAACACAATAGCAGAATAAGATTCTTACGATTAACTTTGTCACCAAGCGGAAGTAAAAAGAACATTCCTAATCCATATCCTAATTGAGAAAGCATTGAAATTTTTCCAATTTGAGTTTCGGTTACTTTAAGAGATAAAGCAATTGCCTGGAGTATAGGTTGATTGTAATATATATTAGCAACGATTACACCCGCTGAGACTGCCATAAGCGGAATCACCGCTGGTTTGAAACTAGTTTTATTCATAAACTTTTTTTGCAAAGCTATTGTACGCTTAAAACTAAAAATTGTACATTTAAACTGTATTTTTGTAAAAAAACAACAATCAGTGGAACGATTTATTCAGCATACTCCTTTATTTATTCGGCATTTTACAACCGAAATATGGCCGTTTCCGGTTCATAATCACAATCATTTTGAGTTGGTTTTTATTCACTCAGGCAGTGGATTGCATCAATTAAACGGAGGAGAGGTTTCGTATAAAGGGCCTTGCATTTTTTTGTTATGTCCATCAGATTATCACCTTTTTATTATAGATAAAGAGACGGAGTTTAGTGTATTAAAATTTAATAACCGTTATCTCGATGGAACTTCATCGGATACTGCCAAAAGCGAATGGAATAAAGTCTTAGACCAATTGCTTGGTATAAGTAGTAATTTAGACGGGAAATTAGTTGATTCTCCTCAGGAATTAGATAAAATAAATCATCTGATGCAATTGATTGTCAGCGAGTGGGATGGTGGTAGTCAAAATGGTTCTCACGAAGTGCTTCTTTATTTAATACGAAGCGTATTTGCAGTAATCAAGAAAAATGCATTTCAGTCACTAGGCACCAATACGATTTTGAATGAAGGCTTGCTTGTAGGTATTATGAATTATATCCACAAAGAAATTCGTGTACCAGCTAATTTAAATCTGATGGTTCTCTCTGCTCATTTTAATATGGCGCCCAATCATTTAAGCAGTTTGTTTAAGCGGCAAACTGGTGGTTCTATAAAGAAATACATTGACGATTATAAATATAAATTGATCGAAAATCGTCTTAAACATAGTACTGTTTTAATGAAAGAAATAAGCAACGAATTTGGTTTTTCAGATGTAAGTCATTTTAATAAATTTCTAAAAAAACAAACGGGGCTTAATCCGAAGGATGTGCGAAGAAAGGCAATTTTGTAAAATGTAAAACTAAGAAATAAAATGTGTGAGAAGTGAAATATACATTTTACAAACAGCATTTCACTTCTCACACATTTTTGAATTATTTAATTGTTATCGGAACTTCAACTGTTGTTTTATCCCAGCCAATTACCAGATTTGCTACCGAACCTTGATTCGTAAAAGCAATCGATAAAGCTTCAATTGTATTTGGCACTGCTTTAACAGGAACAGTAACTCTTGCAATATCTTTACTTTCATCATAAGCATAGGCACCCCATAAATCTATTTCTTTATTGATGATAATAGTCCATTTGTCTTTTTCAGGGATAGCAAACAAACTATAAGTTCCAGCTGGAATGTTTTTACCTCCAATTGTAACAGGTTTGTAAAATTTAATTTCGGCATTTTCGTTAGCTCCAACACGCCAAACTTTACCAAATGGTATTAGTTCACCAAAAATAGCACGGCCTTTTGCAGAAGGTCTTGAATAAACTACTTTGATAACAGCAGACGGAGTATCAGTCTTTTTTGATTTAACTGCTTTATGCGGATAATAACTAATGTCAACTGGGCTAGTATCCAAAGGAGCGAAATTAACATCTTGTGCATTTACGGAAAAAACTGTCAATAAGATGATTAATAGTAGATAAGGGTTTTTCATAATTGTAATTATTTTTATAGTTTACACAAAGTAAGAGAAATATGTTTGAGGAATTACATTATATCTTTTTATTTTTTAAATACTTGAAGCTGCAAATCCACCATCGACTTTAATGATTGTTCCTGTTACAAACTTTGACATATCACTACATAAAAATAAGAGCGCTCCATTTATGTCTTCGGGAGTTCCAAATCTTCCCATAGGAGTCTGATCGATGATTTTTTGACCTCTAAGCGTTAGCTTTCCATCGGGATTCAATAGTAATGCTTTATTTTGTTCACCAATAAAAAAACCGGGTGAAATTGCATTTACACGAATTCCTTCACCATATTTGGAGGCTAGTTCAACCGCCATCCATTGTGTAAAATTATCAATAGCTGCCTTAGATGCTGAATAACCAACTACTCTAGTTAAGGGTCTTTGCGCAGATGCAGATGAGATATTGATAATATTTCCTGTTTTTTGTTTGGCGAAAAGTTCTGAGAATACTTGAGAAGGCAAGATGGTACCAATTATATTTAGATCTATTACTTTTTGTAAATCATCGGCATTCATATTATATATTGCCTGATCAGGATTTATAGTTGCCCCAGGCATGTTTCCACCTGCTGCATTTATAAGGATGTCGAGCTGGCCATATTTAGCAATAATAAAATCTCGGGCTTTTTCAAGATCTTCTTTTTTTAATACATTTGCTTGTATTGCAAAAGCTTGCCCGCCATTTTTTTGTATGTTTTCTACAATTTTGTTCGCCTTTTCAATAGATTGGGATACGATTCCTGTGATAACGCCTTGTTTAGCCAAAACATTGGCAAAATTACTTCCCAATACACCAGCACCACCTGTTATTAAAGCTATTTTACCTTTTAGATTAAATATCGAATCCATATTATTTATAATTGCTTTTGTATGATCTGTACTATTTGAAGAACTTTTCTGGTTTCATTTTCTATGCCATCATAATCTCCGTTGTCTGTACGTTCTTTGGTAATGAGTTTACTTCCCATTCCGACTGCTGAAACTCCAGCAGAAAACCAGCTATTGATACTTGCGTGAGTTGTGTCAACACCACCAGTAGTCATAAAATGTAGTGAAGGAAATATATCTTTAATGCTATTCATAAATTTTGGACTTAGAATGTTTCCAGGGAATAGTTTTATGAATTTTATTCCAGCATTTTCAGCGGTAATAATTTCTGTAGGTGTCATACATCCAGGGCAATAAAGCTTTTTTTTGCTTTGCAAAAATTGAGAAACTTCAGGAACGAAACCAGGGCTTATAAAAAAATCTGCACCAATTGCATCATATTGTTCGGCTTGCTCAATATTCTTTATTGTTCCGATTCCTAATAACATTCCAGGCATTTCTAGATCTCTAATAGCAACCATTTTCTTAAAATTAGTCACTGCTTCAGGACCTCTATTGGTATATTCTACTGCTTTTATTCCAGATTTATAAAGCGCTCTTAGAATTGCTAAACTAATAATTTCATCAGTATTGAAGTAAAGTGGAAGAATTCCTTGGTTTGTTATTGTGTCTATTGTATTCTGAATGTTGTCCATAGTGTTATATTTTTACTTTAATTACAATTTTTTTTAATATTCCATTGCCAATCATTGCTGCGTGAACATCTTCGGGATATAAAATAGCAAATTGTTTTTCGTGCAGCTGAAAAAACATATCTGGAGCATCATGAAAAAAGCGTACATCTTTTTCATCATTATAATCTCCGTTTGGCTTACTACATTTTTCTCTTGGTTTCCATGCAAAAACTTCTGGACCATTTATTGAAATTTGGATATCAATATTTTTATCATGACATTCAAAACCTTTGATACTTTCCTCTTTTGTAGCTCCTTCACCTATTATGACTATAGCTTTTAAACCTTCTGCAATTTCATGTATTCCTTCGGTAAGATTAGCTATGTCATTTTCGTATATGTAGTCAAATGCTTTTTTAAAATTAGGATGTAAATTGTAATATTTTGATGCATTATTTAATGTGTCTATTATCATTTTTATTTTTTTTGATTTCTAATTATTTAAACTGTGTTTTTTAAAATATAATGAAGAGGGATATTTTTTTTCGTATGTTTTAGATTAAATTATTGGAGTATATCTAATTTCTATTCTATAAAACGTTTGATTCTTATTGGTATAAAAGAAAATTACGTGTACGCACACGGATTGTAACAAATGTATGTAAAATGTTATCTAAAACAAGGTATCTTCAATAATAAAAATTAATTTTGCATTTATATAAAATTACTTTTAACTTAAAGATAATAAGTATCATAACTATAAAAAAAATAGCAGAATTAGCTAATGTTTCTACCGGAACAGTTGACAGGATTATTCATAATCGGGGGCAGGTTACTTTAGATAATGTTAGAAAAGTGAATGCTATAATCGAGGAATATGGATACGAAAGAAATATTCTAGCGAGTAATCTTGCTTTAAATAGAAAATTTCATTTTGCAGTGCTCTTACCTAAATATGAAAATTTAGAATATTGGAAAAGTCAAATTGCAGGAATTGAAAAAGCGGCTATCGAATTTGGTAAATTTGGAGTCGTATTAGATTATTTTTTCTATGATTATAATACTACATCTTTTAAAAAACACCTCAAAAAAGTAATGAATTTTAAATGTGACGGATTACTATTTGCTCCAGTTTTTTACAAAGAATCTGTTCATTTTCTTAGCGAATATAAAAAGAAAGGTATTCCAATTGTTATGATTGATTCTAATATAGTAAGAAATCAAAAATACGCTTATGTTGGTCAGGATGCATTTCAGAGTGGGTATTTAGCAGGTAGGCTTGTTAGTTTTTCTTTACAAAAAGAGAAGAAAGTTTTAATCTTTAAGATAACGAGAGAAATTGATAGTACATCGGCTTATTTACAGCGTATTGATGGGTTCTATTCTTTTTTTATCGATCGTGATGAGTTCTCAAATTTTAAATTTTCAGAAGTTACAATCAAAGATTCAGGAATTAGTCAATTGAATAAAGAGATGTTTACAGATGTTAATAGTGTTTTTGTAACGAATTCCAGAGCTTATATCATAGCTCGTTTTCTGCAAGAAAATGACATTAAAGGTGTTCGAATTATTGGTTATGATTTACTAAAAGAGAATGTAGAATATTTAAAAAGTGGTGTAATTGATTTTTTAATTAACCAAAAACCAGAGGAACAAGGGTATATGGGAATTAATTACTTGTATAAAAAATTAGTATTACAAGAACCTGTCGAAAACACACATTATATTCCGCTTGAAATTATTCTAAAGGAGAATTATTCGGAGAGGTAAAAGGGGTTTTGAGGCTTAAAGGGACTAAAATGTCTAGTATTTTTTAAATCTTTTATAAATATCCATTAGCTTTTAACCATTCTAGGCAATCTCTTGTCCAAAATTGACTAGTATCTTTTACGCCTAATCCAAAGCCATGGCCGCCTTTTTCGTATAAATGCAATTCTGCAGGTATTTTGTTTTTTTTGAGTGCCAAATAATAATTGATACTATTTTCTGAAGGAACTACCGTATCATCTGTTGCATGCACAAGAAAAGCTGTGGGAGTATCTGAAGTAACGGTTTTTTCGTTTGAGAACTTATTTATTAATTCCAGAGAAGGATTTGTCCCTAATAAATTAGTTTGTGATCCTTTATGAACCACTTCTTTAGTCATGCTTATTACTGGATAAATTAAAATTGAAAAGCTAGGACGAGCACTAATTGAATAATCAGTTTTATAAACAATATCATTGTAATGAGTTGACAAAGTTGATGCTAAATGGCCTCCTGCAGAAAAGCCAATAATACCTATTTTTGTTGAATCCAAATCCCATTGACTAGCATTTTTTCTAATAAATCGCATAGCTTCCTGAGCATCTTGTAATGGCCCGATAGTTTTATCTTTCATTATCAAATCGCTGGGTAATCTATATTTTATGACAAATGCTGTAATTCCTAAGGTATTCAGCCATTTTGCTACTTTTGTACCTTCTTTATCTATCGATAAATGTGAATATCCTCCTCCCGGAAAAATTAAAATAGCAGTTCCATTTGACTTGGTTTCATGTGGTGTAAATATGCTTAATGTTGGGACACTAACATGACTAACACTAGTTACGATTCCATCTTTTAGGACTTCTTTTTCTGTATATTCAGCATTATTTATTGCATTTGGAATAGGTGTAATCCAAAGCGGAATAATTTTATCCTGTGCATATATTGGTCCTGTTATTTTTAAGGTTACAATCAAGATTACAATTGTAAGGTGGTTTTTTAGATTCTTATTTTTTTTCATTTTTTAAAATTTAATGATATTAAGCTGTTAAGTACAGTAATATTTATTTAACACATAGAAATATAGTTTTTTTACCAATAATTAGCCGTTTCACTTAAAATTGGCCTCATAACTATTTGAAAAAATTTAGATTTTCTTTAATCATCTTTATGATTATTAATTCTATTCTGATAACCATCAGAACTATGTTTCTATGCGTTTGTTTTATTTTTTAAGTCTTAAAATACATATAACTACTTATTGTATTTATAGTGCTTGGCATCTTTCATTTTTAATTTTTTTTCGAAAAACTGTATTTAACAAATATATTGGTTAATGAGTATTTAAATATTATTTTTTTTGTGTGATATGTTTATTTAAGTGGTTTTTTTAAAAATATATTTAATTTATTTGCAAAGTTAGGATTAAAAACTATATTTGTGCAATCGATTACATAAATTTAATTTCTGTTTGAATTTATCAATTATATCGAAGGAATTAAAGCAAATAATTTTTAACTACCATAATAAACCAAAACCATGAATCAAACCACTAAATCCGCTGGAAAGTATCGCTGGAGTATATGTGCCTTGTTATTTTTTGCTACAACTATTAATTATTTAGACAGACAAGTTTTATCCTTAACATGGAGTGATTATATAGCTCCTGAGTTCCACTGGACAAATAATGATTATGGAAATATTACTGCTTTATTTTCTATTTTTTATGCCGTTTCTTTATTGTTTGCTGGAAGGTTTGTGGATTGGATGGATACTAAAAGAGGTTTTCTTTGGGCTATTGGAATTTGGTCTTTAGGAGCTTGTTTACATGCTTTTTGTGGTATTGCAACTTCAGGAATAATAACAGGACACTGGTTTGTAGGTTTTGAAGAATCTAAAGAAATTATCAGTACAATTAATGACACTGGAATGGTAATTAATGTGAGTGTTACCTTATTCATTTTTGCTCGTTTTATTTTGGCAGTAGGTGAGGCAGGTAATTTTCCTGCAGCTATTAAAACAACTGCTGAATATTTCCCTAAAAAAGACCGAGCATTTTCGACAAGCATATTTAATGCTGGTGCTACCGTTGGTGCATTGGCGGCCCCGATATCTATTCCGTTTATTGCAAAATCATTTGGATGGGAAATGGCCTTTATTATTATTGGAGCATTAGGTTTCGTTTGGATGGGATTTTGGGTTTTTATGTACGATAAGCCTGAAAAACACCCAAAAGTATGTCCTGCAGAATTAGAATATATACAACAAGATGATATTGCAGATAGCAAGTTAGCAGGATATGTTCCTGAGAATACGGATAAAGTATCTTTTATGGACTGCTTTAAATACAAGCAAACTTGGGCTTTTGCTTTTGGTAAGTTTATGACCGATGGAGTTTGGTGGTTTTTCTTATTCTGGACTCCTGCTTATTTGAGTTCTGTTTACGGAATGGATTCTACAGAAGCCGCTTTACCATTATTTGTTTTATACATGATTACTTTATTATCGATCATTGGTGGTTGGTTGCCAACATATTTTGTAGAGAAGAAAGGAATGAACCCATATGAAGGAAGAATGAGAGCGATGTTGATTTTCGCCTTCTTTCCGCTATTAGCTTTAGTAGCGCAGCCTCTAGGATATATTAGTTATTGGTTACCAGTAATCATAATTGGTATTTCGGGTGCAGCTCACCAATCTTGGTCTGCTAATATATTCACTACTGTTGGAGATATGTTTCCAAAAAAAGCCATTGCGACAATAACAGGTATTGGCGGTTTGGCTGGTGGAGTAGGCTCTACAATGATTAATAAAGGTTCAGGATTATTATTTGATTATAGTAAAGAAACGAATATGTCCTTTATGGGCTTTCAAGGAATTGAAGCGGGATATTTTATCATTTTCTCAATTTGTGCTATTTGTTATTTAACTGGATGGTCAGTAATGAAGCTTTTAGTACCTAAGTACGCACCTATAACAAACCTATAAATTGAAAATATTATTTGTTTATAGATTTAATTAGAATATAATTTATAAATTTGTAATCGATTACATTATTAAAAAAAGAAATTATGACAAACTTTGAATTTAGATACGCGACTAATCCAACAGATTTTAAAAAGTATGGTACTGACGAATTAAGAGCCCAGTTTTTAATTGAGAAATTATTTGTCGAGAATGAGATACAATTAACATACACTATGTATGACCGATATATTGTTGGAGGAATTATGCCTGTTGGAAAAGTGTTGAAATTAGAAACAATTCCATATTTAAAATCAGAAAATTTTCTAGACAGAAGAGAGTTAGGAATTATAAACGTTGGTGGAAAAGGAACTGTTACTGTTGATGGAGAAGTTTTTGAATTAGATAAGAAAGAGGCTTTGTATGTAGGGCAAGGCTGTAAAGAGGTTTTGTTTGCAAGTGTTACAGGAGAACAAGCTTTGTTTTATATCAATTCAGCTCCAGCACATGCTAAATTTCCAAATAAAAAAGTAGGCAAAGAAAATGCCGAAGTAATTCAGTTAGGAGAAGAAAAGACAGCGAATCGCAGGGTTTTAAATAAATTGATTGTGAATAGCATCGTTCAGACATGCCAATTACAAATGGGATTAACAGAGTTGTTACCAGGAAATGTTTGGAACACAATGCCAGCTCACACACACGACAGAAGGATGGAAGCATATTTTTATTTTGATCTAGAAGCGCCACAAACCATTTGTCATTTCCTTGGAGAGCCTCAAAATACACGTCATATTTTTATGCAAAACCATCAGGCAGTTTTATCACCAGAATGGTCTATTCACTCCGGCGCAGGAACGTCTAACTATTCTTTTATATGGGGAATGGCGGGAGAAAATTTGGATTACGGAGATATGGATATTGTTGCACCAAATGAACTTAAATAAAGCATTATGAAGTTATTTGATTTAACCAATAAAAGAGCGCTAATTACAGGAGGAACACATGGTCTTGGTATGGCTATGGCTGAAGGTTTGGCACAAGCAGGAGCCGAGTTAGTAATTAGTAGCACAACGCCAAGCAAATTAGAAGATGCACTTGCCTATTACGAAAGCAAAGGATATAAAGCATCAGGATATATTTTTGATGTAACTGATGAAAAAATTGCTGCGGAACAGATTGAAGCAATCGAGAAGAATCAAGGGCCAATTCATATTTTGGTAAACAATGCCGGAATCATAAAGAGAGAACCAGCTGTAAGCATGCTAATCGAAGACTTCCGACGTGTTATAGATGTAGATTTAGTTGGAGCTTTTATTATGTCGCAATTAGTGGGACGAAAAATGATTGAGCGCAACGAAGGTAAAATCATTAATATCTGTTCCATGATGAGTGAGTTGGGTAGAAACAGTGTTTCTGCTTATGCTGCTGCGAAAGGCGGTTTAAAAATGCTTACTAAAAATTTAGCTACTGAATGGGCTAAACACAATATTCAGGTTAACGGAATTGGGCCAGGTTATTTTGCTACTTCGCAAACAGAACCTATTCGCGTAGACGGAAATCCATTTAATGAATTTATCATAAGTCGAACACCTGCGGGACGTTGGGGAGATCCTGAAGATTTAGCAGGAACGGCAGTTTTCCTAGCTTCTGAAGCTAGCCGATTTGTAAACGGTCAAATCATATATGTTGATGGTGGAATTTTAGCCACAATCGGTAAACCATCAAACGAATAATCACTTTTTAAATCACTAACATGAGCGCTACTCAACCTTTTATAAACGATAACTTCTTACTCGAAAATAAATTTGCTGAAGAATTATATCATAATTATTCAAAGAATCAGCCGATAATAGATTATCACAATCATTTGAATCCACAATTTATTGCTGAGAATAAAATTTTTGAAAATACGACTCAGGTTTGGATAAATGGGGATCACTATAAGTGGCGTGCTATGCGTACATTAGGTATTAATGAGCAATTTATAACAGGAAACGGTTCTGATAAAGATAAATTCTTAAACTGGGCAAAAACAGTTCCATACACGATGCGTAATCCATTGTATCATTGGACACACTTAGAATTAGCTCGTTATTTTGATATTTATGATTTATTGGATGAAAAATCGGCTGAGAGAATTTATATCGAGACTTCTGAGAAAATAAATTCAGAAGCGTATAGCACACAAAATTTGCTTAAAAAAGTAAATGCCGAAGTGGTTTGTACGACTGAAGATCCAATTGATAATTTAGAACACCATCAAAAACTAGCCAAAAATCCAATTGGGACTAAGATGAGTACCGCTTTCAGACCCGATAAAGCGATATTAATTTCTAATGATGGTTACAATCAATATATAGATACTCTGGGGGAAGTTGCAGGAACTACAATTAGTTCTTATGCTGATTTATGTAGTGCATTAAAAAACAGAATTGAATATTTTGCTAATAATGGCTGTAAACTTAGTGATCATGGATTAGATCAAATTTACTTTGAAAACTACACTGAAAACGAGATTAATTCCATCTTCAAAAAGAAAAGAGAAAATCAAACAATTACGCCCGATGAAGCCTTAAAATTCCAAAGTGCTGTATTGTTGTTCTTGTCTGAAACCTATCATGAGTTTGGTTGGGTACAGCAATTTCATTTAGGAGCATTACGAAATAATAATGCGAGAATGCACCGAATTTTAGGACCAGATACAGGTTGGGATTCTATTGGAGATTATCCGCAAGCGCAAAAATTATCCTCATTTTTAAATGCATTAGATAGTAAAGATAAACTAACAAAAACAATAATTTATAACCTGAATCCTGCTGATAATGAAGTTATGGCAACGATGATAGGAAACTTTAATGATGGGAGCATTAAAGGGAAGGTGCAGTTTGGATCTGGATGGTGGTTTCTGGACCAAAAAGACGGAATGACCAAGCAATTAAATGCACTTTCTAATATGGGATTAATTAGTTGTTTCGTGGGAATGCTAACCGATTCAAGAAGCTTTTTATCGTTCCCAAGACACGAATATTTCCGACGTATTCTTTGTAATCTTTTAGGTGACGAAATAAAACGTGGAGAACTTCCTAACGACATGGAATGGATTGGTAAAATGGTTCAGGATATCTCTTATAATAACGCAAAAGAATATTTTAAATTTTAAAGGTTAGTTAACCGCAAAGGTATTAAGGAAAAATTAACCGCAAAGGAAGCAAAGGTTTACGCTAAGGTCGCTAATCTTAAAACCATTAAGACATTAAGAAAAATTAAGGGTTTGAGTTTGAAAGAATTGGATTGTGAAAAAATTAACCGCAAAGTTCACAAAGATTTACGCAAAGGTCGCAATGGTTTTAAAAATCTGTTTTTATCAGCGTCTTTGCTTTAGCAAATCAGCATCATCCGCGTTACTTTATGGACAATGTGGGAAATCCTTTTAATCATAATAATCTGTGGCAAAAAAAGCAGTTATAAGGCTAAATCTTAATTTTCCTTAATCTCTTAATGGTTCAAAACTTTGCGGTAAAATTATCTTAATGGTAAATAAAAACAATATGAATAAAGTAGTTGCATTCGGTGAAATTATGTTGCGTCTTTCAACAGAGAGGCATCTTCGTTTTTCTCAAGCTAAAACATTTGGATCAAATTACGGGGGAGGCGAATTTAATGTTTGTGTGTCTTTGGCTAATTATGGTGTAAATGCTGAGTTTGTTACCAGATTACCTGAAAATGAAATTGGTGCTTCGGCAGTGAAAGAAATGCGAAAAATGAACGTAGCATCGCAAAATGTAATTTATGGTGGAGAACGTTTAGGAATTTATTTTCTGGAAACTGGCGCAGGAACACGAGGGAGCAATGTCGTTTATGACCGCGCACATAGCTCGATGGCAACTATCGAAAAAGGATTAATCGATTGGGAGAAAGTTTTGGAAGGTGCTGATTGGTTTCATTGGAGTGGAATTACTCCAGCGATTTCAGATAGTGCAGCCCAAGCCTGTTTAGAAGCTATTAAAGTGGCGCATAAATTAGGGATTACTATTTCATGTGATTTAAATTATAGATCAAAACTTTGGCAATATGGAAAAACTCCATGTGATGTAATGCCAGAGATGTTACAATATAGCAATGTTATTTTAGGAGATATTGATACAGCGTATTTTATGCTTGGAATTCCTAAAGTAAATCCTAATTATCAGGATGAGAAATCACTTCCTGTTTTGTACAGTAAGTTATTCGATTTGATTCCAAATTTAAAAACTGTAGCAACCACGTTACGCTATTCTGTAAGTGCCTCTCATCAGAGAATTGGTGGTGTTTTATTTGATGGTAAAGCTATTTATAATGCTGCAGTGCAAGAGGTAACACCTGTTGTAGATCGTGTAGGTAGTGGTGATGCTTTTATGGGCGGGTTAATTTACGGATTACTGGAATACCCAAATAATAACCAAAGAGCATTAGATTTTGCTGTTGCGACTTGTTGCTTAAAACATACCATTGCAGGCGATTATAATTTGGTTACGTTAAAAGAAGTTGAAAATATGCTAGATGGTAATTCGGCAGGATTAGTATCAAGATAAATAATATAAAATGGCAAAATATTCAAGAATAGAAGTAGCTACAACAATGAAAGAAAATGGTATGATTCCGTTGTTTTTTCATTCGGATATAGCGCTAAGTAAGAAAGTATTAAAAGCTTGTTACGATGGTGGTTCCCGATTAATGGAATTTACTAGTCGAGGCGATTTTGCTTTTGAAGTATTTGGGGCTTTAAATAAATACGCTTTAGCTGAATTACCCGGAATGATTCTGGGTGTAGGATCGGTAACAGATGCGACCGCAGCTTCTTTATACATGCAATTGGGAGCTAATTTTATTGTAACGCCAGTACTCAGAGAAGATATTGCAATAGCTTGTAATCGCCGTAAAGTATTATGGTCACCTGGTTGTGGTACACTTACAGAGATTGCCAAAGCCGAAGAATTAGGTTGTGAAATTGTAAAATTATTTCCAGCAGATACCTATGGACCAGATTTTATAAAAGGAATAAAAGGCCCATCACCCTGGACGAGTATTATGCCAACGGGTGGAGTTTTTCCAACTGAAGAAAGTTTGTCTTCTTGGTTAAATGCAGGGGCAACTTGCGTAGGACTTGGTTCGCAATTAATCTCAAAAGAAATATTAGATAAGAATGATTTTGAAGGTCTAAAAAACAAAGTCAGTGAAGTTCTTGAGATTATAAAAAAAATTAGAAAATAAAATACGGAATAGCTATTCCTAAAGATTGTTTTTAAATGTTTTTTTGATTTTTAAGTTGTAATAGAGCATTATTCCTGCAGAATAAAACCTGCCAGTCCTCACAACAAGTTTTGTTTGTAATAGGCATAATGTTTCTTTTACAACTGAAAAGGATAAAGTATTTAATTCAATTATATACAACACTTTAAGTTATTAATAATGAAAAAACTAAATAGAGAAAATATAGGGTTATCTGATAAGCTTCCAATAAAAATTGTTCAATTTGGAGAAGGGAATTTTTTGAGAGCATTTGTAGAATTTGCTTTTCAGAAACTGAATCAGGATGCCAATTTTAATGCAGGAATTGCTGTTGTGCAACCTATCGATAAAGGATTGGTAAACATGATTAATGATCAAGATGGTTTGTATACATTATTCATGAAAGGAATAAAAAAAGGAGAAGAAATTCAAGAAAAAGAATTGATTACCAATATTGTAAAAGCAATAGATCCTTATGCTTCCTTTAATGAGTTTTTGGCTTTGGCCAAAGAAGAAGAATTAGCTTTTATTATTTCTAATACTACCGAAGCAGGTATAGAATACATTGCTAGTGATAAGCCTACAATGCAACCGCCAGTTTCATTCCCTGCTAAATTAACAGTGCTTTTATATGAAAGATTCAAGCATTTTAATGGTGATAAAACCAAAGCATTGACAATTATTCCTTGTGAATTAATCAATTATAACTCGGATACTTTAAAGGAAATTATATTAAAATATTGTGCTGATTGGAGTTTAGAAGTTGATTTTACATTATGGCTTTTAAATCATTGTAGTTTTCACAATACATTAGTAGACCGTATTGTTCCGGGCTATCCAAAAGATGAAATAGAAGAATATAACAAGCAGTTGGATTATTCAGATAATTTGATTGTAAGTGCCGAAACTTTCTTTTTATGGGTTATTGAAGGTGATGATAAACTAAAAGCTAAGCTTCCGTTTGAGAAAACCGATTTAGATGTAAAGATTGTAGCCGATATGCAACCTTATAGAACTCGTAAAGTTCGCATTTTAAATGGAGCGCATACAGCAATGGTTCCGTTTTCTCTACTTTATGGAAATGAAACGGTAAAAGAAACTGTAGATAATCTATTTACAGGAACGTTTGTAAATAAAGCTGTTTTTGATGAAATAAACGAAACATTAAATATGGATAAGGACGAACTAATAAGCTTCTCTGATGAAGTCTTAGATCGTTTTAGAAATCCATTTATCAAGCATTTATTATCTAGTATTGCATTGAACTCTATTTCGAAATTTAAAGTTCGTGTTTTGCCAAGTTTAGTCGAATATGTCGCAATTCACAACAAGCTTCCAGTTCATTTAACGTTTGCATTTGCTTGTTTGATTCGTTTTTATAAAGGCACTTGGCAAAACCAAACTTTGCCTGTTAATGACAGTGAAGACATAGTTAGCTTTTTTGCTAAAACATGGAAATCAGATAATTATTATGAAATCGCAACTCAGGTGTTGCAAAATAAAAATTTTTGGGATGAAGATTTAACATCGATTAAATCATTACAAGACGCGATTGCAATTGCCTTATCAGAAATTGAATTGAACGGAATTGAGCAAGGTTTTGTCAATTATGAAAAGAAATTAAAATAATAACCTCATACATTTTACGATGCAAAAAAAAATAATAAAAGTTAATCCTACTGATAACGTAGCTGTAGCCTTAGTAAATCTAGTTGCTGGAGAAACTATTCAGTTTGAGGGAGAAACTATTACAGTAGTTTCAGATACTAAATCGAAGCATAAAATTGCTTTGTCTGATTTTGCATCAGACGAAAAAATTATCATGTACGGTGTTTTGGTTGGTAGAGCAAGTCAAGTTATTGTAAAAGGCGATGTGCTTACTACCGGTAATGTAAAACATGAAAGTGCTAAAGTTTTTGAAAAAACAGAATCGATAGGTTGGACTGTTCCTAATATTGATAAATGGAAAGACAGAACTTTTGATGGATATCATAGAGAAGATGGACAGGTAGGAACCGAAAATGTTTGGCTGTTTTTTCCATTGGTTTTTTGTGAAAACAGAAATATAGAAATATTAAAAGATATTTTTGAAAAGGAATTGATGAAGCCTAAAGAGAATGATTATCAGTTGTTACTTCGTTCTTTGGTAAAGTCAGAAAGCGGTGGAGCCAGTAATGAAGCGGCTTCTAATGATTCTAATTTATTCAATAATATCGAAGTAAAATTTATCACGCATCAAGGTGGATGTGGTGGAATTCGTCAGGATTCGCATAGTTTGGCTAAATTGTTGGCTGGTTATGTAAATAATCCAAACGTAGCAGGAGCAACAGTATTGAGTTTGGGTTGCCAGAATCTACAAATTCAAATCTTTAAAGATGCATTAGACGAGATAAATCCTAATAGTAAAAAACCTGTTTTAATTTATGATCAACAGCAAATTGGAACTATAGAGGCGATGCTAAGTAGTGTTGTAAAAGATACTTTTGAAGCTATTAAAAAAGCGAATGAATTACAAAGAACACCAGCTCCATTATCTAAATTAACAATAGGTTTGGAATGTGGCGGATCTGATGGATTTTCAGGAATTTCGGCTAATCCAACCTTGGGTGTTACATCTGATTTATTGGCCGCTTTAGGAGGAACTACAATTCTTTCAGAATTTCCAGAATTATGTGGAGTAGAGCAAGAACTCGTAAACCGTTGCGTAGAGGATGAGAGCGGAAAACGTTTCTTGGAATTGATGAAATGGTATGAAAAAACAGTTGTCGATGCAGGTTCAGGATTTGATATGAACCCATCACCAGGAAATATAAAAGATGGTTTAATTACCGATGCCATGAAATCGGCTGGTGCTGCCAAAAAAGGAGGAACTTCTCCAATTGTAGGTGTTTCAGATTATGGTGAGTATATAACAAAACCAGGTTTGAACTTGCTTTGTACACCAGGAAATGATGTAGAATGTACTACGGCAATGGTTGGTTCAGGAGCTAATATTGTTTTGTTTACTACAGGATTAGGAACTCCAACAGGAAACCCAATTGCACCCGTTGTAAAAATTTCATCAAACTCTGAGTTGGCTGCAAAAATGTCTGATATTATTGACATTGACACTGGTGGAATTATCACAGGAGAAAAATCTATTGAAGAAATGGGTGATGAAATGCTTGAATTTATAATAAATGTTGCTAGTGGAAAAATTAAAACGAAAGCTGCAATTTTAAATCAAAACGATTTTATTCCTTGGAAAAGAGGAGTTTCTCTTTAAAATCTTTTCTTTTTTTACCATTAAGATATTAAGAATAATTATGAAAAAGACTATCAGAAATGATGGTCTTTTTTTGTTTAATTTCTATTCAGTCTTTTTACCCTGAGGAACGAAGGGTCTCCGTTAGTAGCTCGACAATCTAAAAATACTTTGTGTTAGTTTCTTGTGGAGACCCTTCGTTCCTCAGGGAGACAAGTTTGCGGTTGTTTGACTTAAAATAATAGCCCTTACAAATTGCTTCTTTATGAAACTTAATTTCTTAATGGTGAAAATGGTCCAAAAAGATGTCCATATAAGTTCATTTAAGCGAAGTGCTTACGAACCTTAATTTTGTTTAATTTCTATTCAGTTTTGTCACCCTGAGGGACGAAGGGTCTCCGTTAGTAGCTCGACAATCTAAAAACACTTTGTGTTAGTTTCTTGTGGAGACCCTTCGTTCCTCAGGGAGACAAGTTTGCGGTTGTTTGACTTAAAATAATAACTCTTACGATTTATTTCTTCATGAAACTTAATTTTACTTAATCCCTTAATGGTAAAAGAAAAAACTTAATGGTAAAAAATAATATTTTAAAAATTTTAATGGGTAGTTCTGGCAGATGATTTACGAATGTGTAACTCAGGTTTCAGGACTACCTTTTTTTCGATCATTATTTTATCAGTTTTGTCCATTTGTTCTAAGAAAACACGAGCGGCCATTTTTCCCATTTCTAATGGAGATTGATCCACAGAAGTAATAGATAATTCCATGAATTTAGTAAAGGGCTCGTTACTAAATCCTGCAACACAAAAATCGGCTGGAATATTAATTTCTCTTGCTCTCAATTCCTGAATAGCCCCTAAGGCTGCAAAATCACTTGAAGAAAATATGGCATCTGGTGGCGTATCATATTGCATCAAAGTATTTAATGCTATTTTACCTGCATCGACGCTACTTTTGGATTGAATCACGTATTTTTCATCAAATGGTAATCCATTGTCTAGTAACGCTTGCTTGTAACCAAGAAACCTATTTTTGAAAATTTCTAGCGATTGATCTCCAGAAAAATGAGCAATACTTTTACATCCTTGATCTATTAAATGCTTGGTCGTTTCGTATCCGCCTTTAAAGTCATCAATAGTTACAGAACTTACTCCGCTGATGTCTTTTTTTCTATCAAAAAATATTAAGGGAACATTATTATTGACGATGTGTCTAAAAGCAGCATCATTTTCGTTACTAACATCTGTAACCGACATTAAAATACCGTCTACTTGAGCATCGAGTAATGTATGTAGATTTTCGTTTTCTCTTTTTGGATCTTCATGAGTTTGGCAAATAATAACCTGAAAACCATGCGGATGTAGTTCTTCTTCAATACCTCTAATTACCGAAGCAAAAAAGTTACTATCAATGCGAGGAACTATAACACCTATATTATTGCTTCTTCCACTTTGAAGAGCCAATGCAAGTCTGTTTTGTTTATAGTTCATAGCAGCCGCAGTTTCTATAACTAACTTGCGCGTGCTCTCTTTTATCTTCGGATTGTTATTTAACGCTCTAGATACTGTAGCAGCAGTGATGTTTAATCTTTTTGCAATATCGTAGATAGTTATTTTTTCGCTCATGCTGTAGTAGTTTATTTATTAATGCGTTACAAAAATAAGAATTTTTTATCATAAACAACTTGTTGTTGTTATCGATTACTTTATTTCTTTAGTAACTGTTAGTAAATGAGTGTTATTATAATAAATTGTTAGTTTTTTTACACTAAATACATTTTTTTTTGTGATTAAAAATTAAATATATAATTTTTATCTAAATATATTTGGCGCATTCAATGTAATTATATATTTTCGTGTAATCGATTACATTATAATGTTTAATTTTTTCAAAATGAATTTTAAAAAACATACCGCAATGCTTATAAACAAATCAGTACTAGCGAATACTAAATATATTTATATAGTAATTACAGCTTTATTTTTATCGTGTCTGACTTCTTCAAAATTACATGCTCAAAAAAATCCTTGGAAGGAAATGGAAGAGATAATTAAAAAAATTCCTACTACAAAATTCCCTGATAAAAACTTTAACATAAATGAATATGGCGCAGTAGCTGATGGAGTTACAGATAACACCTTGGCGTTTAAAAAAGCCATTGCCGCTTGTGTAGCAAATGGAGGAGGGAAGGTAGTCGTTCCAAACGGAAAATACCTTACAGGAGCAATCCATTTAGATAGTAATGTGAATTTATTTCTGGATGATAATGCAGAGATTTTATTTAGCACAAATCCGAAAGATTATCCAATAGTTCACACTTCGTTTGAAGGTACAGAAATGATGAATTATTCTCCTTTTATATATGCCTACAACAAGACAAATGTTGCAGTTACAGGAAAAGGAACACTTAATGGGCAGTCTAGCACTAAAAATTGGTGGACATGGGCTGGTAAAGGATATGGGTGGGAAAAAGGAATGCCTAGCCAAAATGATCCACTGAATCGTCCGACTTTGGTCGAAATGGGAGAAATAGGAACTCCAGTATCTGAAAGAATTTTTGGAGAAGGACATTATATACGTCCGAACTTCTTAGAGTTTTTTGAATGTAATACCGTCTTAGTGAAAGATGTAAAAATTATCGATGTGCCTTCGTGGGTTATCCATCCAATGAAATCAAGAGATGTAATTGTAGATGGAGTAACTATTATAAGTCATGGTCCTAATAATGATGGATGTGATCCAGAATATTCTCAAAATGTAATTATTAGAAATTGCACTTTTAATACTGGTGACGATTGTATTGCAATAAAATCAGGGCGTGATGGAGATGGAAGAAGAGTTGGAATCCCGAGTAAGAATATTATAGTTCAAAACTGCAAAATGATAGATGGTCATGGAGGAGTTGTAATGGGAAGTGAAATATCTGCTGGTGTAAGTAATGTTTTTGTAGAAAATTGCATTATGGATAGTCCAAATCTTGATAGAGCGATTAGAATCAAAACCAATTCAAAAAGAGGAGGGCTTACTGAAAATGTTTATGTAAGAAATATTGAAGTTGGAACAGTAGCAGAATCAGTATTAAGAATAACAATGTTTTATAATATTTATGGTAGCCAGGTAGGCAATTTTATTCCAGGAATACGAAACATAAATCTAGAAAATATTAAAGTGAAAAACGGAGGAAAATACGGTATTCTGGCAGATGGTTATGAAGAATCTCCTATAGAAAATATAACGCTAACGAATGTTACAATCGAAAAAGTAGAAAAGCCCTATTCGCTTAAACATGTAAAGAATTTAAAATTTAACAATACCTATATCAATGGTACTAAAATGAAAAACATAAAATAATAACCAAAACAAACCTTAACTATAAAAACCAAATTTATGATCAATAACCATTTATTAAAAAAAGGGACAAGAAGTTATTTTGTCTGGACCTTTTTTCTGATAATTTTCATGAGCAATCAAATAGTTGCTCAGAATGTTACAGTTGAAGGTACTGTTAAAGATGCGGCGGGAATGACTCTTCCTGGTGTAAATATATTAGAAAAAGGGACAAAAAATGGTGTTTCTACTGATTTTGATGGGCACTTTAAAATTAAACTTATAAATCCAAAAGCAATATTAACTTTTTCGTTTATAGGGTTCAAAACCAAAGAAGTTACTGCAGCAGGAAAAAATAAATTAGAGATTGTATTAAATGAAGATGCTAATACTTTAAACGAAGTTGTTGTTGTGGGGTATGGTACAGTTAAAAAAGGGGATTTAACAGGAGCTGTTTCTACTTTATCAGGTAATGATGTGAGAAAGACACCTATTGCAAATGTAGCCGAAGCTCTTACAGGACGTATAGCTGGAGTTCAGGTGGTATCTTCAGAAGGATCACCAGATTCTGAGATTAAAATTAGAATTCGTGGTGGAGGATCATTAACTCAGGATAGCTCACCGTTAATTATAGTTGATGGTTTTCCTGTAAATAGCATGAGTGATGTTTCGGCTTCAGATATAGAAACTATTACGACCTTAAAAGATGCTTCATCTACAGCTATATACGGATCAAGAGGTGCAAATGGGGTTATTATTATAACTACTAAAGGAGGAAAAGAAGGGAAGATAGCAGTAAATCTGAATATGTTCTATGGTATGAAAAAGATGGCTAATGAAATAGATGTTCTGGATCCAGAAGATTTCGTAAAGTGGCAATATGAATATGCTTTGCTAGCAAAAGGAAATGCAGACTCTTATGAAAAATATTTTGGAGCATGGCAAGATTATGATATTTACAAAGGAATGAAAGGGGACAACTGGCAAAAGCAAATTTACGGGCGTAAAGGAGAAGTACAGAGTCGCGATTTAGGAATACGTGGTGGTTCGGATAAAATTAATTTTAATTTTAATTATGCACACTACGATGAGAAAGCGATAATGGTAGGTTCGGATTTTAAAAGAGACAACTTATCGCTTGCGTTAAAAAGTAAAGCAACTGATAAAATTGATTTAGCTTTTACAATGCGTTATTCTAATACTGAAATAAACGGAGGAGGAGCAAATGAGCAAAATGAAGTTTCATCAAATGATTCACGATTAAAGCATGCTGTGGGGTATTCTCCGCTTCCAATGCCAGGTTTAACAACAGATGATACAGATGAAGCTGTGTCAGGTTATTTAGTAAATCCTTTTGTAGCTGTGGCTGACAATGATCGCGAGCAGTTTAGAAAAAACTTCAATATGTTAGGGAGTTTTTCATGGAAACTAACAGATAAATTGGTTTTTAAAACGGATTTAGGATTAGATAATTATAACTATTTAGATAATCGTTTCTACGGGCGTTCTACTTATTACGTTGCTAATAAGCCTGCAGCTACTCTACAAGGGATGCCTGCGCTTACAATGACAGATCGTAAAGATGTTCGTTTTAGAAATGCAAATACATTAAATTATGATTTCAAAAAGTCATTAGGCGAAAATCATAATTTAAAAATCCTTGTAGGAGAAGAATCGATAAATTACCAAAGAAATGATGTAAATACTGTTTTGCAAGGTTTCCCGAAGTTTTTTGATTTCGATCAAGCAAAAAAGCTGACTTCACAGGCTAAGCCTTTCTCTGTAGATAATTATTATTTTGCGGATGATAAATTACTTTCATTTTTTGGACGTATAAATTACGATTATAAAGACCGTTACCTTTTTACAGCAACGTACCGTGCTGATGGTTCAAGTAAGTTTGCAAAAGGAAATAAATGGGGATATTTTCCAGCGGCAGCAGTAGCTTGGAAAATTTCAGAAGAAAGCTTCTTGAAAGAAGTATCTTGGTTGAACTCACTTAAACTTAGATTAAGTTATGGAGAGGCTGGAAATAATAATATTCCAACTGGACAAACAGTACAAAGTTTAGAATCAACAACATCATCTTGGATAAATGGTTCAGATAGTTATTGGGCAGCTCCTAATGTATTGACTAATCCAGACTTAAAATGGGAGACAACTGTAACACAAAATTTAGGATTAGACTTTGACTTTTTCAAGAGTCGTGTAAGTGGTTCATTTGAAGTTTATAAAAATGTAACACATGATCTTTTAATAAACTTTCTTATACCAGGATCTGGCTATGCAAGTCAGTATAGAAATATGGGAGAGACTCAAAATACAGGTTTTGAGGCTACATTAAATGTTGCAGCGATACAAAAAAAGGATTACGGTTTAAATTTCTCTTTTAATATAGGTGTAAATAAAAACCGTATTAATTCACTTGGAGTAATGGATAGTTTTAATCCATCAAGTACATGGAATTCAGCTATAGATGGAGATTATCTAGTAAAAGTAGGGCAACCAATAGGTACGATGTATGGCTTTAAGAATGATGGCCGTTATGAGGTATCTGATTTTGATTATGATGGAACAAAATATGCTCTAAAAGAAGGAGTTACAAATAGTTCAGGAATTGTAGGGACGGTACAGCCAGGAACTATGAAATTAAAGGATTTAAATGGAGACGGAGTTGTTACAATAGCAGATCGTGCAATAATTGGTAATTCAAATCCGAAATTTAGTGGCGGATTTGTAATCAATGGTAATGCATATGGTTTTGATCTTTCAGCTTCATTTAACTACAGTGTAGGTAATGATGTTTATAATGCAAATAAAGTTGAATTTACTACTTCTACACCAAATGGGCAATATAGAAATTTGAGCACAGATATGGCTGATGGCAGCAGATGGACAAATTTAAATCCTTCTACAGGACAATTAGTAACTGATCCGACAGAATTAACTACTCTTAATGCTAACACTACAATGTGGTCACCGTATATGAATCGTTATGTTTTTAATGATTGGGCAGTTGAAGATGGTTCATTTTTAAGACTTAATACACTTACATTAGGGTATACATCACCAAATTCACTTATTTCAGCATTGGGAGTTTCAAAATTAAGATTTTACCTTACTGCTACTAATGTTTTTCTACTTACAAACTATTCAGGGCCAGATCCAGAGGTTTCTACAAGAAGAAAAACACCATTAACTCCGGGTGTAGATTATTCAGCATATCCGCGTAGCAGACAATTGGTTTTTGGTTTAAACCTTAATTTTTAATTTAACACCTATCAAAAGATGAAACATAAAATAATAATAGCAGGATTGATTTTAGCAAGTCTTTTTAGTGCTTGTCAGGAATTTTCAGAAGAAGGTTTGGATGCTCCTGGAAAATCGACTTTAGAAGAAGCAGAAGTTTTTTCTAATGAAGGATTAACCAAAAGTGCAGTAGATGGAATCAAAATTGCATTTGCAGACACGAATGGGCATAGAGGTCGTTTTCTTCCTTTTTATGGATTTAATACAGATGTTGAGTGGTATAACGCTTCAGAATCAACCTCAGATGATAAACCTGATTTAAGTATTTATGATGCTAAGCCAAATAACGGTCAAATGAATGTAGCATTAACCGAGGGAGGAGGAGGTAATCCATGGACATCGATGTACACTGGAATTGAGCGTGCTAATATGTGCATACGTGGAATCCGTAAATATGCTGATCCAAAGCCGGGAACTGAATTCGGATATTTATTAGGAGAGGCTTTAACATTGCGTGCCGTTTATTATGCAGATTTGGTTAAGGCACATGGTGATGTACCCGCACGTTTTGAGCCTGTAAATAGTGAGACAATATATTTAGCAAAATCAAATCGTGATGTAATTTACAAACAGATTATTCAGGATTTGGGAGAAGCCGCTACGTTAGTTCCATGGCCAAATGAAAGCCCGGCGACTAGTAGTGTAGAACGAATTAATAAAGCTTTTGTAAAAGGATTGCGTGCTCGTTTGGCATTGGTTGCTAGCGGATTCCAGCAATATCCTGATGGGGTGCGCAGAAGTAATGATCCTGAGCTTTCGGTTGACAAAATGTATAAACTAGCATTAGATGAATCACGTTCAGTAATCCTGAGCGGAAAAGCGAATTTGGAGTCTTCATTTGAAACTTTTTGGAGAAAATACAACCAAGAAAATATTGCTGCAGGAGGAGAGTCGCTTTGGGAAATTCCTTTCGCAGATGGTAGAGGAAGAATGTTATATAGTTTTGCTGTTAAACATACAGATAGTGATCAGTTTCATAAAAACGGACCTAATCGTGGAGGTACAGCAGGACCGCTTCCTTTTATTTTTTATGATTATGATAAATCAGATAGCCGTAGAGATGTTACCTGCGTTCCTTACATATATGGTAAACCAGTAAACGGAATTGCTAAACAAGAATTAGGAGCATTAAATAAATGGTGTTTTGGGAAGTACCGTTACGAATGGATGAAACGTTTGGTTACTTCGACTAATGATGATGGTGTAAATAAAATTTACATGCGTTATGCCGAGGTACTTTTAATTGCTGCTGAAGCAGCTAATGAATTAGAAGGCCCTGCAGCTGCAGCTCCTTATCTAAAAGAAATTCGCAGAAGAGCTTTTTCTGCTGCTGATCATGCCCAAAAAGTAGATAATTATGTAAATAATTTAGGAGGTAAAACAGCCATGTTTAACGCTATTGTAGATGAAAATAAATATGAGTTTACAGGAGAAATGGAACGTAAACAAGCGCTGATTCGTTGGAATTTACTAAAAGTGAAACTAGATGAAGCCAAACAAAAAATGTTTGATTTACAAAAACACATAGGAGAGTATGCTGATGTGCCTACTACCTTGTATTATAAATATAAAGCGGATAATGTTAGTTTAGAAATTTACGGATTGAATCGTGGAGAAAATGTAAATCCGGGAGCAGATTATACCTCTTTTGCATGGAATGTGCTTACAGATAGCAAGATAAATTCTATTTACAAAGTAGGAATCGATCCAAATACGAGACAATTTTGGCCAATATGGCAAATGATTCTTGATGGAAGCAACGGAAAGTTGTTCAATGATTATGGCTATTAATAGGTACTAAAAACTAATTATAAATTATTCTGTTTATGAAAATAAAATATATACTAAAAGGATTAATAGCTACATTACTACTAGCATTAGCTGTTTCAAGCTGTGAAAGTTATAATGAAGGATTATTGGATGGAATAGGGGCAACAAGAGAATTCTCTCCTATAGGAATTAGTGCAGTAGTTAGAAATCAAACAGCAGTTGAATTAAATTGGACTGTAAACGAAAGTGCAGATCATTATGTTGTAGAATTCAGTGCAGATGATCCCGACTTCAAAACTATTTATAAAACAGTAAAAGTCAGTCCTAAAGAACTGCCTATTCGAGTACAATTAGAAGGAGAAACGGTTTACTCTGTACGTTTAAAAGCAGTAAGTAAAACAGGATTAGAAGATTCTAAATGGACAATTGGAAAAGTAACAACATTATCGGAGCAAATTTTCTTAGCTACTCAAGATGGAGATGTGGAGGCAAATAGAGTAACATTGAGATGGGGAGCCAATAGTAACGTAACGCAAATTATTGTTAATCCAGGGGCGATTAAGCATGATATTACTCCAGCAGAAAAGGCGAGTGGAATAGCAATTGTTGAAGGATTGAAAGGTGAAACATTATATACCGCAGAGTTGTTTAATGGTTCTAAAAAAAGAGGTTATTTTACATTTACAACAGGAATTGATATAGGAACAGGAATTTTGGTAAAACCAGAAGATGACTTAAGTGTTAAAATTGCCGATGCAGCACCAGGAGCAGTATTAGTATTGATGCCAGGTGACTACACTGCTTTTAAAGGAATGATAGCTGTAAATAAGCCAATAACAATTAGAGGATTATACAGTTTTAAGAAACCATTATTACATGTGAATTTCAATTTAGGCAATGGATCTTCAATGTTGAGTTTAATTGACTTAGATTTAAATGGAGATAAAACTTTATCTGATGTTGTTAAATATAATGAGGCAAATGTGACTTATGGTTCGCTTTTAATAAGTGGATGTGTCATTCATGATTTTGCAAAGTCATTGATTTCTTCCAGTCTAGCTAATACAAAAGTTACTTCTGCTATAATTGAGAATTCTATTGTTACAAATGTACTAACTACAGGAGGTGATTTTATTGATTTTAGAATTGCTCATATTGGACAGATTACACTTAAAAATAGTACGTTTAATAACTGTGCATCTGGACGTGATTTTATTCGTATAGATAATGCCGCTGGATTAACAGGAACAGGATTAACAACTAATATATTAATTGATGGATGTACGATTTACAATAAGTCTATGACAGCTTCAAATAGAATTTTATATGTTCGTTTTGTTTCCAATGCAACAACTATTCGTAATACATTGTTTGTGCAAACGGCAGCAATCTATACAAATCAAGGAGCAACAGTGGCTCCGACATTTGTAAATAATAATTACTATAATTCAGGAGCTCTTTATGCTACAGCGGCAACTCCTATAAAATTTGATAATTCAGGTAATTATACAACATTAGATCCTATACTGGCAAACGCGGCAGAAGGTGACTTTACAGTTGGAAATCAGACATTAAAAGATAATAATATTGGAGATCCACGATGGTTTAAATAGCGGTATCCTATAATTAGGTTTAAGGAAAAGAGGTGTGCATTTGTACACCTCTTTTTTTTGTTCACTTTTCACAGTCTCAGTTTACGGTTTACATCTCACAGTTTACATCTCACATTTCTCATTTCTCATTTCTCATTTCTCATTTCTCATTTCTCAGTTTATAACCACCTAATAAAGGTATTAATCATGTTACAATCGATTACTTTTATTTATTATTTAAACTTTGTAAGAATCATTATAGTAATAAATTGTTATTTTTTTTATACTTATTATAATTTTATTCTTATATATAAATCAATTATGCATTTTTTATTTAAATTAATTTGGCTCGTTGAAACTAATTTAATACTTTCGTGTAATCGATTACATGATTGTTGTTTTAAAACAATATAATTGATTTAGATGGTTGTAAATAAGTTTATAACATCTTAAATGGTTGTCATTTTAATGTGATCTGCAATGTTGGTTAACTCATATAAGAAATAGGTTGTACTATTTCTGAAACCCATCAATGAAAAAGAGGGATTAATCACATGAAAAGCAGATTAGGTTTATTTACTAAAGAATATTAAAAGCATAAGTTTTATTAATACCTATCAATATAAACAATAGAAGTAAAGTCAATTATGAATTAAGAGATATTGCCAATTAACCAAACCATTAAAACCAAACTATGAACATTAAACAATTATCAAAGAAAAAAATAAAATACAATCTTGTATTTTTATTTTTCCTGAATTTTCTGTTGAGTAATATAATGACGGCTCAATCGACTGTAATAGAAGGAAAAGTTACTGATGCTGCTGGATTATCCCTGCCAGGAGTGAATATTCTAGAAAAAGGGACCAAAAATGGAGCCTCAACAGATTTTGAAGGAAGTTTTAAAATAAATGTAACAAATAGTAAAGCTACCTTAGTATTTAGCTATCTGGGTTTCCAAACCCAAGAAGTCAGTGTTGCAGGAAAAAACAGAATTAATATAAGTCTTATTGAAGACACAAATTCACTAAAAGAGGTTGTAGTAGTAGGATATGGAACTGTTAAGAAATCAGATCTTACAGGATCTGTAGGTACATTGGATGCTAAAACTTTGACAGAGAGAAACACAACAAGTGTTATGGAATCCATACAAGGAAACGTAGCTGGTGTTCAGATCAGTGCATCAACAGGTCGTGTTGGAGATCCATTTACAATTGCAATTCGCGGAAAAAGTACAATGAGTGGTGATGCAGCTCCATTATTTATAGTTGATGGTGTTCCTACAGATGGAATTGATTTCCTGAATCCGCAGGATATTGCCAGGATAGATATATTAAAAGACGCTTCATCTACAGCTATTTATGGATCTAGAGGGACAAATGGAGTTGTTATTGTTACCACCAAAAGCGGGAGTAATATAAAATCGAGTATGACAGTTTCTTTTGATTCTTATATTGGAGGAAAAGAAGTTGCGAGATTACCAGAAATGATGGATGGGCAAAAATGGTGGCTATACCATCAATCGGCATATTTACCTACAGCAAAGAAAGACCCAATCACTGGAACAGTTACAGCAGCAACTTTAAACGCTACAGTAATTGGATCAGAAAACCCACTATTAGCTACAAGAATTGCAAATAATGATACTTTTAATTGGTACAACGCAGTATTAAAACCAGGTTTGCAACAAAATAATTATTTATCTATTGCTGGACGTTCAGATGGAGGTTTGTCATATACAATAGGATTAGGATTGCAAAATGAGACTGGAAATATTCAAAACGAATCATTAGATAAATACAATTTTAAAGTTGGTTTAACCCATAAGATAAATGATAAATTTACTGTAGGAGTAAATTTGAATATTGCAAGAACCGAACAAGAACTAGGTAGCGCACTTGCTATGCAAGAAGCATTTAGATTAAGTCCATTTTACAAACCGTATGATGAAAATGGAAATTTAATTCCGCTTCCTGGTAAGCCAACAAATGCAGCAGGAGCTTTTTTAATTAATAAAACAAGTACTTACAACCCATTGTTGGAAATTGATAACACAACCAATGAAATCAAAAATTGGAACGGTGTAGGAAATTTATTTGTAGAATATAAACCAGTTTCATGGCTGAGTCTTAAATCGACATATTCTGCGGGATTAAACCAGAGTAAACAAGGACAGGCATGGGGAGCTTTGACAAATACAGGAGTTGCAAATAGAAATTTACCATCGGCAAGCTTACTAGAAACAGAAAGGTTCAACTATACATGGGACAATCAGTTTACAATAAATTATAAATTAAATAATGATCACGCTTTTACAATTTTAGGACTTCAAAGTTTATATTCCAATACCTATAATGCTATGTCAGCTAGTTCTAGTGATCAGCCTTTTGATGTAGGATATCATAATTTAGGAACGGGAAAACAATCTACTTTTCTTTTAGGCTCTTCATATGATAAATTTACCATGTCATCTTATGCAGTACGTATAAATTATAGTTATAAAGATCGTTATTTATTGACTTTGTCAGACAGATGGGATGGATCATCAAAGTTTGCCGAAGGTCGTAAATGGGGATCATTTCCATCGGCTGCTCTTGCATGGAGAGTTATTGAAGAAGGCTTCATGAAAAATCAAAAAGTAGTTTCAGATTTAAAAGCCAGAGTAAGTTATGGTTTCACAGGAAATAATAAAGTAGCTTCTTATTCAACACTTAATAAATTAGAGCAACAAACTTATTACGATTTTAATGGTACATCTGCTAATGGTTTTGTACAGGGTTCGCCTAGTAATAAAGATTTGGGATGGGAAAAAATGAGAGAGCTAAATGTTGGACTGGATTTTGGATTTTTGAACAATAGAATTACTGGTAGTGTAGATGTTTATGACAGACTTTCAACAGATTTATTACTTCAACAAAAGACAGCAACAGAAAATGGTTATGCTAAGACCTATCCTAATAATATAGGTTCTGTAAGTAATAAAGGAATCGAAGCTATGCTAACAACCAAAAACATTAATACAGACTTTGTAAAATGGGAAACAACTTTCGTTTTTTCTAAAAATAAAAACAAAATTGTATCTATTTATGATAAAGAAAATGACGATGTTGGAAACAACTTGTTTATCGGACAATCTATTGATGCAATTTACAACTATAAGTTTATTGGTATATGGCAAGCAGATCAAAAAGCTGAGGCTGCATTGTATGGTCAATCTGAAGGACAAGCAAGAGTGGAGGATTTGAACGGTGATGGAAAAATCACTACAGCTGACAGGCAGATCTTAGGACATTCTAATCCAAACTGGACAGGAAGTATCACATCTAAGTTAACAGTTGGGAATTTTGACTTGGCTGCTTCATTAATTACAAGTCAAGGAGTTTATGTATATAGCCCATTTCACGCCAACTTTACAAATACCGACGACAGAGGTCGTCAAAAATTAGATATCAACTGGTATATTCCTGCAAATGATGCTGGTCTTCCTGCTCAGGTTTCTAACGATTATCCAATGGCAAAAAATGAAGGTACATATTGGAACGCCAATGGAGTTGGTTATTATAGAGATGCATCATTTGTTAAAATTAAAAATATAGCGTTAGGATACACATTTAACAAAAGCGTGATCGAAAAATTCAAAATGAAATACCTTCGTTTTTATGTAAATGTTTTAAATCCATTTGTATTTACTCATTATGATGGATATGATCCAGAGTGGGCAGGAGCAGGTTTGGGGATTGGTCGTGTATCATCAATTACCTATCAAATTGGTATGAGTATTAAATTTTAAAAAACAGCAAAATGAAAAAAATAATAGTAAGCTTATCAATAGCATTATTAGCACTTAGTTCTTGTAGTGATTATATAGAAGAAGAAAACCTTTCTTATGCCGAAAATACAGAATACCTTAAAGCATCTGGCTTTGAATCTCTAATCAATGCAAATTATTCTCAATTAAGAGAAATATACGGTGGAGAGCCATGGCTATTTGTTGCTGGTACCGATTTATATGCCGAAGGAAGAAATACTGAACCAATAGGAGTAAGCCAATACACGCAGTTAACGTCTTCATCGCCAAATGTAGATTATCTTTATAAAGAGTGTTATAAAGCAATTCAAAGAGCAAATACCGCAATTTATTATAGTGCATTAACAGAGAAAACGACAACTCTAAATTCTCGTATTGGAGAAATAAAATTTCTAAGAGCAAATGCCTATTTTTTATTAGTACAGACCTATGGAGGTGTAACTTTGGATACCGAATATCATTTATCCCCAGTAGTTTCTTTTAATAGAAATACTGCTGAAGAAGTATATACTTTTATAATTAAAGAACTCGAAGAGTCTTTATCATTGTTACCAACAGGTGCTTACACAGGGCGAGTAACAAAAAGGGCATCACAAGATTTATTAGCAAAAGTATATTTAACAAGAGCATACGAAAAGTTTGGTGCCACAGGCGATTTTGCAACAGCGGCCAAATATGCAGATGATGCAATTGCTGGAGAGCCCCTAACGCTTACTTACGCCGCTTTATGGTTACCAACTAAGCTAGCTGCAGATATTAACAAGGAAACCATTTTTTCGGCTCAGTTTAGTGCAGCTTCAAATACCTCACCAGCACAAACTACAGGAGGGTTACCAGGAACTCAAATTACAGGTAATGGCCAGGCAAGTTATTTCAGCTCTTATTTAGGAGGTTCAGAAGTATCAGGTAAAGCACCTTATCGAACTTATAATTTATTGCCAACAGATTATGCAATCGGATTATATGAAAAAGGAGATACCCGTTGGGAGGGAACTTTTATGACACAAACTTATACCAGATATTACGATTATTATGATGTAGCTAATAAAACAGGTTTAGCTGTAACTCATTTTTATGTACCTAAATGGATGACAGACGCAGAGTTAGCAACTTATAAACTAGCAAATCCTAAAACCACTATCCACTTATACGGAACTTATGGTGCAGCCAAAGGTTTAAGCAGTGATTATCAAACGATACCAGTGCGCAAATTTGATGATCCGATAGCGCCATTTGCGACAAGTGCAACAACCCCTAGAACAAGTACCCGTGACTTTGTAATTTCTAGATTAGGAGAAACATATTTAATTGCAGCTGAAGCTTATTTACATACAAATCCAAGTACAGGATTGGACAGACTTAATGAAGTCAGAAGAAGAGCGGGAGTGGCAAATGCAACTGCAGCACAATTTACGATAGACTATATTCTTGACGAAAGAGCAAGAGAAATGTTAGGAGAGTACACACGTTGGTTCGATTTGAAACGTACAGGAAAATTAATAGAAAGAGCATCGCTTTACAATTACAATATTAAAGCAAGTAATTTTGATGGAGCAAATGGTGAAAAGAAAATTTTAAGACCAATTCCACAAGAAGCTTTGGATTTGAATCAGAATAAATCATATCCACAAAATCCAGCTTATAATTAGGTAATAAAAAGTTGAGTATTTTGAATCGAATGATTATCGTATTCAATTTTATTATTTTTAGTTTTTTTTGACTTAGATTAGAAGCTTGATGAACTTTCAAGCTTCTAATTTTATTTAAATCACGACACGAATTAACACATGTGATGAAAAAGATATTTTTACTTGTTTTCGTTTTATTTATGAATGAGATTAAATCACAAACCCCCTATCGTATCGACACATCGTATACAGTAAAAAACACGTATACCAAATTAATTAAAAAATATCCTTTTATAACAATTGCTCAGGTAAAAGAGAATGAAAGTATTAATCTCATTTATAATTTAGTTTATGATAAAGAGAAAACGAGAGCATTACATTTGGATGCTTTTATTAATAAAAATCAAAAATTAAATCCAGCTGTAGTCATGATTCATGGCGGAGGTTGGAAATCAGGAAATAAAAATCAAATGCAAGTTTTAGGACAAAAAATAGCCTTGAAAGGATATTCTTGTTTTGCAATAGAATACAGATTATCGCTTGAAGCAAAATATCCTCAGGCAATTTATGATGTGAAAAATGCGATAAAATTTATAAAAGATAATGCAAAAAGATTCCATGTAGATCCAAACAAAATTGTTCTTTTAGGATGCTCCTCAGGAGGTCAAATGGCCGCTTTGATTGGTACAACAAACAATGATCCGACTTTTGAAGACACTTTAAATAAAAGTAAATCAACGGCCGCAGTAAATGCAATTATCGATATAGATGGAATTTTAGCTTTTAAACATCCAGAATCTGAAGAAGGAGAAATGGCAGCACTTTGGTTAAATGGTACTTATGAAGAAAATCCTAAAAATTGGGAAAATGCTTCGGCACTAACACACGCCAATAAAAACACACCGCCAATACTATTTATCAATAGTAGTTTCAATAGATTTCATGCAGGAAGAGATGATATGATTGCCATTTTAAATCAGAATAAAATATATAATGAGGTAAAAACAATTCAAAACTCACCTCATTCATTTTGGTTCTTTAATCCATGGTTTGAAGAAACAGTACAATACACAACAGAATTTTTAGCTACAATATTTAAATAAATTAGAATAAAATGAAAACAGTAATTACATTATCAGCAGCATTAATATTAGGATTTACGAGTTGTAAAGCACAAAATAAATACGACATAAAAACAGCCAAAACCTACGCCGAAATATCAGTGAAAACTGACGGAAAATGGGAAGGCCGCAAGTATATTGGCGGGACTGTTTTTAAAAATGTAGATAAGCTAAAATTAGCTCCTGAGCATACTGATCATTCATTTGATATTCGCTACGAAGGACCAGGATGGGAAAGTAATAGAATAGGGTACCGTTTATATTTAGATTGGAGAAATGCTATTGATATTTTTGGAAAGAAAACATCAGAAATGATTTTACCGCAAGTAGGTCAAGATAATTTTGATTCCTATCACGAAATGAGTGATTGGGGATCTGATATTTTAAAAGCTGGAAAAGGAATCGGAATAGGTTCAATAGACCGTTACTTAGATGGTAAAAAACTACATTTTTACGAAGTTGATTCAACTATAGCTTATGTAGAGAATAAGTTAAATGAATCAAATGTAAAAGTGAATTATTTTGGATGGAAAACAGCTTCTGACAAAATTGATTTTACATCAGTATTAACCATTAAACCAGATCAATTATATACGCAGCATACAATTAAGGCTTCAAAAGAAATTCAAGGAATTTGTACAGGGATAGTAAAACAGAAAAATGCAGAATTGCTTAAAAAAGAAAGTAAAAATAAAAAGTGGGCATACCTTGCTACTTATGGTACACAGTCATTAGTACCAGATAAATTGGGAATGGCAATTTTTTATGAAATAAGCACAATAGAAAATATAGCCGATACAGATTTAGATTATTTATTGATTTTTAAACCAACTACAAAGGCTAATTCATTTTATTTGTTAGGAGCTTGGGAGCAAGAAAAAGATGGTATTAAAACAAAAGAAGAATTTGTAAAATATCTAGATGAAAGATTAGAAATATTGAATAAAAAAGGCAAAATGTAAGTAGTGATTCTGAATATCTCCAACGATAAGTTGGATAAATAAAACATAAAGTATATTTTAAAATGAAAAATACAATAAAACGAAATTATTTTGGGTCAATAGTATTGGTTTGTGTGATAACATTAATGAGTTGCAAAACGATTTCACAAGAGCCTTCAAAGACGGCAGTTGTGATTTCTAAAGACTTAAAATGGTCAGAAAAAATGGCTTTGTCAATCATGAAACGTCATCCAGAATCGTATATGATAGATGATGTAAAAGAACCAAAATGGGATTATGTTCATGGTTTAGTATTGACATCTTTTGAAGAATTGTACAAAAAAACAGGCGACGTTAAATATTATGATTACATAAAAAAGTATGTAGATGCTTTGGTACAAGAAGATGGTAGTATTAAAAGCTATAAATTTGAAACTTATAATATTGATATGGTAACAGCAGGTCGATTGTTGTTTAATTTGTACGATACAACAAAAGATCAAAAATATTTAAAAGCTTTAGAGTTATTAAGAAAGCAGATAAAAGAACAACCAAGAACTGCAAGCGGGGGATTTTGGCACAAAAAAATATATCCAGACCAAATGTGGTTAGATGGATTATATATGGGAGAACCATTTTATGCACAATATACAACTCAGTTTGAAAAAGGCGCTGAGCTTAACGATATTGCGAAACAATTTGAATTAATTCAGAAAAATGATTTAGATAAAAAAACAGGATTACTTTTTCATGCTTGGGATGAAAGTAAAAAAATGCCATGGGCAAATTCAGAGACAGGAACATCTCCAAATTTTTGGTCACGATCTTTGGGTTGGTACGCAATGGCTTTGGTAGATGTTTTAGACTATTTTCCTAAAGATCATCCTAGACAAAAAGAATTAGTTACTTATTTAAATCAACTGTCAGAAGCCTTAGTGAAATTTCAAGATAAAAAAACAGGACTTTGGTATCAAGTTACTGATATGGGCAATAAAAAAGGAAATTATTTAGAATCATCAGGATCATCAATGTTTGCTTATGCTTTTGCAAAAGGAGCAAACAAAGGATATTTGCCTAAAAAATATAAAGACCTAGCTAATAAAGCTTTTGATGGATTAACTAAACAATTGATAAAAGTAGATTCTGATGGCGAAATTACGATAACTCAAGCATGTGCAGTTGCAGGATTAGGAGGAAAACCTTATCGTGATGGTTCATATGAATATTACATAAACGAAAGAAAAAAAGATAATGATCCTAAAGCTACAGGTCCGTTTATCTTGGCAGCATTAGAATTAAATAGATAATACATATCCTAATAGGTTCTGAATAGCCTCCTGCTTTAGCTGGAGGTTAAAGGATAGTAGATAAAGAATGTGGCTTTAGCCAAAATGACTTGGTGTTTTTGACTTTGTAGAATAAATCTCTCGCAAAGTCGCAAAGAGTCAGAATGAAAATTTAGAGTATTTGCGTCTTTACAAGAAAAATTATAGTTCGATAAATTTGATTTAATGATATTGAGTTAAAACTCAAAGTAGCAAATCAGGTTTTAATTCGCATATAAAAACAGAAATGAAATATATTAAATTCATAGCATTAAATCTAGTTGTATTATTGGGGTGTAGCGTAATGTTGCAGGCTCAAAATAATTATAAAAACTGGAGTGATATTATTCGCAAGAGCGATGCCTCTTGGTTTGCCACTCCCGAAGCACAAAATATAGCCGAAAATGTGTTGTTGTATCAACGTAATATTGGTGGATGGCCAAAGAATATCGAAATGCAAAAAACGCTTTCAGATTCAGAAAAACAACGTTTAATTGCGCTAAAAAGTAATTTGCACGATATTACAACTGATAATGGAGCCACTTATCAGGAAATGCTTTTTCTTGCAAAAATATACAAGCAAAAACCAGATGAAAGATATAAGAAAGCCTTTCTTTCTGGCCTTGATTATTTGTTAGAAGCACAATTCGACAACGGTGGTTGGCCACAATTTTATCCTTTAAAAAAAGGGTACTATACACATATTACCTACAATGATGATTCGATGTTTCATATCTTAACGATATTAAAACAAATCTCAGAAACATCAGATTATTATGGTATTCCTATTCCACAAGATTATGTATCAAAAGCCAAAGTTGCTTTTGATAAAGGAATAATTTGCATTGTAAAAACACAATACAAACAAAATGGCGTATTAACCGCTTGGTGTGCGCAACATGATGAAAATACCTTGACTCCAGCCAAAGCAAGAGCATATGAATTACCCTCTTTGAGCGGAAAAGAATCAGCAAAAATTGTATTGTTATTAATGACTATCGATAATCCATCTCCAGAAGTAATTACAGCTGTAAAAAGTGCTTATGCATGGTTTGAAAAGACAAAAATCACAAATCTTGAGGAAAAACGTATACTAAATAATGCAGGAAAAGTAATAGATAAAAAAATGATTGTTACTCAAAATGCTTTGCCAATTTGGGCAAGATTTATGGAGCTAGAGAACAATGAACCTTTTTTTTGTGATAGAGATGGAGTCAAAAAGAAATCTCTAGATGAAATAGGAGCCGAACGTAAAAACGGCTATGCTTGGTATACAGATGAACCAAAAGAGGTTTTAAAAAAATATCCAAATTGGGAAAAAAAATACGCTTTTGAAAAAAGCGAAAAAAAAAAGATTGAAGACAAAAATACAATTACCGTAGCCCAAGATGGATCAGGAGATTTTAAGCTTATTCAAGACGCTATAAATGCCACAAAAGCATTTCCTTATGAAAGAGTAACGATACATATTAAAAACGGAACTTATTATGAGAAAATTAGAATCCCAGAATTCAATAACAATATTTCTATAATAGGGGAAAGCAAAGAAAAGACAATCATTACGTACGATGATTATTTTGGAAAAATGAATTTAGGCAGAAACAGTACATTCTATACCTATACAATGCTAGTAGAAGGGAATGATTTTTCGGCATCAAATTTAACAATTCAAAATTCGTCTGGCGACATTGGTCAAGCAGTAGCATTATCGATTATGGGAGACAGGGCATATGTATTTAATTGTAATATTTTAGGAAATCAAGATACATTATATGCATCGGGAAATAATTCAAGACAGTATTTTAAAGATTGTTATATAGAAGGAACAACCGATTTTATCTTTGGAAAAGCAACAGTTCTATTTGAAAATTGTCAAATTCACAGTATCAAGAATTCTTATATAACAGCAGCTTCCACGCCTGAAGGTAAAGAATTCGGATTTGTTTTTAAAAACTGTACTCTTACAGCAGATAAAAATGCAACACAGGTATATTTAGGAAGGCCATGGCGCATTTATGCTAAAACGGTTTTCATAGAATGCAAAATGGGAAGTCATATTTTGCCACAAGGCTGGGAAAATTGGTCAAAACCAGAAGCAGAAAAAACAGCTTTTTATGCCGAGTATAATTGCAGTGGCGAAGGATACAAACCAGAGAAAAGAGTTTTATGGGCACATCAATTAAGTAAAAAGCAAGCTAAAAAATATACGAGTGAGAATGTCTTAGGATTCGAGGCTCAAAGAGGCAAAGAGACAAAGTAGCAAAGAGGCTTTTTAAAGGTTCAAAGTAACAATGGAGCAGAGCGACAAAGGTTTTTTGTAGAGACGTACCGCAGTGCGTCTACGCAATGTAGGTTTACCCATAAAGTAATCCCATGTCAGGCTGAGCGGAGACGAAGCCCCGTATGTCCTTCGACTCCGCTCAAGGTGACAAGATTGGGGAAATAAAGTAACAAAGGTGCAGAGCGACAAAGGTTTTCTGTAGAGACGTACCGTAGTGCATCTACATAATATAGGTTTGCTCAATCTAAGAAATCTAAAATCTAACAATCTAAGAAGTCTAAAAAATGAAATACAGCTTTCTTTTAGTTCTATTACTATCATTAAATAGTTTTGCACAAACAATTGATTATCCAACAAACAAAGTTGATTCAATTGTGAGCAGGATCAAGTTACCAGTAATTCCTTCATATCAAATAAATGTTGTTACGCTTGGTGCTAAAGGAGATTCGATAAGCGATAGCAAACCCGCTTTTGAAAAAGCAATGGCAATGTGCAAGAAAAATAATGGAGGAACAATACGAGTTCCTAAGGGTATTTACAAACTCAACGGACCAATCCATTTTGTGAGCAATGTAAAATTAGTAATAGAAAAAGATGCTAAAATAAAATTTAGTGATAATCCCAATCATTATCTGCCAATGGTACTTACAAGTTGGGAAGGAACCATGTTATATAATTACAGTCCGCTTGTGTATGCATATAATTGTACAAATATTGTTATAACAGGCGAAGGAACAATAGATGGAGAGGGAGGGAAAATATGGAAAAGTTTTAAAGCAAAAGAAGGAGCAGGGAAAAATTTAAGTCGTAAAATGAATCATAATAATGTACCATTAAAAGAACGAAAATTTGGAGATGGATATTTTTTGAGACCGCAAATGATTCAGTTTTTTAATTGTAAAAACATTTTAGTAGAGAAAATTAGAATCGAAAATTCCCCTTTTTGGTGTTTACATTTATTAAAATCAGAAAGTATAACCGTTAGAGATTTAACCTATAAATCATTAAATCATAACAACGACGGAATCGATCCAGAGTACGCAAAAGATGTTTTAATAGAACGAATTACATTTAACAATGGCGATGATAATATAGCAATTAAAGCAGGAAGAGATCACGAAGGAAGAGCAAATAGTGCTACGCCAAGTGAAAACATTGTGATTAGAGATTGCAATTTTAAAGGACTTCATGGAATAGTTTTAGGAAGCGAAATGTCGGCAGGAATTAAAAATATTTATGTTGAGAATTGTAAAACAGTTGGTTACTTAAAAAGAGGGATTTATTTAAAAACAAATGCCGATAGAGGCGGTTATATAAAAGATGTTTTTGTTAAAAATATTAAGCTAGACGAAGTTGAAGATTGCCTTTATATTACAGCTAATTATCATGGAGAAGGAAAAGGTTTTCCATCAGAAATATCAAATATTTCATTCTCAAATATCTCATGTAATAAAGCGACAGGAACAGGAATTGTTATTCAGGGATTTCCAGAGAAAAAAGTTAGAAATATTTCATTGAATAATATCGAAATCAAATCGGCGAAGAATGCAATTTCTAATAGTAATTCCGAAAATGTTACTATAAATGAGGTTTATATTGGAGAAAAAGCAACAGTACCTACAGCAGTTTCGAAGCATTAGTTTTTTTCAAGGTTCAAAGATTCAAAGACTCAAAGATTCAAAGACTCAAAGGTTCAATGTAGCAGAGGTTTTAAAAGGTACTGAGGAGCTAAGGTTCTAAGAAATTGAGTACTGAGACTGTCCTTCGGCTCCACCTCAGGACGACATAACGATTGTAAAATAAGAATAAAGAATAAAGAAGAAAGATGTAATGAGCAAGATGTAAGACTGTGACTGCAAACCGAGACTGAAACTGAGAGCTGCGACTACTATCTGAGAAGTCTAAGAATGTCTAAAAATCTAAGCAATCTAAGCAATCTAAGTAATCTAAAAAAAATAAAAAAATGAAATATTATCTATTAATCTTATTGCTAATTACTCTTAACGGGACAGCACAAAAAACAACTTTATATTGCATTGGAGATTCTACAATGGCAAATAAAAAAGACCCAGAACGAAATCCAGAATACGGTTGGTGTCAAGTATTGCAGCCTTTTTTTAATGAAAACATTGTCGTTGATAATAGAGCGGTCAATGGGAGAAGTACTAAAAGTTTTATAGCCGAAAAACGCTGGGATACGATATACAAACTACTAAAAAAAGGAGATTATGTATTTATTCAGTTTGGACATAATGATGAAAAAATAGGTGATTCTTTACGTTATACAAATCCGCATACGGCATATCGCCATAATTTGATCCGCTTTGTAAATGAAAGCAGAGAAAAAGGAGCAATCCCGGTATTATTTTCATCAATTGCAAGAAGAAATTTTAACGAACAAGGAGTTTTAATTGGGACACATGGAGAGTATCCATTAGAGGCTAGATTAGTCGCTCAGGAATTAAAAGTACCATTTATCGACTTAGAATATTATACTGAATTATTAGAGCAGTCTTATGGTCCAGAGCAATCTAAAAAACTTCATTTGCATTATAAGGCAGGGGAGATAGCATTTTACCCAGATGGTAAAGATGACGATACTCATCTTTCGTTATTAGGCGCAACTGAAGTAGCTAAATTGGCCGTTAAACAAATTAAAATTTCGGATAATATATTGCTTAAAAAACTTAAAAGTGTGCTAAAGAATTAATTGAAAAATTAAACATTTACCCCAAAAATGTATCCAACTAATGCAGATATTCCCATAGCAAAAGTTCCCCAAACGGAAATTCTTATTACAGCTTTTATTGTGCTAGAACCGCCAGCTTTGGCAGCTAAGGCACCAGAAAGAGCAAGGAATATAATAGCAAAAGCATATTGAAATAGCACAATATCTTTAAGAGGAGCAAAAATTGAAACAAGGAGAGGTAGAATTCCACCAGATATAAATGATGCGGCAGAAGCAAAAGCAGCTTGGAGGGGTTTTGCCTGAGTAATTTCGTTAATACCTAATTCATCTCTAGCATGTGATTCTAGAGCATTATGGGCAGTTAATTGCACAGCAACTTCTTTGGCAAGTTCAGGAGTTAATCCTCTATTTTCGTAGATATCGGCTAACTCTATTAACTCTAATTCAGGCACCGTTTCTAACGCAATACGTTCTCTTTCTAGATCAGCAGTTTCAATATCAGATTGGGAACTTACAGAAACATATTCGCCAGCGGCCATAGATAAAGCACCGGCTACCAAACCAGCTATAGTAGCTAAAATAATAGGTTCACGAGTAGTACTTGCCGCAGCAATACCAATGGCGAGACTAGTAGTTGATAAAATACCATCATTAGCACCAAGGACTGCTGCACGAACCCAACCACTTCTGTTTATATAATGGTGCTCTTTCTCCATACTATTTAGTTATTTTTGGAAGAGTCTTAATGTATTCTTCTTGGATTTTTTGCACACCACCAAAACTATCTTTTAAAGCATTTTTTACTTGCAAATGAGTTTTATTTCCAAAAGCTTTTTTCCAATCATTGAAATCGAAAATATGTATTTCTTTTGCGTAAATATTTGTAATAAAGGTAATTCTGGATATAGAATATTTATATGATTTTAGTTCATGCGATATTTGTCGGTTAGGTACAACAATAAGAATGGTTTCCCATTGTAAGTAATCTTTAGGAATATCTTTGCGTTTGTTTAAACCTATTGCATCAAAAAAAAGCTTAATTTTTTCATCGTTAAGCTTATTTATTTTTTCATCTATTGCAGCGAGTCCTTTCCTCAATAAGGCTTCATTTTCAACAGCACTCATGGTAATGATTTTATAATTCAATGAATAAAATTAGTATTAAATAACGGTAAAGCCCCCAGTTAGGTGGTTAGACTGGTTCTAAATTTTAGGTGATGATAATTTTACTTGATTTAAAAGAGGTTACAGTAAGAGTGATTTGTATAAAAATCATGATAACTGTCATTTTGACATTTATTATTACTTTATTTGGGTAGTTATGTGTCAAAAAATCATTTATTTGGGATAAAAAATCACTTTTTATAATTTGGTATTTATTTTGTTATATACATGGTGTTGAATGAAATTTTAATGATTATTAAATTATTTGTATAACTATTAAAACTAAATCATCATGTTAAGTATCAGAAAAAACGAAAATAATTCACAATCATTACCATCATTATTGGATGATATTTTTGGACGTGAACTTTTTAACTGGGAAAACAATAATTTTTCAGCTACAAGTACAACACTACCGTCAGTAAACGTTAAAGAAACTGACAATAATTTTGAGGTAGAACTTGCAGCACCAGGAATGGATAAAAAAGATTTTAAAGTTACTTTTGACAATGATTTATTGACAATTTCATCAAGTAAAAAAGATGAAAAAGAAACTGTTGAAGATAATTTTACTCGTAGAGAATTTAGTTATCAATCATTCCAACGCAGTTTTAAATTGCCTAACAATGTGGTTGATGAAGAAAATATAAAAGCGAATTACGATAACGGACTTTTACATCTTGTTATTCCTAAAAAGGAAGAAGCAAAGGAAAATAAAGCGCCGCGAGTGATTGAAATTAGTTAATTCTAAATTCGGTTACTTATATTTAATTACATTTAGTTTATTTAATAAGGGTTGTCTCAATATGAGGCAGCCCTTATTTTTTTAATACATACCAGTTTGAATTTGTATAAATATATGTGTTGTAGCTATTTGGTTATAAAATGATTGTTTTTTTTAAATTTAATTCACTAAATTTAAGGATTCCTATTATTTTAAAGTTTTTATTATAGAATGAAAAATATCAATTTAATTAATACTTTTTTACTATGAATTATATCCCTTTAATCGGCAGAATTTTGTTCAGTACAATTTTTATGTATTCTTCAATCGCAAATTTTTCAGATTATTATATTTATGAAGCGACAGCAAAAGGAATACCCTCTTCTTATATCTTAGTGCCCTTAGTTGGTGTTCTTGAATTATTAGGTGGATTAAGTATTTTAACTGGATTCATGGCCAAATGGGGAGCATGGTTGATAATTTTAATTCTTTTGCCCGTGACATTCATCATGCACGATTTTTGGAATGTTGAAGATCCTGTTCGTCATCAATATGTACTTATGACATTTATGAGAAACTTATCTATCATTGGAGCTGCATTAATGATTTCTTTTTTTGGTCCTGGACCATTTAGTTTCGATGAATATAAAGCGAGATTATAGTAAGATTTAGTTTTAAATAATAAAAAAAGCAAGATTTGGATTAAATCTTGCTTTTTTTATTTGTGTTTTTGGATGATGGCAAATCCTCTTTACGTTCACCAATTTGTTGCCTCCACATTGCATAATACAACCCTTTTTTATCAACAAGTTCATGGTGAGTTCCTTGTTCAATAATTTTTCCACGTTCGAGTACAAAAATAGTATCGGCATGCATAATAGTGGATAGTCGATGAGCAATTAGAATAGTAATTTGTTGTTTATCAACAGATATTTCTCTAACAGTTTGCGTAATTTGAGATTCAGTGAGGGAATCTAAAGCAGAAGTTGCTTCATCGAATATCAATATTTTTGGTTTGCGTAATAGAGCTCTAGCAATAGAAAGACGTTGCTTTTCACCACCCGAGAGTTTTTTTCCACCTTCACCCAAAACAGTATCAAGCCCTTTACCTGAATTTAATATTATTGGAGTTGCAGATGCTTTTTTTATGGCCGAAAGCATTTCTTCTTCAGTAGCATCTGGCTTAACAAATAATAGATTTTCACGAATAGTTCCTGAAAATAGTTGCGTATCTTGTGTTACAAAACCCATTTGTCTTCGAACATGATTGTATCGTAAATCTTTAATAGAAATATCATCATAAAGGATATCGCCTTCAACGGGGCGGTATAGCCCCACCAATAGTTTTACAAGAGTTGATTTTCCTGAACCAGATGGACCTACAAAAGCAATATTATCTCCAAGTTTAGCTTTAAACGAAATGTTCTGAATAGCATTATAAGTTGCATTTTTATGCTTGAAAACGACATTGTTAAAATGTAATTGACTAATTGAACCAACTTCTACAGGTTCTTCAGGACTATATTCAGGTTCTTTTTGCATTAATTCATTAAACAAAAATAAAGCAGTCTCAGCTTCACGATATGAGATAATTATACTTCCAAGATCTTGTAATGGGCTAATGATTCCAGAAGATATAAATTGCATTGAAATAAGTTCACCAGGAGATAAAACATTCTTAAAAATTAACCACAATAAAATAAACAGAATAGACTGTTTAAGAAATATCAAAATACTACCTTGAAGAAAAGTAAGCGTTCTCATTTTCTTGACTTTTTCCATCTCTAAGTCGTAAATTTCTTGAGTATGAACCTTTAAACGTCGAATTTCGGGATAGGTAAGCCCTAGACTTTTTACTAGTTCTATATTCCGTAGACTCTCCGTTATAGTACCACTCATTTGCCGATTTTGTCGAATGAGCGAACGTTGCAAGGTTTTAATTGATTTGCTTAAAATACTAGTCAATCCTCCCAAGATAACAACACCAATAAAAAAAACAGGAATAAGCGCCCAATGCTTAGTAACTGCATACCACATTAAGAAACCAATGCCTACTACCGAAGTAAATAAGATGTTTATAAATGCTGAAATAAATTTCTCAGTATCAGTGCGTACTTTTTGTAAAACAGACAATATTTCTCCACTACTTTGGTCTTCAAATTCCTGAAAAGGTAATCTAAGTGTTTGCCTTAGTCCGTCATTGAAAATTTGCATTCCAAATTTTTGTACTATCATTCGCAATACATAGTCCTTGAGTGAAAGAAATAAACGAGCCGCGAGAGCAATAACAACTGCTATTATTAATAGTTTTATGACACCATTTTCTTTACTATTGTCGCTTTGGTTGTTTTTTAAAGCATAATCATCTATAATTTTTCCGAAAATGATGGGATCATAAAGAGAAAGAATTTGTGAAATACCAGCAAAGATCAAAACTAAAACTATGAGCCAACTGTATGGTTTGAGATATTTCCAGAATAAAATCATATAAATTTTAATTGAAATGAAATATAAAGATATTAAATTAACCCATTAGATGTGATTCGCATTCGACGCAATAAAACCTAAGATTTATAAATTATATTTTATAGTGCAATTCGCAGGTAGCAATTTATTTAATAAGTAATAAAATCACGTAAAACTATACCAGTTAGTTAACTGGAGAAGGAGCTTAAATCTTTTTTAAGAATAAAAACTATTAAATGAATAATTAAATTATACCTGTATTTACTGTCGTTACACTCTTTTTATACCACAAATAAATAGACTTAGAGTTTCTTATTACTTTTAATTTTTTAGGCATTTTTTTTAAACCAGTAGGTACTAGTAGGATTATTTTGGATAAGTATATATTTTTGATTTTCTATAAAATGTAAATAATTATAAGATTGGTTTTTACTTAAAACATAAGTTCTGATTATTTACTTTTATAAGTCTATAATAATTAACCAACAAACTATATTAATAAGTAACAATGAATGAAATTTTAATCAAAAAAACAACCCGTTTTTTTACAGAAAAATTTGGGAATGAACCTCAAAAAATAATTCTTTCACCAGGAAGAATCAATATAATTGGTGAGCATATTGATTATAATGATGGATATGTATTACCGGCCGCTATAGATAAAATTATTTGTTTTGCTTTAGAAAAAAACAATTCTCAAAAATCAAAAATTTACGCAATAGATTTAAATGATGAATTAGAATTAGATTTAACAAAAGAAATTCAATTGAGCGATATTGTATGGACAAATTATATTTTAGGTGTTGTAAAACAGCTTCAGGATAATGGTTTCTCTTTAGAAGGATTTAATTGTGTTTTTAGCAGTAATATTCCAGTAGGTTCAGGATTATCATCTTCGGCAGCATTAGAATGTGGGATGATTTTTGGTATAAAAGAACTTTTTAATCTTACTATCAATAAAGTAGATATTGCATTATTAGGACAAAAAGCAGAACATTGGGTAGGAATTAATTGTGGTATCATGGATCAATTTTCCAGTGTTCATGGATTAGAAAATAAAGTAATTAAATTAGATTGCAAAACGCTTGAATTCGAGTACCACGAAGCAAATTTTAATAATTATGCCTTGGTGTTATTTGACAGTAATGTAAAACATTCGCTATTTACATCTGAGTATAATACGCGTCGTGAAGAATGCGAAAAAGGACTATCGATAATCAAAAAATATTTTCCAGAGATCAAGAGTTTTAGAGATTGTCAAGAAAGCCAATTATTAAGCATTCGAGACAAAATGGATGAAATTGTTTTTAAAAGAGTGCATTATGTTATAAATGAAATTAGACGTGTTGCACAAGCATGTGATGCTCTTGATAATGGAAATATAGAACTTTTAGGACAACTATTATTTGATACTCATAAAGGTTTGTCTGTTGATTATGAGGTTAGTTGCGAAGAGTTAGACATGCTTGTTGCAACAGCAAAAGAGGATGATGCTATAATAGGTTCTAGATTGATGGGTGGGGGATTTGGAGGCTGTACAATCAATTTAATTAAAAAAGGACAAGAAAATGAGGTGAAAAATAAGTTTTCGTCCCTTTATTTAGATATATTTGGGATTGAATTAAAATTTTATGACGTAAGAATAGGAAACGGAACATCACTTTACACCTTAGATAAATAAATGAGAAACTTTAACATTAATGAAGACCCCCACAGAAGGTACAATCCATTATTAAACGAATGGGTACTTGTTTCACCTCATAGAGAAAAACGTCCTTGGCAAGGACAAAATGAACTAGTTGTAACAGAACCTTTGCCGAAATACGATTCAACTTGCTATTTGTGTCCAGATAATGTAAGAGCTAACGGAATAAGCAATCCCAAATACGAAGGTAGCTTTGTTTTCGATAATGATTTTGCTGCGATGAAGCAAGATGAAATTATATATGAAGAAGATATCAAGTATACTTTTTTCTTAGCTAAACCAGAAAGAGGAATTTCAAGAGTGGTTTGTTTCTCACCAAGACATGATCTTACATTGCCAGAAATGGAAATTAAGGACATTGAAAATATTATTAAAACTTGGCAAAAAGAATATGCTGACTTAGGTGCAATTAAATACATCAATTATGTTCAGATTTTTGAAAATAAAGGAAGTGTTATGGGATGCAGTAATCCACATCCGCATGGACAAATTTGGGCACAAGCATCATTGCCAACTCAGGTAGAAAAAACACAAAATAGCTTAAAAAACTATTTTAACAAATACGATACCACGCTTTTAGCTGATTATCTTAAAGCCGAATTAAATAAAGAAACTCGTATTGTTATTGAAAATGATCATTTTGTAGCTTTAGTTCCTTTTTGGGCAGTATGGCCGTATGAAACGATGATTATAAGTAAGAGAGTTTTCGGAAGAATAACTGATTTTACTGCAGAAGAATCTGTTGCATTTGCGACTATATTAAAACAGTTAACAATAAAATACGATAACCTTTTTAACACCTCTTTTCCATATTCATCAGGAATTCATCAAGCTCCAACAGATGGAAACGAACACCCAGAATGGCATTTTCATATGCATTTTTATCCACCATTATTACGATCTGCTTCTGTTAAGAAATTTATGGTTGGCTACGAAATGTTAGGTGAGTCACAAAGAGATTTAACTCCAGAAAAAAGTGCAGCTCATTTAAGAGAGCAATCAAATATTCATTATAAAATGGAATCATAATTTTATATTGATAAAATACGATTTATCGTTCATTTTTATTTGTCTTTTCCCATTAGATAAATGAATATTGAATAAGATTAAGGAAGTTTAGGCTTCCTTTTTTTGTTTTTTTATCCTATTTTTACTTAAATAGTATTAATTATCAGTTTGTTTCGTAATGAAATCAAAAGATTATAAGCGAAATAAATTGAAAATCATTTAAATAAAAAGTTATGAAAATAGGATTAATAGGATTTGGAAAAACAGGAAAATCGGTTGCTTCAGTGTTACTAGAAAATAAGGCTTTTTGTTTAGAATGGGTTTTAAGGCAAAGTACAGTACTTGAACATCGATCAGTTCCAGAATTTTTTGGAGTTCCATCAGATGAGCCAGGATTAATATATTCAAGCTCAAAAACAACTATAAAAGAGCTCTTAGACAAGCATCCCGTAGATATTATAATTGACTTTTCTTCAAGCTTAGGTATTCATACTTATGGCGAGGTTGCAGCACAAAGAGGAATTAAAATTATATCTGCAATATCTCATTATACAGAAAAAGAGTTAAACCTTCTGAAAAAATTAGCCATTAAAACAACTGTATTTTGGTCTCCAAATATTACATTAGGGGTAAATTATTTGTTATTTGCCGCTAAATTTTTAAAGAAAATTGCTCCTTGGGTAGATATTGAAGTAAACGAAGAACATTTTAAATTAAAACAAGGAACGTCAGGCACGGCTATTAAAATTGCGGAAGCTCTAGATGTCGAAAAAGAAAATATAAATTCGGTTAGGGCAGGAGGTATTGTAGGAAAACATGAAGTAATATTTGGATTTCCATATCAAACGGTGCGACTTATTCACGAATCAATTTCAAGAGAAGCATTTGGAACAGGGGTTGTTTTTGTAGCTGAAAATATTGAAAATAAAGAAATAGGATTGTATAATTTTGAAGATATTTTAGCCCCTTATTTTCAAATGGACAATTAGAATTTATAGTTAAATAATTCCATAGAAATATTGATTTAAATGGATATTTCTATGGGATTTAGTGTTTCTCAATTTAGCATTTAAAGAGATTAAGTTTATATTTAAGTTTTTTTTGTTCCCACTTTATCAATAGGCCTAAAACGTAATGCACTCCAAGTTTCATCTATAGAAATAGCAGTTACAGTTTTAAGTCTAAATTCTTCTGCAGTTACTCGAATTGTATCTCTGTTTATATCGGTTTTAATTTTTGAAGTCCCTTTTGGATACGCAAACCATAAAACACTATCAGATTCGATATTTTCTAAATCATATTTAAGAAAGTTTAAAAACTCTTGGTTATTATTAATAAAAATCAAGGTGTTTGTGCTTTTTGTTTTTTTATCAAAAGTAATTTTCATTCCAAGTTTAATAAACTCTTCTTTTATTTCTTTAGGTGCATTAAGAACAATCCCGCTGTCCTTAAATTTTAATTTTTTAATAACGTCTTGCATTGTTTATACATTAGTTGGTTTTATGGCTAATGTATGTATTTTTTATTTGTTGTTAATTTAATTTTAGACATTCTAATGAATAATAAACGCAGATAAATAATTATTTTTCGATAGTTCTAAGTGCCTTTTTAACTATATATGTTGTTTGTTTTGTAGGGCTAATTTCTTTCCATTTTTTGCAAATCTCAATGACAAAATCAGGATCACTTTTGCTGGCATCATTTAGCCAGTTCCCAATGCTATCTTGTACGTATTTTGCATTATCTGATTTTAGAGGTTCTAAAATAATTAAGCCTAATTCAGGGTTATGTTTTAATATTTCAAGATGCTCACACCAAACTCCTCTGGGTCTTGTAGCTTCACTAGCAAACCTTCTTATATTCTGGTCAGAGTGTTTTGTCCATTCTGATAAAATGGTTAAGCTTTCGTTTAAATTTTTAGCTATAGAAGGTCTTACTGCTAGCCAGCAAATTTCTCTAACACCAAAATGGTTATCAGCTGCAAAAGGCTGAATTTGATCTAACATTTCACTAATTGATAGTTCTGCGTTCTTTCCAATAGTATAAGTTGCCCAACATCTAACTAAGTCTGATTTATGAGCTGAAATTATTGTAAAAAGTTCACTATCATTTTCCAGTTTAGCTAATCTAAAAAGACTAGTTCCAATAGTTTCATTTATAGTATTGACAGTTTGTTTTTTTAGTGCCTCAATATTTGTAATAATTGGCTCCAAATATTTAGAACGATTGGCTTGCTGAAGAACGTTTTTAAGTAACAGTTTTTGATCAATAGCTAACCATTCTACTAAATTGGCAGTTTCAATTTCCCCTTTATTAAGTTTATCTAAAATATCGACGGGTATGTCCTTAGTTGAGCGCGAACCTTTACGTTTTATTTCTGTCATAATAATTTATAAATTCTCTAATAAAGTATCGATTAGTTAGCACAAACATTGGCTTTGCTAAAATAGATGTTTATTATTTTATTAATTTTGTAAAGATTCAAAACATTATCTGTATCTGCAATAGCGCATAATTTTAGCACATAGGGATAAAAAAGTCACTATTATGAAAACAAAGGAAAGAAGTTCAGAAAATAAAATTTGTCCACTAGAAGTAGCAGTCAATTCTATTAGTGGAAAATGGAAAGTTCCTATTGTTTGGCAAATCAATGAAGGCAAAAAACGTCCAAGTGAATTTTTACGTGGAATAGCAAAAGTAGACAGGAGAGTTTTGAATCAACAGTTAAAAGAAATGGAACAAGACGGTATTTTGACTAAAGTGTCTTTTAATGAATTACCACCAAGAGTAGAATATTCACTTACGGAATTAGGAGAAAAATTGGTTACAATTTTATGGATGCTAAATGATTGGGGGAAATTAATGCTTCCTGTTGAGGAAGATTAATTTATTTTGCGAAAACGATTTTACAGACTATCAGCAAATTGTATTATTTATTAAATTAAAGTTGTTCTCTTTTAATTATAAAATAGGCTAGTTCTTCATTATCTCTTATCAGATTATCTCTTCTTTCAAAACCAGATTTTTGCAATACATTTTGTGAGCCACTGTTGTCAAGATCAGTTATGGCAACTACTTCAGGAATATTGGTGTTTGCAAAACAATATTGAGTCATAGCTTTGCATACTTCAGTAGCGATGCCTTTACCCCAATATTCTTTACTAAGAACATATCCAATCTCTATTTGAGTGCTGTTGTGTACAAAAATACGCGCAACACACATCCCTATAAAATTGTTGTTTGTAGTGTCAAATATTGCCCAACGGCTAAGATTACCCTTTTCATAATTTTCAAGTAATTCTTTAAACATTTCTATATACCTCTCAGCAGAAGTTTCTGGTAAGTATTGGATAACTTCAGCATCTTTAAACAAGTTTAAAAATGTTTGTTGCTCTTCTGGCAAAAATTCACGAATGATTATCCTTGGGCTTTGGTATAGGTTTGTCATGTTATTGATGTGCATTTATCAAAAGTAAAAAAATAAAATACATATATTCGCAAATAAGAAAATAGTTAGTGTTAAAATGGAAATAGAACAGATAATAAGATTTATTTTGCCTTTGGTAAGTATTGTCATGGGATTAGCAATAAGAAATTCAGATAATGAAAATTATGCCTCTATAAAAAAGTATTGGTGGTTTTTTGTTGTGATAGGGGTACTTTTATTCTCCTACAGATTATATAATTTTTTGAATTAATTAGCATAATGACTTGATGTACAATTTAGTTTATTGAGAATGATTATGTGATTAAAAATTATGTCGTAGTACTTAAATAATTGATTATATTTATTGTAAGATAAGTTTACAAATTAAATGCTTAGTAGTTATTGCTTTTTATTTTAAAGTAAAAGTTTATATTATTGTATTTAATGACTTTTAAATCAGTGTTTAGTTAGAATAATATTATTAATAATCAATCAATGTTTACGCTATGAAATTTCTAAAATTATTAGTCCTTATATGCTTCTTACTATTTAATTTTTTAGATGGTTTTTCGCAAAATTTAAAGCCAGGTTTCGATAAAGCTGAATATAGAGAATTAATATATTTAGCTACTCAATCGACAGAATCTCCTGAAAAAGCAAAACTAATTCCTCAGCCAGAACACTCAAAATTGGTGTATAGAAGTAAGCCAATAGGACTGGATAATCTTTGGGAGTTATGGCTAAAAGATGGAAATACAGCTGTATTATGCACAAGAGGAACTACTGAAAAAGGAGAAAGCTGGCTTGCTAATCTTTATGCGGCAATGACACCAGCAAAAGGAGAAATGAAAATTTCTAATTCAGAGACATTTGAGTATGAATTATCTACAAATAAAGACGCAGCAGTTCATACAGGATATCTGTTAAGTACCGCTTTTATATCTAAAGAAATGCTTCCAAAAATTGATTCTTGTTATAATTCAGGAATTAAGAATTTCATAATAATGGGACATAGCCAAGGTGGAGGTATAAGTTATCTACTTACGGCTCATTTTTATAGTTTACAAAGTAAAGGTAAACTACCTGCTGATATTCGTTTCAAAACGTATTGTAGTGCTGCACCAAAACCAGGGAATTTATATTTTGCATATGATTATGAACGTAAAACGCAAAACGGTTGGGCATTTAATGTAGTAAGCGCCGCAGATTGGGTACCTCAAACGCCTTTTTCGGTTGAAACGCCAGAAGATTTACCAATAGTAAGTCCAATTGCAATGGTAGAAGAAACTATTAAAAATCAGACTTTTTTTAAGAGAATGTTTTTAAATATGGTTTATGGAAAACTAACAGATCCATCCCGTAAAACTGTTAAGACATATCAAAAAATATTAGGTAAAGAAATGGCAAAAAGAGTGAAAGAATTTTTACCAGAATTTGTACCACCTCCATTTTATAATAGTAACAATTATGTGAGAACTGGAAATACGATTGTTCTATATCCGAACCCCAATGATATAAATTATTATGAAAAATTCCCAAATAATACAAAGGACATAATGATGCATCATTCTTTTCCACCTTATTTATATCTCTTAAATCAGCTAGAGTAAGTTAACGATCTTAGAATTAAATTGTTATTAAGTTACTCTTAATCACTTGATAAGTAAGTCCCATCGGACATTATGTTTATAGGAAAGATATTTTTTTCAAAAGAACCCCATCGGGGTGTTATATTTAATAATCTGAGATCGGTATCGCTCCACTAGAGCTATTAAAAACAATTTCTTGCGTCTCGTAACTTCGATATCGGCAAAAAATAATAACTAAAAATAGCGATTGCATAACCTGAAACTTGAAACCAAAAATTTAAAACCTGAAACTAAAAAAAAACTAATTAGAAGTAATCTGATACGCACATCTTCTGTCACCTCCGATGATATGGCTAACGCGATTAATTATAATATCGTTACCTAATACTGATCTAAAAGTATTTAATTCAGAAGAACAAAAACCTTGACATATAGTTGCGGCCGCACAAATTGGACAATGATTTTCGACCAAAAGATAGCCATCATCATTTTTTGAGTACTCGGCCATATAACCTTCTCGGGTTCTTATTTCGACAAGTTTTTGTAATTTTTGTTCAAGGTTATCGATAGTATCAATTTCTTCATGATACTTCTTTTTTCCTGTTTCTTCATAAACATCTATAACCGTTTGCAAAGCATTTTCACCCATTGCATTAATAATGTTTATCAACTTTAGAGTTAATTCAGCGTGCGTGTCTGGAAATTTTGCATTTCCATTTGAAGTTAGGCTAAATGTTTTTTGAGGTCTACCCACACCTTTGGATTCTTCTTGTGGATGAATAAGATCCTCTTCAACAAGTTTAAGTAGCTGTTGTCTAACCCCTTCCTTTGTTATCTTAAGTTCATGCGCAATTTCAAGAGCCGTAAGAGGACCTCGCATTTTGAGTAGCATTAATATCTTATTTGTAGTCATAAATCAATAAAACAAGTATTTAGTTGTTTTATTATGCAAAATTATTAATTTTGCATAACTTATCAAAGCTGATTGGAAGATTTTATCCACCTAAACTCAATCAATATTGTAAGTTACAGAATTTAAAAACGTAAAATTATAGATTATGTTATTAGAATTACAAGAGCTTCCCATTAGTTCATATAATATGATTGACTTTCCTGTATACATCGTTCCGTACTGGAATGTACTTATGAAATTTACAATTAGTATATATCCTCAACTATAGATTTTAGAAATCTCAAAAATCTTTAATTAAAATTAAAGCAGTTTTTACAATGTGCTCAGCAACCTAGAATAGTATTCAGATTGGGCGGGGGATACCTATGTCTAAAAATTAGCAATACACAAAAATTATAACGCAATAAATAACTCAATAATTTAATAATCAGAATATGGAAATAATAAATAAAATAGATGCTTCAGGCATACAAACACTAGATCTACGTAACTATAAATCTAATGGAGAAGATTTTATAGTATTTGATATTGTACCATTTCTAATAGAAGATTTTCTATTACAGGAAAAAATATTTCGATCAGAAATGGCTCAAATAGATTGGAATCAATTTACAGGAAAAGACGTTGTTATCTGTTGTTCTAATGATGCGATTATACCACTTTGGGCTTATGCATTAATTAGTTCACTCTTAGCTCCTCATGCATCTGTAGTGGTGTATTCAACAATAGGGAATCATGAAAATCTTTTATGGATGGAAAGAATAAGAAAGATAGAATTTTCGGCTTTTATCGGTCAGAAAGTGGTTTTAAAAGCAAATACAGCTATACCCGAAGAAATTCTTGTATTGGCTACAAGTCAGTTAATAAAATATGTACAAACCTTAATGTGGGGAGAAGCAGGTTCTCCTTTAATGATTTATAAAAGAAAATAAGAGATATAATGAAAAAAATAATAGCAATTCTGTTCATAGGAACTCTTTCGATAGTTTCATGTAATACAAAAAGTACAGAACAAATAGAAAGTCCGACAGCATATCCAACACTTATATTAAAGGCTCAAGAAGCAAATGTTTCTATTGAATTTCCAACAACATTAGAAGGAGAACAAACAGTCGAAATACGTTCTAAAATTGACGGATATATAGAGCAGGTTTATGTAGAAGAAGGTTCGGTTGTAACCAAAGGGAAGCCTTTATTTAAAATAGACGCTAATAGTTATTTACAAGAAGTAAACAACAAAAAAGCGGCAGTTCTAGCAGCCGAAGCCAGCTTGGAAACAGCAGTTATACAAACCAAAAGAACGGCAGCATTGGCAGAAAAAAAGATAATAAATAACTACGAATTAACATCTGCCAAGAATATAGAAAGAGTAAAAAGAGCTGAATTAAGTCAGGCAAATGCAGATTTGTCAGCTGCTAAATCAAAGCTTGCTTTCACCAATATAGTGAGTCCAATAAATGGAGTAGTAGGAAGCCTACCGTATAAGATAGGAAGTTTGGTGAGTAGTTCTGCACCAGATCCTATAACTACAGTTGCTAATACCAAAAACGTTTTTGCTTATTTCTCATTAAGTCAGCAACAATTAAATTCTTTTTTGAGTCAATATTCAGGAAATCAATTAGAAGAAAAATTTAAGAATATGCCAGCCGTTTCTTTAGTTACTGCTGATGGAGAAACATATCCACTAAAAGGAAAAATTCAAACTTTAAGTGGTGTATTAAATGCAAGTACTGGAGCTGCTAATTTTAAAGCAGTTTTTCCAAATCCAGATGCTAAACTTTGGAGTGGGGCAAGCGCTACGATTGTTATTCCAACACAATTAGACGGTGCAATTCTGGTTCCTAAAAAGGCAGTATTTGAATTGCAAGGGCGCTTTTTTGTCTTTACTGTAGATGCAAAAAACGTAGCACATAATACTGAAATAAAAATAAGAAACACTGCAACCGAAAAAGAATATGTAGTAACCGAAGGCGTAAAATCTGGAGATACTATAATTGTTGACGGAATTGGGAATTTAAGAGATGGAATGAAAATAGCACCGATAGCTTCTTTAGCTAAAAAATAATAAATCATGTTTAGAAAATTTATAGAAAATCCGGTATTATCCACCGTAATATCGATAATAATAGTGATTTTAGGATTATTAGGATTGGCTTCATTGCCTATCTCTCAATATCCCGAAATTGCTCCACCTACAGTTGTTGTAACAGCTTCGTATCAAGGAGCAAGTGCCGATGTGGTCATGAAAAGTGTGATTGTTCCTCTAGAAGAACAGATAAATGGAGTAGAGAATATGAGCTATATGACTTCTACTGCAAGCAGCAATGGTAATGCATCAATAACGATATTCTTTAAGCAGGGAACTAACCCTGATATGGCTGCAGTAAATGTTCAGAACAGAGTTACAAAAGCTACAAGTTTATTACCTAATGAGGTCATAAAATCTGGGATTACAACAAGCAAGCAACTAAGCAGTACTGCTTTTAGTTTTTTGTTATATAGCAAAGATGGAAAGTATGATGAAAAATTTCTTGATAATTATTTGAGAATAAATATTATGCCAGAGATGAAACGTGTCGAAGGTGTAGGTGGGACAGAAATTTATACGAGTCAGGAATATTCAATGCGTATTTGGTTAAAACCTGATGTGATGGCAAGTCAAGGTCTTGTTCCTGATGATATCATCGCGGCATTAAAAGAACAAAATATCGAAGCAGCCCCAGGGAAAATTGGAGAAAATAGTAAAGAATCAGTTCAATATGCTCTAAAATTTACAGGAAGATTAGAAAGCCCTGCTGCCTTTGAAAACATTGTTTTACGAAGTGGTAAACAGGGGAGTTTATTACGCTTAAAAGATGTAGCTGCTATTGAGTTTGGTGCTTTAGATTATACGACTTCATTAATTACCCAAGGAAAAGTTTCTTCGGGAGGAGCGATAAGTCAAATTTCAGGATCCAATGCCAGAGAGCTTATTATTGCTTGTGAAGACATCTTAAAAAAAGCATCTAAAGATTTCCCTCCAGGGTTAGAGTATCATACATTTCTAAATGCCAATGACTTTTTAGACGCTTCAATCGAAAAGGTGGTTTATACTATTATTGAAGCTTTTATTCTGGTTTTTATTGTTGTATTTATCTTTTTGCAAGATTTTAGATCTACATTAATTCCAGCAATTGCAGTTCCAGTATCGATTATCGGTACCTTCTTTTTCTTGAAGTTATTTGGCTTTACGATTAATTTATTGACTCTTTTTGCTTTGGTTCTTGCTATTGGTATTGTCGTGGATGATGCAATTGTAGTTGTTGAGGCCGTTCATGCAAAATTAGATCAAGGCGCAAAATCGGCTAAGAAAGCGACTATACATGCTATGAGCGAGATTAGTGGAGCGATTATATCAATCACCTTAATTATGTCGGCAGTATTTATTCCGGTTACATTCATTACAGGTTCGGCGGGTGTGTTTTACAAACAATTCGGATTAACATTGGCAGTAGCCATATTAATTTCGGCCGTTAATGCATTGACTTTGAGTCCTGCTCTTTGTGCTATATTATTAAAACCACACGATTCACAAAAATCAGATCATCCCAAAGGTTTCTTGCCTAAATTCTATGCGAGTTTTAATGTAGCTTTTGAAACGGTTACAAATAAATATATTAATGCAGTTCGATTCCTGATTCGTAGAAAATGGATATCCTTAGTTGCAATTGCAATTTTCGGAATAGTGTTCTATGTACTTATGAAAAATACGCCAACAGGTTTTGTACCTAATGATGATGGAGGAGCTATTTTTGGAAATGTAGTTTTACCACCATCTTCAACTCTGGAACGTACCGAAGAAATTACCAAAGAAATTGATAGTATTGCGAGAAGTATTCCTGAAATAGAACTTTCATCGACACTTTCTGGAATGGATTTAATTCATGGAAATGGAGGTTCTTATGGAGCATTGTTTATTAGGCTAAAGCCATGGAACGAAAGAAAAGGCAAAACTCAGGACGTTAACTCAATCGTTGGTCAGTTGTTTGCAAAAACAGCACATATAAAAGGGGCAAGTATTATTTTCTTTGCTGCACCAACCTTACAAGGATTTGGAAATAGTAACGGATTCGAAGTGCAATTGCAAGATAAAACAGGAGGCAGCTATCAGAATTTTGATAAAAATATCGGAAAATTTATGGCGGCGATCAATCAAAGACCTGAGATTATGTATGCAACAAGTCCGTTTAATATTGGATTCCCAGAAATGGAAGTCAATGTAAACGTAGCAAAGTGCAAAGACGCAGGTGTGTCTGTAAATACAGTGCTTAATACGCTCCAAGGGTATTTTGGCGGAATTTATGCTTCGGATATTAATAGATTTGGAAAACAATATCGGGTGATGTTACAATCGCATCCTGACTATAGAGCAAAAGAAAGTGATATCAATAAAATATTTGTTAGAACAGATAAAGGGGCAATGGCTCCAATATCGGAATTTGTAATGTTGAAAAAAACATATGGTCCAGAATTTCTAAATCGGTTTAATTTATTTACGTCTACTACAGTTACAGGCGCACCAAATGCAGGATATAGTTCTGGTGATGCGATAAAGGCAATCGAGGAAGTGGCTGCCCAAACATTAGACAGAGGATATACATATCAGTTTTCTGGTTTAACCAAAGAAGAACTTTCTAGCGGAAGCCAAACAACATTAATCTTTGGGCTTTGTTTGATCTTTATTTACTTTTTGCTAAGTGCGCAATACAAGAGTTATATTTTGCCATTTTCGGTATTGTTATCCTTACCAATAGGACTTGCGGGAGCATTTATATTTGCGAATCTTTTTGGGGTTGACAATAATATTTTCCTTCAGATAAGTTTGATTATGTTAATAGGTCTTTTGGCCAAAAATGCAATTCTTATTGTAGAGTTTGCACTATTACATCGCTTAAGCGGAAGAAGTCTAGTACAGTCAGCAATATTTGGAGCAAGAGCCAGATTAAGACCAATATTAATGACCTCTTTTGCTTTTATTTTCGGATTAATTCCATTGATGATTGCTACAGGAGCTGGAGCTTTAAGTAACAGATCAATTGGTACAGCTGCTGTTGGCGGAATGTTGATTGGTACATTATTCGGAGTTTTTGTAATTCCAGTGCTGTTTATCATTTTTCAATCTATGCAAGAAAAAATAGGCGGAGTAAAAGAACCAATTCATGAGCCGAGACAAATTGATTAAAGAAGGTTCAATGGTTCAGAGTAGCAAAGGGACAAAGGTTCAGAGGGAATAGTTTTGTGGTTATTTTACCGCGAAGGGCGCAAAGTTCCTTAACATGGATGGTTTTGTAAAACGCAAAGTTCGCAAAGTTTTGTGTTGAACCTGCTTTGTGGACGCTGTGAAAACCTTTGTGAAATCTACGGTTAAATTTTGACATAGACCATAATACTACAACAATCTTGTCACCCTGACGAAGGAAGGGTCTCATTAAGTTGCTCGACAAAGATTATGGAGTTTCTCGCGGAGATTTACTACGTCTGTTCGCTATCGCTCGAGTCTCCTGCGTCGAAATGACAATATTGGAGAGAGACTTTACTAGCGAACCTTGCGGTTAAAATTATAGATTAAAACAAAAAACATATTATAATGAATAAATACAATTATAAATTAATAGTTATTATACTGATTGTTGGCAGTATATGGAGTTCGTGTAAAATCACGAAACCTTATACAAAACCAGCAACAACAGTAACGTATCGTGAGCCTGATAATAAGGACACTACAAACATGGCAACAATGAAATGGTCAGAGCTATTTACAGATGTTAATTTGCAGCAACTTATTTCCGAAGGATTGGCGGCAAATCTAGATTTAAAGATTGCGGTAGAACGTATCAACCAATCAACAGCTAACCTTAGACTGAAAAAAGCTGCTTTTTTGCCTTCGGTAGATGGTAACGTTTCTGTAAAAGAATCCAGATTGGCTTTCCCGCAAGGGTTTGGGCTTTTTGACCAATCGACACAATATGATTTGGGTATTACTGCTGGATGGGAAGCAGATGTTTGGGGTAAATTAAAAAGTGCCAAAAAGGGAGCTATTGCCAATTTATTAGCTACAGATGCAGCTAAACGTGCCATTCAGACCCAACTTATTGCCAATATTGCTAATTCGTATTATGAGTTACTGATACTCGACGAACAATTAAAAGTACTTAAAAAGACAGCCAAAAATAGAGAAACCGATGCAGAAACGATTAAGGTTCTTTTCGAAAATTCGATTATTAATGGAGTAGCAGTGGTACAGAGCGAAGCCAATTTTTATGAAGCTGAATTAGCTATTCCGGATATCGAACAAAAGATAACTGAAACAGAACATGCTTTGTGTGTACTTCTGGCAAAATCTCCAACTAAGATTGAACGTAGTTCTCTAGAACAACAAAAACTTGTTTATGATTTAAAAATAGGAGTTCCGATGCAACTTCTTGCTAATAGACCAGATGTACAACAAGCCGAATATAATTTTAGAGCTGCATTTGAAGAAAGTAATGTTGCAAGAGCTTATTTCTATCCTGCTTTAACAATCAGTGGAGCAGCAGGTTTTTCTAGTTTTGGATTAAAAGATTGGTTTACAAATGGTGGACTTTTTGGCAATATAGCCGGAGGACTTACACAACCTATTTTTAATAAAGGAATCAATAAGGCAAGATTAGCTACAGCATTGTCTTTGCAAAAAGAAGCGCTATATAATTTTGAACTTTCGATGTTAAAAGCAAGCGAAGAAGTTTCGAATGCTTTGTCTAGATACGATAAAGCTACCTTAAAAGAAGAAAAAAGAAAAAAACAGTTAGAGGCTTTATTTAAAGCGGTAGATTTTAATAAAGAGTTATTAAATAATTCTACTACTAATTATACCGATGTATTAACAGCCGAACAGAACTTGCTAAATGCGCAACTAAAAGGAATTGATGATCAAAGCCAAAAATTACATGCAGTTGTAAGTTTATATCGCGCTCTTGGTGGCGGATGGAATTAGTTTAAGGTAATCTAAGAAAATAATAAAGCCCAATTCTATTTTTTTTAGAGTTGGGCTTTGGTTTTGTTTATAAGTCAATTAAGAACGTAGTCTTTAAAACAAAACACAAGCAACATTAATAAAGAAGTTTCGTCCTTGTCGCGGAATTTTATTCCAATCGGAGAATGTGCTATAATATTTATCAAGCATATTTTCTATTCCAGCCTGAATGTTTAGCTTGTTATGATTCCATGGCAATGTATATCCTGCATTTAAATTAAAAATCACATAATCAGGTGTTTTGTTTTCTCCATATACAGGAGCGAATTTTGTTTGTGTTAAATTTCCAGAGGCACCAAATCCTAGATTAAAGTGTTCTTTTTTGTATTGAATATTCCCCGAATAACGTAACGGACTTATAAATGGGAGATTATTGGTATGATTATCTTTTCCGTAGCTATAAACAAACATTGTTTTAAAGTTCCAATTTTCTGTAATTTTATATTCCAGATTCAAATCGGTATTAAAAATTGTAGCATAATTTAAAGCGTTATATACTTTTACTCCCGAAGCTCCAATAGTCATTGGTTGTATGTTGGTATCAATCTTGCCGACAATATAATCCTGAATATGAAAAAATGACGAAGTTAAACTAGAGGTAAATCTCTCGGTTTTAAATCCAAAAGAGAGATTCGCTTCAAATGATTTTTCATTTTCTAGATTAGGATTTCCGATATAATCATAAAAATCATTGCTGTTGTATAGATAATAGCCATAGCCTTCAGAAACTGATGGTGCTCTTTCGCCGTAGGCTAAACCCAAACCATATTCAAATTTATCATGATGCAAAATGTAATTTCCAGACAGACTTTTTAAGATTCTATTTTTGGATGCATTCATATCAGGATAAAATATCTGTAGGCTTTGCAAACCAAATTCATCTGCCACCTTATTTGATTGCATTCCGATATTTGCAGAAAGTTTGACGGTAGAGTTTGAGGAAACTTGTATTACATCTTCTAAATACACCCCGTTATATAATGTTCTAACATCGGGCCAAGTGTACATAAACATTGCGTTTTCACTAGGATTGTTAGGATACATGGTCATTTCGGCAATCGATTTATTGTAAAAACCATTAAGGTTTGTCATAAAGTGATGGTTTTTGAATTTCCCTTTTAATTTTGAATAGTATCCGTAGGTGTCTGACCAACCTGGCATATCCATATGAATGGGCACGTTTGGTCTTTTGGTATCGTCCATTCTGTGGGTTATGGTATTAAAATATACTTTCGTTTCCCAATTGGTGAAATGGGTAGAAGCAGGAATGTAATTGTAACGTAATGAGGTTATTGTGGCTTTTGCCAAAGAAACATCCATAGGTAGTGCAGGATAACCTACATCTGTAGCTTTATCATAAATTATAGAACCTTCTATTAAGCTTTTTTTGTTTAGATAATAGCCTGCCGTGGCTGATAGATTGTATTTTGTAAATTGAGAAAAATTAATCTCTTGATGATTTCCAGCTTTGTAATTTTCAGCATCGCGATAGGTAAAATCAGTATTGAAGTAAAATGAACTATGATTGTAGCCTATGGATGTTCCGATGATTTTTTGCTGATTATTAGTTTCGTAACCTGTTTTAAAAATTCCATTCCATCCAAGTTCTTTTTGAATAAGGTTAGACCGTTTCAGGTCAATAGCTCCACCAATTGTAGGTCCATGACAGCTTCCTTGCTGACCAGAAGCAATAGACGCTTCAGAAAGGTTTGACACTTCAACATAAGAGGTCACAGGATCCATTTTATCAGTACAAGCACCAAAAATCCGCATGCCATCTATTGTTATCACCGTTCGTTCGGTAGTCATGCTATTAATGATAGGTTCAAGAGCATATCCGCCTCTTCGTACCATATTTACTTTCGATGACTGCTGTAAGTATTCCTCGACTGTTGCTAACGATTTAGACTGTTTTTTGTATGTTGGTATTTTTTTACCAATAACAATTATTTCATTCAGACCTATTGGAGAAATACTGTCTTTTTCTTCTTTCTGTGCAAAACAAATACTTGTAAATGTTGCTAACAGAATTGTTGCTATAGTTTTCATAATATCATAAATAATTAGAACCAAGTGATAGCACTTGGTTCTTTCTTGTTAGTAATAAAATGATTAAAATTCAAGCTCAAAGAAGAGACTGCTAGATGCGTTTTCAGGAGTGACTACTTCTCCTTTTAATACCTCCCCAGAAGCATTTAAGAGTTGTATGTTGATTTTCCAATACCCAGTCATCGTTAAGGAAAGTTTTCCGTTATATAAATCTCCTGATACTGATTGTACTAAATCGGTATTGTTTGGCGAACTGTGATTACCCATACTAGGCATCCTAGGATCGATTTTTACTTTAAATTTATCAACTGTAGTAAATGTCATCATATCTTCCATTTTGTATAAACTTACAGTCATATTGTTTAAACCTATTTTAGGAGTTTTAGGAGAAATATATGCCAAAACATATCTTACACCATCTGTTCCTGTAAAAGAGTTTACGATACGTTTGTCTGAAGCAGTAACGCTTATCGGTGCCGTTACTGTATAATCAATAGCATTAATGGTATAATTAATTTTTAATTCCCAAAAATCAGAGGTGTTTTGAGCCATTTGAAAAATGATATTACCATTATATAGTGTTTGTTTATCGGAGACTTTTTCAATTAAAGATTTAGGGCAAGAATGTTTCATTGTAGCCATATTCATTATAGGCATCCAGTTAAGAGATGCATTGGTTACATATTTGTTGGTTGTTTTGTCTTTTATCCTTAATGAGATTTGATTGTAGCCTTGTGTAAGCTTTCCTGTTTCTGTATAAAGTTCAACAGTATGATTATCATTAGATAGTTCTTGAACTTTAATAAGTCCTGAAGTTTCGTTAATAGGGTTTTCTGGTGCTGAATCACTATCAGAGGAACAAGAAAAAAAGGAAATTGCTAAAATGAGGACTGATAAATATTTTAAATTTTTCATGAGTATTAAATTAAAAATGGATAATAAAATGCTTGTCGGTTGAAAGACCGAGAAGACAATTAAAAAAGATTTCAAAAATTAATACAGAAGGGCAGGTGGACGAAAGAGATGGTTAATATTAGAATAAGAATAGAAATTTCTAGGAAGTATGTCTTTCTTTACTATTGATTCAATAGCGAGGTTAAAATTAAAAGAATCCATTTTTTCAATAAATAATAAATCAATTCCTGTTGGGAAGATTTTTTTTTCTGTTGATGAAGGAGAATCATTCTCAGAGGCTTTGCTTAATTCTTTTTTTAAATAACATTTTCCTTTACAATCTAATTGTGGCAGGCTTTTGTTCTCACAAAGTTCTGTTGCTATATAATCATAATTAATGATGTAGTCCAAGACTGGAAATACTGGTCTTAAAATTATAGCTATTAAAAAGATGTAAGCAAGGCTTTTCATTATATTTCTTGAAACCACAAAGTTAAGAGCAACTTTTTTTGCAAAATATGATTCTTGTCATATTAAGTAAAAATTGAGATAAAGAGACTTTTTTTACTTTTATGAGGTCTTTTTTTTATTTATTTTAAGATAATAACTATTTGGTAACCAATAGAAAACGTTTTCGTTGGCTTTTACTTGTTAAAGCCTAGTGAAATTTCTTTTTTTGTTTCAATACTTTGTTTACTTTTGACCCCAAATGAGAAAATTAATTGTGCTATTTGTATATTTAGGATTGCTTCTGCTAGGCGGAGGGCAATACCTTAATGCGGGTACACATCAAAATTCTAATTCTTCTCATAGTTTAGAAAAAAAACACCGAGTAAAATTTACTAATCAAGATTCTGGCAGTTCATTAATTGAGGATGCCGACTTAGATATCGACGAAGAGCATCTTGGTGGTGATATCAAAGACGGAATTTCAGATAAACTTTTCACTGGAAATTATAGCTTATTAGATAATTGGTATTTGACAATCTCTTGTCAGTCACTTTTAAACCATTGTCAAAAGAATTTCAAAATCTTCACGCCATTTTGTGGCCAAACCAATCCTATTTATATTACTCAACGAGTATTAAGAATCTGATAAACAAGATACATCGGTTACCTAAAGTGTAATGATGCATATCTTGTGGTTGTATATTAAATTTACATCTTCTCGTATGACTGTTCATGCATAACTATGGCTACTGATGTTTTTTTTACATCTAAAGGAATCCTCGCATTCCAAGCATTCAATCGCTTAATTACCATTTTTATACCATGAAGAGAATAGTCGTGTTAACGGGCGTTATTGCCTTGTTGTACCTTACAAGTTGTACAACTAAAAAAGAAGAAAAAGAAGAAGCTGAAAAATTTACAGTGACCAATCCTGTAAAAATTGACACTTCATTTACTAAAGAGTATGTTTCGCAGATTAAGTCTGTACGAAACATCGAACTCCGCGCCCAGGAAAAAGGGTTTTTACAAAACATTTATGTTGATGAAGGACAGTTTGTAAAAGCAGGACAGGTGCTGTTTAGAATTCAGCCTAAAATGTACGAAGCAGAGTTGCTTAAAGCACAATCTGAGCAAAAAGCTGCAGAAATAGAATTACAAAATACAAAAACATTAGTAGCCAAAGACATCGTTTCAAAAAACGAGCAGGCGGTTGCTTTGTCTAAACTTCAAGCTGCAAAAGCCGAAGTTGCATTGGCAAAACTTCATTTATCATTTACTGAAATTAGAGCTCCATTTGATGGAACAATCGATCGTATTCCATTAAAATTAGGAAGTCTTGTCGAGGAAGGAGATCTATTGACGAGCCTTTCTGATAACAGTCAGATGTTTGCCTATTTCAATGTGTCAGAACCAGAATATTTACAATATCAAACTGATGTAAAAGATCGTGCAGCAACTAAAGTTAATTTGGTTTTGGCAAATGGTGAACTTTTTAAAGACAGAGGAAATGTTGAAGTTATCGAAAGTGAATTTAACAATGAAACAGGAAATATTGCTTTTAGAGCGAGATTCCCGAATGCTGCTAAATTACTTAGAAACGGAGAAACAGGACAAGTTCAGATGCTTGTACCTCTTAAAAATGCTATCGTAATTCCACAAAAAGCGACTTACGAAATTCAGGATAAAAAATATGTTTTTATAGTTGATAAAAATGATAAAGTTAGCTCTAAAGAAATCACAATTACAGGCGAAATTCCTGATTTATATGTGATTAAGAGCGGACTTACTGAAAATGATAAAATCTTACTTGAAGGTGTTCAGAAGGTAAAAGATAAAGACAAGATTAAATATGGCTATATCGCTCCTCAAAAGGTGATTAATAATTTACGATTAAAAGCGGAATAGGGCTAAGTATAAAGTAGCAGTGTGCAGTAACAGTTTGCAATATAGTAGTTACAGTTTACATTTCACATTGTGAAATTCCAATTTGGTTTAATCATTAAAAAAATAAATAAATGTTTAATAAATTTATACAAAGACCTGTACTGTCGATAGTAATATCGCTTATAATTGTCTTTTTAGGGATATTGTCTGTATTGAATTTGCCTATTACGCAATTCCCTACAATTTCACCACCAATGGTAAATGTTACCGCCGATTATCCTGGATCTAATGGAGAATTGATGGTAAAAGCAGTTGTTATTCCTCTGGAAAGAGCTTTAAATGGAGTTCCCGGAATGAAATATATGGCTTCTGATGCGGGAAATGATGGTGAAGCAACAATAAAAGTAGTTTTTAATTTAGGTACTGATCCTAATCAGGCTGCAATTAACGTTCAGAATCGTGTAGCTTCGGTTACCAATAAATTACCTCCTTTGGTAATTAGAGAAGGGATTAAGATTACGCGTGAAGTGCCAAGTATGTTGATGTATGTGAATCTTTATAGTACGGATAAAAATACCGATATGAAATTCTTGTACAACTATGCAGATATTAATGTACTTTCTGAATTAAAAAGGGTAAATGGTATTGGTTCCGGAGATATCTTAGGAACACGTGAATATGCTATGCGTATTTGGTTGAAACCAGACCGTATGTTGGCTTACAAAATTTCTGCCGATGAAGTAATGGAGGCTTTATCAAGCCAAAGTTTAGAAGCTTCTCCGGGTAAAACAGGAGAAAGTTCTGGTAAGCGTTCACAGGCATTTGAATATGTATTGAAATATTCTGGTCGTTTTACTACCAAAGAACAATATGAGAATATTGTAGTAAAATCAAATGCAAACGGAGAACTTTTACGTTTGAAGGATGTTGCTAAGATAGAATTTGGAAGTTCAATGTATGATATTTATTCAAACTTGAATGGAAGACCATCAGCAGCTATTGTATTAAAACAGTCTTTTGGAAGTAATGCCAATCAGGTTATTGAAGAAGTAAAAGCTAAGTTGGAAAAGATCAAAGAAAGATTTCCAAAAGGAATGGATTATGAAATTTCATATGACGTCTCTAAATTCTTAGATGCTTCTATCGAAAAAGTAATTCATACGCTTGTTGAAGCTTTTATTCTGGTAGGTTTAGTAGTATTCCTTTTCTTGGGCGATTGGCGTTCGACAGTTATTCCGGCAATTGCAGTACCTGTATCATTGATAGGAACGTTCGTATTCATGACATTTTTTGACATATCATTGAACTTGATTACGTTATTTGCTTTAGTTCTGGCAATTGGAGTCGTCGTCGATGATGCGATTGTGGTTATCGAAGCCGTCCATGCGAAGATGGAGGAAGAGCATCTTTCGGCATATAAAGCGACTAAAAAAGCGATGCATGAAATTGCAGGAGCAATTATTGCAATTACCTTCTTAATGGCTGCAGTATTTATTCCAGTTGCGTTTATGACAGGTCCTGTTGGAGTATTTTACAGACAGTTCTCTGTTACAATGGCAACAGCTATTATACTTTCGGGTATTGTGGCTTTGACATTGACACCAGCACTTTGTGCAATGATGTTAAAAAATAATCATGGTAAGCCTAAAAAGAAAACACCTGTAAATATTTTTATAGATGGTTTCAATAACAAATTTAATTTAGCTCAAGGTAAATATCAAAATCTATTAGCTAAAATTATTGACCGAAGAGTAGTAACTGTTGTTGCGCTTCTTGGTTTTTGTGCAGGAACATGGTTAATAAGCAGTTCGGTTCCATCAGGATTTATTCCTAATGAAGATCAGGGAATGTTTTATGCTGTTATTCAGACACCTCCGGGTTCATCATTAGAAAGAACAAATAATATTGCTGAAAAACTGCAAAAAATTGCTGAAAAAATAGATGGAGTTAAATCTGTTTCTTCATTAGCAGGTTATGAAATTCTGTCTGAAGGTACAGGTTCAAACTCAGGAACTTGTTTAGTTAACCTTAAAGACTGGAGTGATAGAAAGCATTCTGTACTTGAGATTATGGCTGAATTAGAAGAAAAATCTAAAGATATTGCAGGTGCTAATATCGAATTTTTTCAACCGCCAGCGGTACCAGGATATGGAGCTGCAGGAGGATTTGAGCTTCGTTTGTTAGACAAGACTGGTTCTAATGATTACAAAAAAATGGAGCAGGTAAATAACGATTTTGTTAAGGAATTAAACACGCATCCGGAATTATCTAATGTATTCAGTTTTTATAGTTCTAGTTTTCCTCAGTATATGATGAAAGTCGACAATGACTTGGCACAACAAAAAGGGGTTTCTATCGAGAATGCCATGAATACTTTGTCAACACTTGTGGGAAGTAATTACGAAATCAGTTTTATTAAATACGGAATTAACTATAAAGTAATTGTTCAGGCTTCTCCAGAATACCGTGCTCAGCCTGATGATATTTTAAAACTGTATGTAAAAAACAATCGTGATGAAATGGTGCCTTTCTCTGCTTTCATGAGATTAGAGAAAGTATACGGACTTTCGGAAATTACGAGACATAATATGTACACTTCTACACAAATTAGTGGTTCTGCTGCTGCGGGTTATAGCTCTGGTACAGCCATTAAAATAATTCAGGAAGTTGCGGCAAAAAAATTACCTAGAGGATATGATATTGACTGGGCAGGTATTTCTGCTGATGAGGTTGCTCAGGGTAATCAGGCCGTTTGGGTATTCATGATTTGTTTAGGGTTTGTGTATTTGGTTCTAGCTGCTCAATATGAAAGTTTTATTTTGCCATTATCTGTAATTCTTTCATTGCCAGCAGGTATTTTTGGAGCTTTCCTTTTATTGAAATTAACGGGATTAGAAAACAACATTTATGCTCAGGTTGCCATGGTAATGCTTATTGGTTTATTGGGTAAAAATGCCGTATTGATTGTAGAGTTTGCTATACAAAGGCATGCCGCAGGTAAGTCAGTACTTGAAGCTGCAATGGAGGGAGCAAAAGCAAGGTTCCGTCCAATACTTATGACTTCATTTGCGTTTATCGCAGGTTTATTACCACTTGCATTTGCCACTGGTCCAGGTAAAATAGGTAACAGAACCATTGGTACAGCAGCGGCTGGAGGGATGCTTATAGGAACTATTTGCGGAGTATTTGTAATTCCGGGCTTGTATTTCATTTTTGCTAAAATTGCAGAGAAATACAAACTGGTAAAACATGAAGAAGAAAATCCATTAACAGAAGAAATAGATAACAATCATGTATAAATTAAAAATATATAAATATAGTATTGTTTTAGTAGTATGTCTTGCTGTAGTAAGTTGTAAGACTCCACAAACAGTAGCTGACACTCCAAAGAATCCAATTCCGGAGTCTTTTGGCAGTAATAAGGATACGACAAATATGTCGGATATTAAGTGGAACAATTATTTTAAAGACAAGAATCTTGTAGATTTGATAGATACTGCATTGAAAAACAATCAGGAATTAAACATCACTTTGCAAGAAATAGAAATAGCTAAAAATGATATTCGTGTCCGTAAAGGAGCGCTTTTGCCTACAGTAGGTATCCGTGCTGGTGCTGGAGTAGAGAAAGTAGGGCGATATACTAGCCAAGGGTCAGGAGATGCGACTACCGAGATCAAGCCAGGTAAAGAAACACCTGATCCGTTAGGCGATTTTACTATAGCTGCTTCTGCAAATTGGGAAGTTGATATCTGGAAAAAACTACGCAATTCTAAAAAGGCAGCTGTAAGCAGATATTTAGCTACAGTTGAAGGGAAGAACTTTGTAATCACAAATCTGATCGCCGAGGTTGCCGATTCTTATTACGAATTATTGGCTTTAGATAGTCAGTTGGATATTGTAAAACAGACTATTAAACTGCAAACAAATGCATTAGAAATTGTAAAAGTTCAGAAGCAAGCAGCAAGAGCAACAGAATTAGGGGTTCAGAAATTTCAGGCTGAAGTTTTGACGTCAAAAAGTATGGAGTTTCAGATTCTTCAAAAGATAAAAGAAGCAGAAAATAAAATTAACTTTTTATTAGCTCGCTATCCACAGGAAATCAAAAGAGATAATACTGAATTTTTGACTTTACTGCCTGCATCAGTTAATTCTGGGATACCATCACAATTATTAACTAATCGTCCGGATGTTAAACAGGCTGAGTTAGAATTAGTAGCTGCGAAACTAGATGTGAAAGTGGCTCGCGCAGAATTTTATCCTTCACTTGATATTTCAGCAGCAATAGGAGTACAGGCATTTAAGCCTACTTATTTGTTTACTATGCCAGAGTCATTACTTTATTCATTAGCAGGAGATTTGGCTGCGCCATTAATTAATAGAAATGCAATAAAGGCAGAGTTTAGCAGTGCAAATGCAAGACAGCTTCAGGCATTGTATAACTATGATCGTACGGTTTTAAATGCTTATTTAGAGGTATCAAATCAGTTATCTAAAATAGATAATCTGCAAAAAGGATATGATCTAAAATCGCAACAAGTAGCTACTCTAAATAGATCAATTGATATTTCTAATGATTTATTTAAGTCTGCGAGAGTTGATTATTTTGAAGTGCTAATGACACAACGTGATGCATTAGAAGCTAAACTGGAATTGATTGATACAAAGAAAGAACAACTGAATGCTGCAGTCTATATTTATAAAGATTTAGGCGGTGGCTGGAAATAAAATTGGTTATTTGTAGTTAAAAAACCTCTTGGGAGTAAAATCCTAGGAGGTTTTTTTGTGTCTTAAATTTAATTTTGTAGATGTTTAAGAGTCAAATCTCTAACAACCTTTGACAAAGTTTTATATGTCTATCCAAAAGGGTTTCATGAAAACGGGAGTCCTAGCCCAGACAGTAACGGCATCCTTTGTTTGCCTTGTTTAGGCAAACAAAGATATAGTGTATGGCCGGATTAGCTCCTTATTAATAGCATTAAACTATGATTATGCCTGCATCTTTATATGGTTTTAATGGCTCATCTTCGGGGGATATATTTGTAACCAATATATTTATGTCTTTAATCGGGCATACAAAATAAGCTTCGGCAGTTCCAATTTTCTCAATCGAGCTTAATGCAATTACCGAGTTTGAGTTTTGAATCATATTCTTTTTAATTTGGGAATCATCGTATATGATACCAGTAATGCCGCGTTCATGATGTATGCTGCATACTCCTAAAATACACACATCTGCTCTAAAATTCCTAAAGAAATCGATGGTTTCGATACTACCCGTTGCAAACGAAGTTTTGCACATTTTACCTCCTGCAAATATTAATTCAACATTGGGTAAATCCTCTATTAATACGGCTACTGGAAAACTATTTGTTATAACCGTTATTTTTAAATCATATGGAAAACTGGCTACTAATGCTAAAGAAGTTGTTCCACCATCAATAAAGACTACTTGGCCATCTTTTAGAAATGAAATTGCTTTTTCGGCAATAATCTTTTTATTTTCTAGATCATGTTTTTCTCTATTTCTAAAATGCAACGGAATAGGTGATGGAGCGACTGCGCCTCCGCGAACCGCCTTTAATAATCCTTGATCAGAAAGTTCTTTTACATCTCTTCTTACCGTGTCTTCTGATACATTTAAATACTCGCTAAGCTCTAATAAAGTTACTCGATGCTCTTTTGATAAGTATTCTAAAATTACATTTTGACGTTCCTCTTTTTTCATTTGTTGCAAATTTATATTGCAAAAATAATAAAATATTGCAATATATTGCAATATTTGCGTAGATTTGTAGCAAAATAATTTGCAATGATAAAGAAGACTATTGCTGTCGATATGGATGGCGTGCTTGCTGACATAGAGGCTAGCTTGATTGAGTGTTATAATAAAGAATGCGGAACTACTATTTCAAGAGAAAGTATTCAGGGATTGAGCGAAGAAGAAGCTTTTCATGGAAGAGACATTTTGCGTAGCATTTTAAATTCGGAGAATTTTTTCAGAACATTGCCTGTAATGTCTGATGCAGTGGAAAGTTTACGTCAGTTACAAGAAAATTTTGAAATCTTTATCGTTTCTGCAGCTACAGAGTTTCCTATGTCGCTTCATGAAAAAATTGGATGGCTTGGAGAACATTTTCCTTTTATAAAATGGGAAAATATCATTCTATGCGGAAGTAAAAGAATCATTAATACTGATTACATGATTGATGATCACAGCAAAAATTTAGATTATTGTATGGGTAAACCTATTATGTTTACAGCATTTCATAACATTAATCAAACACATCATTTAAGGGTAAATAATTGGAAGGAAGTACTAGAGACGTTAGAAAAAACGCTTTAGATCTATTTGTTTTTTTGAATTTTGACAGCTTGAAAGAGCAACTAAACTGCCTATGAATATAATTCGGGCAGTTTTTTTATGTAGTATTGCAATCAAAAAATTATACCTTTTTTTTCCAGAAATTTAATATTCCATCGCAAGCAGATTCTTCTAAATCAAAACTTTCTGGAATTTCCTCCCAGGTACTCCAATAAGTAACAAGTTTTGTTCCTTTTGGGGTTTTAGCTAATTGTTCTTTTACATAGTTTGAGTAAGAATGAAACAGCTCTTTTTGAGGAAGTATTATTTTATCAATTGGGCATGTAATATCGATATTTTCATAAAAGGAGTTGTAAAAATAGAAAGCATCATAATCTGAAAAGGATATCTGATTGATATTTGAATGAATGAATTCAACATTTTTTACATTATGTTTTTCGGCTATTTTTTTAGACACTTTTATAAGTGATTCCCTTTGTTCAACACCATAGAATTTTCCTCTTGTAGAAGCTGCGCCTACCAAGCAAAACTTCCCAGCTCCAGCGCCTATATCCAAGACTTTCTTATTGGGTTTATCAACAAGATAATCGGCGGCGACTTTGGCTATTTCTACAGGAGTCCAATGACGTTCAGAGAGTCTTTTGATGCGGGTTGAGTACAGTTCATTAAATGTACTATCTTCAATATCAATGTTTAATCGTAGTTGTTTAAAAATCATTTAATTAGCTGTATATTTTCGATTCAATAAAAAATATAGTTTTATATATAATTATGACTCTTGAGAATCAGTGCTTATAATATAGATTGTAAGGGGTTTCAAGCAAGATAGTATTAGTTTTCGTAATTTCATAATTAATTCATGATAAGTTTATGTTTGATTTTCTTAACTTTGCCTCATGAATAATCATATCGTTTCTCAAGCTTCAGATTTTAATACCAACGACTTAAAACTAAAAGGCTTCAAAGTGTATGAGGTTAATAGTGGTGTTAATGCTATTCCGACCTATAACCGCAGAGATTTTTACAAGATTTGTATTAATACTAGCAAGAGTCTTATTCACTATGCCGATAGAGGTATTGAAACAGATGGTACTATATTATTTTTTGGAAATCCTCATATTCCATATTCTTGGGAAATTATTTCACCAATTTATAACGGCTATGCCTGTGTTTTTACCGAAGATTTTTTAAAAGTTAATTATCGTTCAGATAGCCTTCATGAATCGCCTTTGTTTAAGATTGGAGGAACTCCTATATTCTCGTTAACTTCTGCTCAAGAGGAATTTATAAACTCAATGTTTATAAAAATGATAGCAGAACAGGATACGGATTATATTTTTAAAGATGATTTAATTCGAAATTATATTAATTTGATTATTCACGAATCATTAAAAATGCAACCTTCAGAAAATTTCTTTAAACATAAGAATGCTTCTTCCCGAATTACTACACTTTTTATGGAACTCTTAGAAAGACAATTTCCAATTGAGACCAAAGATCAGCCACTTAAGCTTAAAACGCCACAAGATTATGCTCAAAATCTTGCAGTGCATGTAAATCATCTTAATCGTTCGGTAAAGGAAATAACAGGTAAATCGACTACTACTCATATTAGCGAAAGAATTATTAGCGAAGCAAAAGCGCTTTTGCAACATACCGATTGGAGTATTGCTGACGTAGGATTTTCGTTGGGATTTGAATATCCGAGTTACTTTAATAATTATTTTAAAAGACTAACCGGAACTGTGCCTAAAACCTTAAGGGTGTAAATTGTTTCATATTCTTAATTTTTTGTTTGATAATTGTTATCTAAGAATGTCTTTGCTAAAGTAAATTTGCACAGAAATAATTAGTATTAATCCATATCAGATTATTAGCTAGATAGTAAGGTTTTTATATTGACCGCTTCTTTAATTTAGTTTGTACTGATGTATAAAACAGAGCAATTATGAAAACAGCACAAAATGAATTAAACAATACTATTTTTCCAAAAGGAGATCCAGCTTCTGCAGATTATTTTACAGGGAATGCTTGGGTAAAACTACTTGTTCCAGATGACAGAATTTTAAATACCGTTGTAGGAAATGTAGTTTTTGAACCTGGTGCTAGAAACAACTGGCATACACATCCCGGAGGTCAAATACTTATTGTTACCCATGGAGTAGGATATTACCAAGAAGAAGGAAAACCTATTCAATTACTTAATATAGGTGATGTCGTTTCTATTTTACCCGATGTTAAACACTGGCATGGCGCATCTCCTGATAGCGAATTTACTCATATAGCTATAAGTACTAATACTCAAAAAGGTATTGTCGATTGGCTGGAAAGAGTTACAGACGAACAATACAATAGCTTTAAATAGACTTAAAGTATATAGGTGTTGTTTAGCCCCAACATTAATTTAAAAACGAATCTAAAAAAAGTAATCTTTATTTTTTTATCTCACGCTTGTAGTGATAAAATATTTTTGTAAATTACTGTCTTTAAGTTTGTTGTGTTTTTTTATTGGTGTTCATTGAATAATTTAAATCAAATTAGAATAAATAACGATTTATGTCGACACATTATACAACCATTATAGAAGAAGGAATAGTTCCTAATAAATATACTACTGGAGAAGTTTCTTTTAAAAAGCGAACCAGTGACATTCAGCCACGTAATACTACCATAAAAGAGGTTGCTTTTGAACCTGGATCGAGAAATAATTGGCATACCAATACGGGTTTGCAATTACTTGTTGCAACAGAAGGTATTGGTTATTTTCAGGAAAGAGGCAATCCAATTCGATTAATTCGTAAAGGAGAAGTGCTTACCATCCTACCAGATGTTGAACATTGGTATGGTGCAACACCTACTAGCCGATTCTCACATATAGCAATTATTACTGAGATTGATAGAGGTATCGGAATTTGGATGGAACAGGTGACAGATGAGGAATACAATAGTTTTACGGCATTGTAAAGAGTGGTAAAGATTTAAAAAGAGTAGGAAGTAGGGTTTTATAAATTTTGATTTTTCTTTCATGCAGATTTTACAGATTCATTATTGAGAGTAAACACTATAGTTTGTTTTTTTATGGTATTAATGGCTTGCTTTTTAAACCTGAAACAAAGAGAACCTGAAACAAAGAAACTCTGAGGCGAAGAAATTTAGTTTTTTTTTCCCGCAGATCTGGCAGATTTCGGAGATTCATTTATTGAGAGTAAATACTATAGTTTGTTTTTTTTAGGGTATTAATGGCTTGCTTTTTAAACTTGAAACAAAGAAACTCTGAGGCGAAGAAATTTAGTTTTTTTTTCCGCAGATCTAGCAGATTTTGCAGATTTATTATTGAGAGTAAATACTATATTTTGTTTTTAAACCTAAAACAAAAGAAACCTAAAACAAAAGAAACCTAAAACAAAGAAAACCTAAAACAAAGAAAACTTGAAACAAAGTAAACTTGAAACAAAGTAAACTTGAAACAAAAAAACTTGAAACAAAAGAAACTTGAAACAAAAGAAACTTGAAACAAAAGAAACTTGAAACAAAAGAAACTTTAACCCTAAAATAAAAAAACTTAAAACAAATAAATTAATAAATAGATGGAAACAAAGAACATAAAAGCCTTTGGTACAGTAGCTGCCGATGCACCTTTAAAGACATTAGATATCAAACGCAGAACCGTTACAGCACATGATGTTGAGATTGAAATCTTGTATTGTGGTATCTGTCATTCCGATTTGCATTCGGCTAGAAATGAATGGCATGGTACAACTTACCCAATAGTTCCTGGGCATGAAATTGTGGGTAGAGTAACCAAAGTGGGAGATCATGTTAAGAAGTTTAAAGTAGGCGATTTAGCTGGTGTAGGTTGTATGGTCGATTCTTGTAGAGAATGTGAACATTGTAAAGAAGATTTAGAGCAATTTTGTGATTCAGGAAGTACACTTACATTTGATTCTCCAGATAAACACCTTGGTGGACAAACTTTTGGCGGATACTCTGAGAGCGTTGTTGTTGATGAGAATTTTGTACTTCACATATCTGATAAATTAGATTTAGCAGGTGTCGCTCCTTTGCTTTGCGCTGGAATTACAACTTATTCTCCTTTAAAACACTGGAAAGTAGGGCCAGGTCAAAAAGTAGGTATCGTAGGTATTGGCGGATTGGGACATATGGGAATTAAAATTGCAAAAGCAATGGGCGCTCATGTAGTCGTTTTTACAACTTCATTATCTAAAACTGAAGATGCTAAACGTTTGGGAGCAGATGAAGTAGTATTGTCTAGCGATCCTGAAGAAATGAAGAAACATGCTAGAAGCCTTCACTTTATTTTAGATTGTGTATCGGCTCAACATGATATTGATGCATATTTAAATTTACTTAGAGTAGATGGTACACTTACATTGGTAGGTGCTCCTATGGATCCACTTCCGGTAACATCATTTAGCCTTATACTTGGCCGAAGAAGTTTCTCAGGCTCACTTATTGGTGGTATTGCAGAAACTCAGGAAATGCTTGACTTTTGCGCTAAGCACAACATTATTGCAGATATCGAATTGATTGGTGTAAACGATGTAAATAATGCTTACGAGAGACTATTAAAAGGAGATATAAAATATCGTTTTGTAATAGATATGGCTTCTCTTAAAAACTAGATTTTTAGAAACAAAAAAGGTGTTCATTATTACAATGAACACCTTTTTTATATTATATAATGAAATTATTTGCTAATTAGAATACTCCAGTCAGCTCCACTATAAATTTTATGCTTTTGAGAGAAACTACCTTGGTTTACAGCCAATGAAAAATTCAAAAGACTATTAAAGTAAACGACATCAGTTCCAACTGCTACTTCTCCAAAAGTATGTACTAATTTTAGTTTTCCATCATATACTTTTTTAGTTCCATTAAAAATCTGAACCTTAATAAAGTCTCCCGCTTTTACATTTAAATTAGCAAATGTTTTTTTGTCGATGTTTGTCCAAACATTACCATATTGAATATCTAAAATTGGAATACCGCCTTTGATGATTCCTTTTTCAAAAATTGGTTTTTGATACTCAATCTTTACCACTTCATTAGGTAATTTTGGTCCAACCTGATCAAATGTAATTGTTTTTGAAGCTAAACGTGCACCTGTATAGGCATATACATCACGACCATGAAAAGTATATGATTCATTTGAGTTCTGACGACGGTTTTTTACTTCGTCGATTTCACGAATTTCCTCGATACCCAATTGTTCTGCAACTAAAGTTAAAGTTCCATTATCAGGAGTTACAAAATAATGACCTGATTTAGTCAATAAAACAACCGAATGTCTAGCTGTTCCAACTCCAGGATCACAAACTGATACAAATACCGTTCCTGTTGGATAATATTGTGCTGTTTGCGACAAACGATAGGCTGCTTCCCAAATATTAAATGCTGGAATTTCATGTGTCACATCAAATATTTTCAAATCGGTAGAAACACCTATTGCAACCCCTTTCATAGCAGATACCGCCCCATCTTTCAAGCCAAAATCAGATTGAAAAACTAATACATTATTTTGAGAAAAACCATTAAAAGTAACTGCACACAAAAAAAGTAATAATCGTAATTTCATTTTTTTATTTTTAAAAATTTCTACAAATATATTTCATTAAAATTAGAATTTATCTTTTTAACTATATAAACTCTATTTAATAAGTAAAGTTTAACTTTTAAAAATTACATTTGCACTTTGTTAATCTTAACAGAATATTTAACAAGCCCATTTCATTTTTTCTAAATGAATTATTTACAATGTATTAAAATAACCAGCAATGAAAAAAAAATTAAAAATCCTAATTACAGCAGTTCTCACTTTATCGAGTACTTTATTTTTTGCACAAAGTCAAGATATAAAAGGAACTATTACTAATGAAAATGGAAGTCCTTTAGAATTTGTTACTATTCTTATAAAAGGAAGTCATGTAAGCGCTACAAGTGATGCTTTAGGAAATTTTACTATAGTATCAGCAGCAGTTAACCCCACTTTTGTTGTTTCGTTATTTGGTTATCAAACTAAAGAGGTGATAGTAAAAGGACGCATTATTGATGTTCAGCTTATTTTAGAAAGTAATAGCCTTGACGAAATTGTTGTGGTAGGAAGTAGAAATCCGAAGAAAAGTAAACTAGAAACTGTTGTTCCAGTTGATGTTGTGAACTTAGCTAAAATTAGGAACACGACTCCACAAACAACTACAAATGATATTTTAACCTATTTAATTCCTTCATTTAATTCAAGCCGACAGTCATCATCGGATGGTACAGAGCATATTGATCCTGCTTCCTTAAGAGGTTTAGGACCAGATCAGGTTTTGGTTTTAATTAATGGAAAAAGAAGACATACAACATCATTAGTAAACTATCAAAATACAGTTGGAAACGGTTCTGTTGGTACTGATTTAAGTGCTATTCCTGCTTCGGCAATTAAGCGTATTGAAGTTTTACGAGACGGTGCAGCAGCGCAATATGGATCAGATGCTATTGCGGGAGTTATCAATTTAGTTTTAAAAGATAATGCGGGTTTAGATGCCAATGTAACGTATGGCAGTACATCTAGAAATGATGGACAAACAACAAATTTGAACCTGAATTACGGTGCTAAAATTGGTAATAAAGGTGGTTTTATTAATTTAACTGCAGAGTTTAATAACCGTCAAAAAACGAATCGCTCACAAAATAACAACCTGATTATTTTTGATCAATCGGCTTACGATAATTATTTTGCTTATGATTTTGCTGCCGATCCAGCACAAGCACGTCAGATAGATGATAATTTATTAGCACAAAACGGATTGAAACGCGATGATTTTAATTTCCAGATAGGAGATGCGAAAATCAAAAATATCCAAGGATTTTTTAATGCATCGATTCCATTAAATGATCAAATAGAATTTTATGCTTCAGGTGGTGTAAGTCACAGAAATGGTACTGGTTATGGGTTTAGACGTTTGCCGAGTGAGACAGAAAATGTAGTGTTTTCTATTTTCCCATTCGGATTTCAGCCAGAATTAAATTCAGTTGTAACCGATCTTTCTTCTTCAGTAGGGTTTAAATTCAAATTTGGTGAATGGAAATTAGATTTGAGTAATACTATTGGTGAGAATAAATTTGTTTATGATGTTTCGAATACCAATAACGTTTCATTAGGTGCTAATAGTCCAACTGATTTTAAAGCTGGAAATCACTCTTTTTTACAAAATACAGTAAACGCAGATGTTACAAGATTATATAAAGATGTTTTTAATGGTCTGAATGTAGCTTTTGGTGGAGAGTATCGTTTTGAAAAGTATAAAATTGTTGCAGGTGAAGAAGCTTCTTATATTGATGGAGGATCACAATCATTCCCTGGGTTTTCTCCTTTGAATGCTGTAAACGAAAATAGAAATAGTGTAGGGCTTTACGCTGATGTAGAAGCTGATGTTAGCGATAAATTATTAATAGGAGTAGCGGGCCGCTATGAAGATTTTACAGATTTTGGAAATACTTTAAACGGAAAATTATCGGCTAGATATAAAATTCTAGACAACCTTTTTGTGCGTGGTGCAATAAGTACTGGATTTAGAGCACCATCATTGCACCAACAATACTTTAACAACATAGCAACTGATGCTGTTGATGGAAAAATTTTAAATTCAGGTATTTTTAGAAATGATAGCGATGTAGCAAAGCAACTAGGAATCCCGAAATTAAAAGAAGAAACTTCTAGAAATTATAGTTTTGGAGTAGTTTTTTCTCCAATAAAGAAATTAAATATTACAGCCGATTATTATCATATTAGAATTGACAACAGAATTATTTTGACTGGAAATTTAGGTAATGATGCCTATGGAGAACCTGTTCCGGAACTTCGTGATTTGTTTGCTGGTTATGGAGCTCAAACAGGGCGTTTCTTTACAAATGCAATTAATACAACTACAAACGGATTGGATGTGGTTATTGATTATGATATGAATGTTGGTGAAGGAAAAATGAATCTTTCATTATTGTATAACTATAATGATAATAAAGTCGACAAGCATTTAAACAATGTTCCAGCCTTATTTGCTGGTCAGGAAGATGTTTATTACGGACCACAAGAAAGAAGTCTGATTGAAACGAATACACCTAAACACAAAGGAACTTTTGCAATAAATTATAGTTTAAACAAATGGAACTTTTTATTAAGAAATACTTATTTTGGAGAAGTTATTCGTGATGGATTTCCATTTGGAGGAATTCAAAAACATGAAGGAAAAGTGGTTACAGATTTAACAGTTGCATATAAGTTAACTCCAAAAATTCAAGTTGCTTTAGGAGCAAACAACTTATTTGATGTGTTCCCAGACAAGCAAATCTATGAGAACAGTTATTATGGAGTGTTTAAATACGCCCCTGTACAAATGGGGACAACTGGCGCATACTACTTTGGAAGAATGAGTTTTAGTTTGTAGAAAGTGAACTGTGAGATGTAAGATGTAAGATGTAAGATGTAAGATGTGAGATGTGAACTGTAAATTGTAAATTGTAAACTTAAATAAAAAAACCGCCTAACTAGGCGGTTTTTTTATACTGTTAATTTTGTTAGCTTCAATTTGCAGTTCTGATAGCTATCGGAATTAATCACAGTCTTCCAAATTAAAATTTATTTAATGGTCTTGAAAATATTATTGAATCCTTTTTAGAATAATAATTTAATTATTTAAATTTATATTAGTTAAAGATCATTATATAAAGTTATAGTTTAGTATAATAAAACAAAAAGGTTTAATAAAAAAGTAATTATTTTGGATACAACAGAATTTTTAATACGTCTTATAACAGCAACATTTGCGGGATTAATCATTGGTTTTGAAAGACAGTGGCATCATAAAGAAACAGGTTTAAAAACCAATATGCTTGTAGCTACAGGAGCTGCAGCATTTGTGCTGTTGTCGATAAAAGTTTCGGATACGGCACCTAATATTGATGTAACTCGTATTACTGCTCAGGTTGTTATGGGAGTTGGTTTTCTAGGAGCAGGAGTAATTTTTAGAGAAGGACCTAATGTACACGGGTTAAATTCGGCAGCTACAATATGGTGTAGTGCAGCTATTGGTTGCATTGCTGCATCGGGTTATTTTATAGAAGCTTTAATCTGTACGTTTTTGGTGATTATAGTAAATACAGCTATTGAGCCTATAGACAGATGGTTAAGAAATAGAAAGTAATATAGATAGCTAAGAACCCACAACAAAGTTTTCGTTTAATTAAAAACTGGATATGTTGAAGTGGTACTGAATTTTTAGCCCCATATTTACCTGATTTAGGAGATTGTTATTGGGTGTTAAATTTTTATTCGTTATCAAAATGGTATTTATTTGGATTATTTTTGTATTAAACTAGGTATGTGTTATTCAGTTTTAAGACAATAATTTTATCTTAAAGTATTAATTTAAATTAGTTACCATAAACGGTATATAACTAGGACTTTTACTAATTACAAATAAGGTATTTTATCCATAAATATTCAAACAGATAATACGAATAAATTGAGAACAATTGAATTTAATAAGTCAGAATGTGGCGTTGAGGTACTTCTTAATGTTTTGCGAGGAGATCAGGTAAAGGAAAATTATGTAGATACAGCTATTTATAATACTGATTTTTTTGAAATATCACTTTTTAAAAAGGCTAAAGGATCTTTGATTTTAAATCAACAAAAAATAGATATTACTGATAATACGATTGTATTTATTTCGCCATTTCAGAAAAGGCAGTGGAACTTAGAAGCAGAAGGATTAGATTTCACTATACTCGCTTTTCAGGAAGACTTTCTAAATGATTTTTTCTCAGATAAGCTATTTACTTATCGGTTGTTATATTTTTATCAGTTGGAATATCTGTTAAGCATTTCAATTGATGAGGTTGATCTTCAGAAATTCTGTAATTTACTTACTGAGATTAAGACTGAACTTATAAATAACAAATCAGATAGTATTCATATAATCCGTTCGCTCATTTATTATCTTTTACAGAAATTCAATAGGGAGTATGCTGCTATAAATAATCTTTCTCTTGATAGACCTGAGAATAATTATGCGTATCAGTTTAAACAATTATTAGAACTGCACATTCGAGAAAAACAACGAATTGAGAACTATGTGCTTTTATTAGGGGTAAGCAGAATAACAATTAATGCAGCGGTAAAAAAGCAGTTTAATGTTACTGCGACACACCTTTTAAAACAACGTCTTCTTTTTGAAATAAAAAATGACCTTATACACTCTGGGAAAACTGTGACTGAGATTGCTTATGCACTTCACTTCTCGGAACCTAACCACATGATGCGTTTCTTTAAGGCACAAACCGGAATGACTACTGGTCAATTCTTGCTGAATTATCAAAATGGTATATTTTCATAGTTGTTTGGTAGCTTGATAAAATGGTACCCTATCTATTTTTGCATTATAGATTATCTCTCTACGCATCTCATACAAGAGGATGGAGGATATAGTAATAATTTAAATAAAAATAGTTATGAAAAGGATTGTTTTAGGTTTCGCATTAAGTTTATTTATGATCGTTTCTTATGGACAAGAAACTGCAAATAAAAAAGCAAGTATTCAGCTAATTAGAAATGCAACTTTGGTATTTAATTATGGAGGAAAAGAATTTCTTATTGACCCAATGTTGGCTAAAAAAGGAGCTTATGCGGGTTTTGAAGGAACAGAAAATTCACATTTGCGTAATCCATTAGTTGAGCTTCCAGTTGCGGCTAAAAGTCTTTTAAATCCTGATGCAATTATTGTGACACATCTTCACCCAGATCATTGGGATGAAGCTGCAATAAAAATGCTTCCAAAAAACAAACCTGTTTATGCGCAGAATGGACAGGATGCTACGGTAATTAAATCTGCTGGATTTAAAGATGTTCGAGTTTTATCGAATGAGTCACATTTTGAATATATTAAGCTGCAAAAAACAACCGCTCAACACGGATCAGATGAAGCTTACGCTATTCCTCAATTAGCGGAGATTTTGGGTGAGACTTCTGGAGTTTTCTTTAATCAGTTGGGACAAAAGTCAGTTTACATTGTGGGAGATGGAATCTGGACAGATGCTTTTGAGTCTAATTTGAAAAATTTAAAGCCTGATGTTATTGTTTTGAACGCTGGTTTTGCGCAGCTTATAGGTTTTGGGGCTATAATTATGGGAAAAGAAGATGTGCTCAGAGTTCATGAAATTTTGCCCGATGCAACAATAATTGCTGTACATATGGAGGCAATTAATCACTGTATTTTAAGTCGTAAAGAGCTTAAGGAATATGTTAAGAGTAATGGAATTTCAGATAAAGTGATTATTCCAGACGATGGGCAGATTATTAAGTTTTAATACTACTTTATAAAGAATGATAGTTTGATTCTTAATTTTAACTGCAATCACAATAAAACAAAACCACTCCGTAATAGGAGTGGCTTTGTTTTTATATCATTTCATCCGTTTGTATTCTACATAAAAAAGAGGACTATAAAAGTCCTCTCTGTATATGTGATCATAAAAGTGCAGTGATTATTCACTTTCTGCACCAACGAAATCATCTCCTGTTTCTCCTGTAGCTACCAATTCAGGTTTTGAAGCTTTAAGAGCATTGAATCTTTCTAGTTGTTCCATTTCTCCTTCTTCACCACTAAAATATGGAAAAACGTCCATAATTGGAGACTCTGCAATAGCAGGAATAGTGTAATCTCCCATCGTGTTTTTCATTATAGCGATTGTATTGTCATAAGCCTCTTTTACATCATTGGCTTGAACTAATATATGCATATTTGATCTTCGTTCTTTTCCACTTTCTTCGTCATATGCCATTAAAGAAACTTTTGATTTAAACCAGCGATCTGCATTTTCAAAAGGGTGAATTTCGGCATAATTAGCCATTTTTATATTTGTGATTTTAAATTCTTCACTAATATAGGCAGACATTTCTTCATTAATTCGGGTTTCTGCCTCTGTATAAGACAAAGCATCTACTAAATAAGGTTCAGTTGTAACTTTTTGTGTTCCAATATCATCTGTCTTTCTATATTTTACTTTGCATTCGTACCAAATTGTGCTCATTTGTTTTTTTTTAAGGGTGTCAAAGATAGATTTTAATGAAAAAGAAATCAACAATTCAAAAAATAGATATTCACAATTTAAAAGGATAGCAGTTTTTTGCACTTTTTATCTTTTATTTTTTTAGTTTGATTTAGTGTTTTTGTTAAAAAAAAGAAGAAAAATAATATTTTTTTATGGGTTATGTTATATTATTTTACAATATTTCTTATAAAAAAAGAGGTCTTTGCTCTTGTTTAATATATTGATATAGTGGTGATTATAGTTGTGTTTTGCGATTTTATTTGACTGTTTTTCATTAATTTTATAGTAAATAAAATTATTCATGAAAGTAATTACCCATCGTTACAATAAAGGTTTAAGTTGGACTCAAGTATTATCCGAAGCAATGGGAGGGACTATTAATGGGACTATTGATGGAAACTTTATTAAAGGGAATAATGAATTATACGAAGGAATACATTTTATCTTGCCATGGGAAAATAAAATTTCTGGAATGTTAATAGATGTAACTTTTAAAGAAAGCGCTTTATTAGAATATATTAATGATGTCGATGATTTTGTTGCATTGAATTTTTATGTATTAGATTATGATACCAACATTATCTCAAACAATGAGGCCACATTAATGGGGAAACAAGATTATAATTTATCTATTATAGATAGTGCATTAGATTTTGATTATGTAGTTGACGAAGGAACGAGAACATACGTTATTTGTATCTTCATTGATAAAATAGTATTAAAAGAGTATATGGACAAAATCCCTGAATTAAAATCTATCGCCAAGGATATTTTTAATTCAGAAAAGAATACTATTATTAACATGGATCGAATGAATGCGGAATGTGCCGCCTTAATTAATGATTTTATGAAAATATCGTATGATAATTCATTATTTAATTTTTATTTTAAGGGATTGGTATATAATTTACTCGGGAGTTATCTAGGGCAATTATTGAATAAAAAGTTTGTTATAAGTATGGTAATGAGTGATGATGTAAGGAGCATTCTTGCTTCCAAGGCTTTGTTGTTAGAATCTATAGACGAAGTATTTCCAGGGGTAGATTTTTTGGCAGATAAAGTGTTTATGTCTCCTTCTAAATATAAAAAACTCTTTACAAAGATTTCTGGATTGAGTCCTGGAACTTTTTTTTATGGCAAAAAAATAGAACGTGCCAAAGAATTATTAGAAACTGGACAATATACAGTTAGCGAGGTTGCTGATAAATTAAATTATGCTAATATTTCTTATTTAGCAAAACGCTTTAATAGCAAATATGGAATTTTCCCAAAAGAATACCAAAATTTATTATAAACATATTTATGAGTGATTTTACCCCCGAATTCAAACATATTTATTCTTTAACCCCTGAATGGCAACAAAAGTTTGTCGATGAGTTTGGTGGTATAATTGTAGATAATTATATGAGTTTCCCTTCTGAAGCAGCTAGTGGCTCTAGTTATTTTTTAGAAATTCTTCCAGATATGTCCGTTGATCTTATTGATTTGGTTTTAAATAGGCCGATTCACTTTACAAGAATGCCCACTGATGAAGATTTTTGGATTGTATATTATGATTTAAGCGAAAGCTACAGTAAGCATGTTGTAGATGATGTAAATCATAGAATAGGCTATAAGTCAAAGTTGAATTTTGCAATTGTAGATAATAATATTTCAAGTAGCTATACGCCAAATGTGGGTGAGCGATTTTATTCTTTAAGATTGTTTATTCGAAAATCGTATATGAAAACATTTTTTAATGATATCGAATTAGAGAAATATTTTAAAGATGTTTTTGATGATAAAAAGAAGAAGATGTTCTTTTATGGTCATATTGATAGCCGAAGCAAAGTAGTATTACATACTTTAAAACAACAGAGTATGGGTAATCCTAGTTTTGAATTTTTATTAAAAGGATCTGTTTTTACTTTATTAGGATATTTAATAGAAAGGTTAAAAGTAAAAATGCCTAATATAGCAACTTACTTTGAAAAAGATTTTGATGCAGTTATGCTCAGTCAACAATATTTATTGTCGAATCTTATAGCACCTTTTCCTGGTATAGAATTTTTAGCCAATATTGCTCATATGTCTTCTACAAAGTATAGGAGTTTGTATAATACTATATTTGGAATGAGTCCTGCATTGTTTTTTAAAAACGAGAAATTACTATTAGCAAAAGAATTATTAGAGAGTGGTGATTTTAAGTTAATTAGTGATGTGGCTTATGAGTTAGGATATAACAAGACTACCTATTTCTCTTCTATTTTTAGAAATCACTTCGGAGTTTTACCCCATACTTTACTTCGTTAATTTGAGTTTATAAACTTAATTTATTAAAAATTTTGTTTCCCGATTATTTTAAATAATCGGGATTTTTTTTTGCTTATAGAAATTTAAAAAGTACTAATGTTGTTTTATGACATGTAACTTTTCATGTTGATTTTATGACTCTCTGTGGTAGTTTAAAAAGCGATACCCGATATACTTTTGTGATATGTCTTTAATAATATTTGATTAAAATTAATTCCAAAGTATTGATTTAGTAGTGAATACATATTATGTAAGATTATTATTAATTAATTGAATATTTATTGTAGTACTAGTAGTATTTGTTTAACAGTAATACGAGCAATTTACTATGAATGAACATTTAACAGATAAAGATAACCTAAGAAATTAGGAATGCGAATATGATTTACCCGACAAGGTGCATGAAGATTTTAGTGTTTATGATAAGCTGGTTATAAATAAGCCAGCAATAAAAAATAAGAGTTACATACTTGAATTCCCAAATCTGCTTAAAGTATGTCGAAGATAAAAAAATCCTTACAAACTGGTTATACAAAAGTGAGTATAACAACAACCAATTTATTACTTAGTAATTAGGTTCACTTGTTTTATAATCAGTTAGTTGTGTTTTTGGAAGAATTTATCAAATCAAGGATTACAAAATTATAAGTTAAACTTTTAGTATGAAAACAATTACTCATAATAATAATGCAGAACACAACTGGATTGATGTATTAGCGAAAGCCATGGGAGGCTCAATAGAAGGGAATTTTATTAAAGGTGATAATGAAACTTACACAGGAACTCATTTATTTTTATCAATAGAAGAAGGAATTACTGCTTTGTTGGTTGATACAACATATAAAGAAGAAGTATTATTAAAATATCACAATGAAAACACCAATTTTATAGGACTGTATTTTTATCTAACTAATTCAGATGTTGAATTTATTTTAGGAGATCAATCAACTTTAATAGGGAAATTAAATTTTAATTTATCTGTTGTAGACTGTACTATAGACATGGATTATATAGTTAGAAACGGCACTCGAGTATTTGTTATTTGCATACTGTTTGATAAAGATGCATTAAAAAAATATTTTTCTAAAATAACTAAGTTAGCTCCAATAGCAAACATTGTGCTTGATGCTGAAAAAAACACAATTATTCGTTTGGATCGAATGTGTCTCGATAGTTTAATTTTAATAAATGATTTTAGAAAAATAACATATGATAATCCTTTATATGAAACCTATTTTAAAGGACTTATATATGGATTAATTGGAAATTATCTGAAGCAATTAGGAAGAAAGAAAATTATAATTGATAAAATAATTAATGAAGATGTAAAGAGGATTATTACCTCAAAGGCAATGATGCAAAAAAACATTGAAGGCCCTTTTCCTGGTGTGGTTTTTTTGGCAGAACAAGTCTCAATGTCACCTTCTAAATACAAAAAACTATTTGCTAAAATATCAGGAGTTAACCCAGGAACTTATTTTTATAATAATAAATTATATCGTGCTAAAGAGCTTTTGGAAACAGGAAAGTTTACAGTAAATGAAGTGGCTCATAAACTAAACTATGCTAATGTTTCTTATTTAGCAAAACGTTTTAATGAGATGTATGGCGTTTTTCCAAAAGAATATCAAAATTTATTTTAAAAAGAATATATGGATGTAACAATACCCGAGTTTAAACATACTACATCTTTAACATCAGAGTGGCAACAAGATTTTGCTGATGGATTGGGATGTACAAGAGTTAATAATAATTTAATGTATTTTCCAGAAAGCGAGGCCAGTGGTTCCAGTTATTTCATGGAGATTTGTTCTGATGTGTCAATACTTATTGTAGATGTAGTATTACACAAACCGATACGTTTAACGCGAATGCCATCTGAGGAAGATTTTTGGATAGTCTATTACGATATGAGCGATAGTTTTAGCAAACATTTTGTAGATAATGTTAAACATAATATAGGGTATAAATCGAAACTTGGCTTTGCTATTATAGATAGCCATCTTAAAAGTACCTATGTTTCTCAGGTAGGAGAAAGATCATTCTCTTTGAGATTATATATTCGTAAATCATTTATAAAAAAATACTTTAAAGATGCATTTTTAGATAAAAATTTCAAAAGAATCTTTGAAGATAAAAAAAGAAAAATGTTTTATTACGGACATATAGATAGCAGAAGTAAAATTCTGCTACATAATTTGAAACAGCTTAATATGAATGTTATGAATTATGAGTTTTTAATAAAAAGTGCGACTTATAAGCTCTTTGGTTATTTTGTTGAAAGACTTAATTCTAATATGCCAAGAGTTGGGTTGTTTTTAGAAAAAGATTTAACAGCTATTATGAAAACACAGAAATATTTATTATCAAATCTATTGGTGCCTTTTCCAGGGATTATAGTACTTGCTGAAATAGCTAATATGTCGATTTCAAAATATAGAAGTTTATATGCTAATGTATTCGGAATGAGTCCAGCAACTTTTTTTAAAAACGAAAAATTGATATTAGCAAAGGAGTTATTAGAAAGTGAAAAATTTCAATTAATTAGTGATATTGCCTATGAATTAGGATATCATAAGACTTCTTATTTTTCACTTGTATTTAAACAGTATCATGGATATTTACCCAATGTAGTATTTAGAGCAAAATAAATATAGTTTTCATTATGTTTTAATAGGTTCTTAATAAGTTGTTTTTTGTTTTACGGTTTGCCCGATTATGTAATGTAGTCGGGTTTTTTTGTTTTTAATTAGGAGTACATAGAAATATAAAGAATGAGGTTATTAAATTGATAAATGGCAACTTTTAGGAAAAAATAAAAGTTCATTTCATATGTAAACCAATTGATATATAGTAATTTATATACTATACCTTTTCATGATGATTTTATGAATTTATGTGGTAGTACCAAAAAAGGATGATACTATAATTTTGCCCATATTTTTAATAAATAGTATGAAAATGAAAAGATTAAATTTATTTATAGTAGTTATATTGTGTTGTTACTCTAGTGTGATGTTAGGACAGCAAGATGCTCAGTACACACAGTATATGTATAACACGATTAATATAAATCCTGCTTATGCAGGTTCACGTGGTACACTTAGTGTTTTTGGATTACATAGAACACAATGGGTAGGATTGGATGGTGCACCAGTAACCAACACTTTTTCAGTAAATACTCCTATTAATTCAAATATGGGATTAGGAGTTTCTGTAATTAATGACCGCATAGGACCTTCAACTGATAACAATCTTTCGGTAGATTTTTCATACTCAATTGATACTTCACCGTTTTATAAATTGTCCTTTGGGTTAAAAGGAACAGCCAATTTGTTAAATGTTGATTTTAATAAATTAAATATTCAAGATCCTTCAGATCCAAGATTTCAATATAATATTGACAATAAATTTTCCCCAAATATTGGAGCAGGAGTATATTTTCATTCTGATAAATCTTATATCGGATTTTCAGTTCCAAATATGTTAGAAAAAAAATATTTTAATACATCAGCAAATGACGAGTCAGAAAGTTATGTTGTAAAACAACGTATGCACTATTATTTGATGGCAGGTTACGTTTTTGATTTAGATTATAATTTAAAATTCAAACCTTCATTATTGACAAAAGTCGTTCAGGGTGCTCCATTACAAACGGATATTTCTGCAAATTTCTTATTCAATGATAAATTTACTGCAGGAGTTGCATATCGTTTGAGTTCTTCGGTTAGTGGTCTCGTTGGATTCCAGGTTTCAGATTCTTGGTTTATAGGATATTCTTATGATGCCGAAACAACGAAACTGGCAAACTATAATTCAGGATCTCATGAGATCTTTTTAAGATTTGAACTATTAAGTAGATCTAAATCTAGAATGATGTCACCAAGATTTTTCTAAATAAAACTAATTAAATTAATTATGGGAATAAAAATACGCAAAGTACTTGTTTTAGTTTTTTGTTTTAGTAGTGCTATCAGTTTTTCTCAAAAGCTGAACCAAAAGCTAGAAAAAAAATTGGCAATAGCTAATGAAAAATACGATGAATTTGCTTTTGTAAAAGCAGGAAGACTTTATGAGCAATTGATTGAAAGTGGATATAAATCTAAAGAAATATATGCTCGCTTAGGAGATACCTATTTCTTTAATTCTGATTATTCTAATGCCTTAAAATGGTATTCTAAAATGATGGAATGGAGTATTTATACCTCACCAGAGTATTATCACAGATATACTGTAAGTTTTAGAGCGAATGATAATAGCCAAGGATTATCAGTAATGAAAGCTAATTATGATAAGGCTTCAAAAACAGCTGATGAAAAAAAATGGGATAAAATAGAATATTTAAAGGCTATTGAGCTACAATCAGATAGATATGCTGTGTTGGAAGAGGCAGGGATAAATTCGATATATTCAGATTTTGGAATAGCATTAGTACCGAATGAAGAAGCAATTAAACAAGTTCTTGAAATTGCTAAATTCGAAAAGGAAGAAAAGGCAAGAATTATAAGAGAGAATGCTCAAAAAAGAAGAAAAGAGGATAATAACGGAGTAGTTGAGAGATCGATAGGTTCAAACAAGAGCAAAGTTGAAAATGAAAAAAAAATTGATTCTATAAAATCTTTAGGCAGTACAATCGGTAATAATAAAATTAATCTTTTTGAGAAACTTCCAAAGTACAAAGAAGTACTATTCGCTAGTGCAAAAGATTCTGGAACTTTCATTAAACGAAAACATAATTGGAACGAAAAGCCATATCTTAAATTATATTCGGCACAAATTGGTGAGGACGGAAAATTACAAAATGAGAAAAAATTACTTGGTGAGATCAATTCAAAATTCCATCAGAGCACACCAATAATAACAAATGATGGTTTAACAATGTATTTTACTAGATTGGTTCCTTATGATAAAATAAAGAACAAAACGGCAGTTGCAGGACTGAAGCTTTTTCAGGCGCAAAAAGAGAATAATAAATGGGTTAAGATAAAAGAACTTCCTTACCCAATAAACATGGAGGGAACTTCATCGGGACATCCAGCATTAAGTCCAGATAATAGCGAATTATATTTTGTGTCGAACAGAAACAAAAATAGGTACGATACCGATCTATATGTGGTAAGTAGAAAAGAAGGAGGTGGATTTTCTAATAAAGTTGAATCTTTAGGTGGCGAAATTAATACATATGGACGTGAAACATTTCCTTTTGTAGATAATAGTGGCATATTGTATTTCTCTTCAGATGGACATCCTGGTTTAGGTGGATTAGATGTTTTTGCCGCTGTAAAAAATAATGAAGGGAAATATACAGTCGTAAATGTGGGAAAACCTATAAACTCATCAAGTGATGATTTTGCTTATGTGATAGATAGAGATTCTAAAAAGGGATTTTTTTCATCTAATAGAATAGGGGGGAAAGGAGATGATGATGTATATCAATTTTTAGAATTGAAACCTGTCGTTTTTCCTTTTAAAGTTAATCCTGTTTATTCAGGAACAGTAAAAGATAGTATAACGGGGAAGCCATTGCGTGATGTTGAAATAACTATTTATAATAATTTAAATGAGAAAGTTGAAACAGTGACTACAGATGGATTGGGTAAATATTCATTGGATTTATTGCCATTAAAAGATTATAATTTCGAATTTAAAAAAGAAGGGTTTGGAGTAGAGCGAATAGCTGTTGCAGGACATAAAATTTCAGAAAATATAGAAATACCAATTGCTTTGTTTAATGAATTCTCGGTTATGGTTGATGATAAGGTCGTTACTCTGAAAGAAGGGGATGATCTTACAAATAAATTGAAATTAAGTCCGATTTACTTTGATTATGGAGGTTATGCAATTCGTAAATCATCAAAACTAGAATTGGATAAAATAATTGATATACTTAAGAGTCGTCCTAATATTTCGATACAGGTAAAATCGCATACAGATAGCAGAGGTAAAGATGATTACAATTTGCGACTTTCCAAAAACAGAGCTAAAACTACCATGGATTATATTATTCTAGAGGGAGGAATTTCTAAAGATAGAGTTTGGGGTGATGGTTACGGAGAATCACAGCTCATTAATAACTGTAGTAATGGTGTAAAATGTTCAGAGGCAGAACACGAATTAAACAGACGTTCGGAATTTATTATTGTAATAAAATAACAAAAGAGAACGTATCAATTTATAGTTAGGTTGTTTAGTAAAAAAGGGTTTGACTTTTATTAAAAGTCAAACCCTTTTTTTTATGTAAAATTATTTGATTATTAATCCTATTTAAGGTGTTTTTTATGATGTAATTAATTGGTTTATAGTTTGTTGTTCTGTTTTTAGGCATTTGTAACTTTTTATGCTGATTTTAAAAGTTTATGTGGCAGTTCCAAAAAAGACCTAGACTATAATTTTGCTAATATTCTAAACAGAGATTGTAAGCTGATAAATATTTGAATGTTAATGAACATGCAAGCTTACAAATTAAGTTTAGGATAGAATAACAAATTATAATTTATAAATGAATAACTCATAATTATTAAATCTTATGAAGAATAAATTACTCCCATTAATTTTTGTTCTAGCTAGTTACTCTGCTTACTCCCAGGTAGGTATAGGTACACCAATGCCCAATGCTTCATCTCAATTAGAAGTTGTAGCTAATGACAAAGGTATGTTGATTCCAAGAATTAAATTAACGAGCACAACAGATAAAAGTACTATTACAAACGGTAATATAAATAGTTTGTTGATTTTTAATACTATGGCTGTTGCAGATGTTAAACCAGGATACTACTATTGGTATGATAGTAAATGGAATAGAATTGTTGTATCGGGTGAAATTAATACTAATACAGGAAATGTTATTTATAATCCAACTAATCAACAATTTACTTACGTTGATGGTACTGGAGTTACTCAAATTATAACTCTTGACGGATTAAAAGGCGAAAAAGGAGATTCATTTAAATATTCAGATTTTACTCAAACAGAACTTGATGGCTTAAAAGGAGCAGATGGAAAATCATTCACATTCTCTGATTTCACCCAAGAACAATTGGACGGCTTAAAAGGAGCAGATGGAAAATCATTCACATTCTCTGATTTCACCCAAGAACAATTGGACGGATTAAAAGGAGCAGATGGAAAATCATTT